>CAYMHT010000127.1:0-7597 GCA_964390305.1 uncultured Anaerolineales bacterium
AGGGTCGCTTGACAGGCCCCCCTGGAGGAGTAACATGCCTTGCGGCATCACCGTTCCTGCATGCTTGACTCTATCGGCGATCACAATGAACGAATCATCAACGTGTTCATCCCCCGAGAATCGTCGGGTTGGAAACGAAGTTTCCCCGTTGTACGGTCTTTCCCCCAGTATCTGCCTCTGATCTCGGCTACGACCGGCACGTGGTGATCCGCAGCTGAGGACATGGGAAGCTCTTAGTGAAGGAGCGACTGCGAATGGCTGAGTATGACGTCACGATCATCGGGGCAGGGCCTGGCGGCTACGTGGCCGCCGTTCGAGCCGCACAGTTGGGGTTGAATGTTGCCCTGGTTGAGGAAGAACACCTGGGCGGCGTCTGTCTCAACTGGGGCTGCATCCCAACGAAGGCGCTCTTGCGCAGCGCTGAGGTCGTGTCCCTCCTGGGTCGAGGCAGGGAATTCGGATTCTCAGTGTCGGACGTGGAACTGGATTTCTGCGCTGCGGTCGACCGGAGTCGCAAGGTTTCTGAGCGGCTCGTCAAAGGTGTTGGGTTTCTGATGCGAAAGAACGACGTCGATGTGATCGAGGGGCGGGGCGTGTTGAAGTCGCCGACCAGTGTTGAGGTCGATCTGAAAGAAGGCGGGACCCGCACAGTCGGGACCGACCACGTGATCATCGCGACAGGAGCACGCGCGCGGACGATTCCCGGTATCGAGCCCGACGGCGAGCGTGTGATCACGTATCGGAGCGCCATCGTGCTGCGGGACTTGCCGGAGTCGGTGGTTGTCGTTGGCGCCGGCCCGATCGGGATGGAGTTCGCTCACGTCTGGAGTTCCTATGGCACCGAGGTCACCGTGGTCGAGATGCTGCCTCACGCGGTGCCGCTGGAGGACGAGGACGTGAGCGAGGAGGTTGAGAAGGCGTTTAAGCGACGAGGTGTCAAGGTCATGACCTCGACGCGCGTGCAGGACATCGAGATTTCGGATGACGGCGTGCGGGTCACTGTGGCGACCGGGGATGACGGAGCGGACGTGGTGGAGGCCGAGCGAGCCTTGATCGCCATTGGGGTGCGGCCTAACAGCGAGAATATCGGGCTCGGGGACGTCGGTGTGGAGACCGACCGCGGGAACGTTGTGGTGGACCATCACATGCGCACGAACGTGCCCGGTGTCTACGCCATCGGCGATGTCACCGGAAAGATGGCACTGGCCCACGTCGCCTCAGCCCAGGGTATCGTCGCCGTGGAGACCATCGCCGGAGAGGAGACCAGGTCGCTCGACTACGACGCAGTGCCACGCTGTACCTACTGCCAGCCACAGGTGGCGAGCTTCGGCGTGACGGAGGCGCAGGCTGTCGAGAGCGGGCATGAGGTCCAGGTGGGGCAGTTCCCATTCCGACCGAACGGCAAGGCCCTGGCTCTGGGTGAGCGAGAGGGCTTCGTGAAGATCGTGGCTGACGCGGTCACAGGTGAGATTCTTGGGGCGCACCTCGTAGGCCCCGAGGTGACAGAACTGCTGCCGGAGCTGGTGCTGGCGCGCACCTGGGAGCTGACCCCAGAAGAGATCGCGCGCACCGTCCATGCTCATCCGACGCTGAGCGAGGCGCTGATGGAGGCCGCTCACGGTGTGTTTGGAGAACCGATTCATATCTGAGTAGCGGTAGTAGCTGACGCTGGGGCAGCCGATCATCGGACGATAGCGCGAAAGGTCGGTCCAGGTCTGCGAGCGAGTAGAGTCCTGGATTGAGGGGACGGGCCGGGCTCGCACTCAGTGGCTTCACTTCGGTGACGCTGCGTTCAGAGGGTTGACAATCATGGACATCGAAAACCTGCGCTGGTGGGGCTGGGGCACGTTGGATGAGACCTATTCGCTGGAGGGGAGGCCCAACTTCTGGCCAATGCTCCAGGAATGGCTCGCTCTCTCCGAGGATGTCGTGGATCAGGCAACGTCGCCGGTGGCACTGGAGGACATCTCCTTGCCAGCATCGCGCCTGGACGGCCCGATGTTGTCATCGCTACGCGGGCTCCTGGACGATGAGTCTGTACGTGTCGACAAGCGGAGTCGCGTCGAGCACGCCTACGGGAAGTCCTATCGCGATTTGGTCCGAGTTCGCGCCGGTTACATTCCCAGACCACCTGATGCCGTCGTCTACCCCGACGGCGAGGCTGAGGTTGTGTCGCTCCTGACCTGGGCTGCTGAGCGGGACGTCTCCATCATCCCGTTCGGCGGGGGGAGCTCGGTCCTGGGGGGTGTGGAGCCACCGCGCAACGGGGGGCCGACGATAACGCTCGACCTGGCCCGGCTGGACGAGGTGCTGTCCGTTGATGCGGAGTCTCGAACGGCTCACATTCAGGCTGGGGCGAGAGGCCCGGAGATTGAGGCACAGCTCAACGAGAAGGGCTTTACGCTGGGTCATTTCCCACAGTCCTTTCAGTTCTCCACCCTCGGCGGTTGGGTCGCGACCCGGGCAGCCGGTCAGACCTCCATCGGTTATGGTAAGATCGAGGACATGACCCAGGCGGTCCGAGTGGTCACTCCCGCTGGCATCGTGGCGAGCAAAGACGTGCCGGCGACCGCTACCGGGCCCAGCATTCGCGAGATGATGGTGGGCTCCGAAGGGATCTATGGGGTGATCACCGAGGCGACGATGCGCATCCATCCGCAGCCGCAGGTCCAGGACTACCGGGGCATCTTGTTCCGCGCGTTCGAAGACGGCGTGGCTGCCTTCCGCGATCTGATGCAGGGTGAATCAGTGTGCCCCTCCATCATTCGGCTCTCTGACGCTTCGGAGACGGCGGCATCTGTAGCGCTGGCTCACGAACACGGCGGACTGCGCTATCTGGTTGATCGTGTCGTTGAGCGATACTTGAAGGTGCGAGGATACGATCCTAGTGCAGGGACCTCGTTGATGCTGCTGGGCTTCGACGGGACTCGGGAGTGGGTCCCGCAGCAGTGGTCGGTGGCACTGGAGGTTTGCCGTGCCCACGGGGGCTTGCCGATGGGTCGCTCCGTCGGGCGATCCTGGAAGCGAGAGCGATATGCTCAACCTTACCTGCGCGATATCCTGCTTTCTCATGGCGTCCTGGTCGACACGCTGGAGACAGCGGCCAACTGGTCGGATCTGATGTCTGTCTACCGGTCGATGGTCTCGGCGCTGAAGGGTGCGATCACGACCAACGGCGGCGGCCCGGGCTTTGTGATGACCCACGTCTCGCACGCCTACGAGCAGGGCGCTTCGCTCTACGCCACGTTCTTGGGTCGTCAGATTCCCACGGCGGATCCCGTGGCGCTACAGGCTCAGTGGGAGGGCATCAAGGAGGTCGTCACGGAGGCTATCCTGGGTGCCGGTGGGACCCTGTCCCATCACCATGGAGTGGGGCGCGATCACGCACCGTGGCTGGAGAAAGAGATTGGTCAGATCGGTGTCAAGGCGATCCGAAGCCTCAAGGAATCTCTCGACCCCAATGAGACGATGAATCCGGGTATCCTGTTGCTCGGATAGGGACAGCCCGCGTCGTAGCCTGCATCCAGGGCAGAGAGCGATGTTCGACCGGGACCGTGATTCTGCGCGTGCACGAGCAGCGGATCAGCCGTCTCCAGGGCGCTCGTTCTCTGTCGCTGCCCGACAGGAGAACCTGGATCGTCTGGCAGAGGATGAGTTCGATGTGCTGGTCATTGGCGGCGGCATTACGGGTGTCGCCATCGCTCGCGACGCGGCTATGCGGGGCTTGTACACCGCCCTTGTGGAGAAGCAAGATTTCGCCAGCGGCACGAGCGGGCGCTCCTCCCGGCTGATCCACGGCGGGATCCGGTATCTCGAGTACTATCAGTTCAGGCTCGTGTTCGAGGCATGCCGCGAGCGGCAGGTGATGCGGGGAGTTGCGCCTCGCCTGGTGCGGCCCCTGCCTTTTCTCTATCCCCTGTACCGAGGGCAGAAGCCCGCGCCGTGGAAGCTTCGCCTTGGTTTGACCCTGTATGACGCGTTGGGCCTCTTCGGCAACGTCCAACGTCATCGCTGGCTTGACCGTTGGGAGGTGCCAGAGCGCGAGCCGGCGGTCGCGCGACGAGGTCTGCTGGGAGCCGCGCGCTTCTACGACGCCCAGGTCGACGATGCACGTCTGACGGTGACGACCGCCAGGTCTGCTCATCTGCATGGTGCAGTCATAGCGAATCATGTGAAGGCAGTTGACTTGATGACGGCAAGGGGACAGGTCGTTGGTGCTCGCCTTGTCGATCGAGGGGACGGGCGGGAGATCGAGGCGCGAGCCAGGGTGGTGGTGAATGCCACCGGGGTCTGGGGGGATCAAGTACGAGCGATGGATCAGATGTCGGACGAGGCGATGCTTCGTCCGACGAAGGGGGCCCACCTGGTCATCCGGCGAGAGAGACTGTGCAGCACCCATGCCGTGGTCTTCGATTCGCCGTGGGACGGGCGCCACGTGTTCCTCATTCCGTGGGGGGACTTCGCCCTCATCGGCACCACGGATACCGACTTCAGCGGCGACCTTGACAATCCTGCCGCTGCCCCAGACGATGTGGCCTATCTTCTGGATGCCGTACGGCACACATTTCCTGACGCGCACATCGGGCAGAGCGACATTATCAGCACCTTCGCCGGCCTGCGACCGCTGGTCAAGGCCCCGGGCAGCGCCTATGCTGTTTCCCGAGAACACGAGATGATGGAAAGCTCCTCTGGCTTGATGACGATTGTCGGAGGCAAGCTAACCACACACCGGTTGATGGCTGAACAGGTGGTCGATCGGGTTCAGGGGAGGCTGAAGGCAGACCCAGGCTCCGAGACCGAGGGGGAGTGCCGCACCAGAGAGAGGCTGGAGGGCGCCCAGAGCAGACGGACACTCGCCTGTGACGTGGAGGGAGAGCTGGAGGAGCATCTTCTGAGCACGTACGGCAGTGGCGCAGCGTGGATCCTGGCGTATGCCGAGGCGAACCCGCCGCTGGCGGAGCGGATTGTGCCCGGGCTGCCGTATTTGATGGCGGAAGTCCCCTATGCGATCCACCACGAGATGGCCCTCACTCTGGCGGACGTCCTGATGCGGCGTACGCACGTGACCTACGAGACGCGCGATGGGGGATTGTGCCGAGCCAGGGACGTGGCTGACCTGATGGCGTCCTACCTGGGATGGCACGAGTCAGAGGTCGATCATCAGGTCTCCGAGTATTCGTCTCAGGTGGCGCTCGCTCAGGAGTGGCGAGAGACGTAAGCGAGACCGGGGACGATGTCGATATGGTGGTAACCGTGGCCCTCGTTCTGAGGGACAGACGATGCTGCCGTGTAGCCATAGCTCCTGCTGTCACGTCCGTAGGCGGGGTGGGGGCGACTTGAGCGAGCGTTGCAGCCCGTTGCGTTGCCCGAGTAGCCGTTTCACAGTATAATTTTGTCCCGTATGAAGGTCGAGCTTAGCTGGTACGGTCAGACCTGTTTCCGATTTGATGCGCGGAACTCAATCGTGATCGTGACCGACCCCTATTCCCCTGAGGTTGGGCTCACGCTTCGCGGACTTCGAGCCGATATCGTCACGGTCAGCCACCACGGTGGCGAGTGTGACTATCTGAATGCCGTGCGGGGGCCCTTCAAGCTTCTGGACGGCCCTGGCGAGTACGAGATCAGCGGGGTGTTCATCACCGGGGTCTCTACGTTCGCAGATGACAAAGGGGGCCGGGAGCGGGGGTTGAACACTGTCTTTGCCTTTGATTTCGAGGGCACAACGATATGCCATTTGGGGCGACTGGGACACGTGCCCACACAGTCCCAGGTGAAGAATCTGGGACCTGCAGACGTCTTGTTGGTGCCAGTCGGAGGAGGCGGAAGTCTCACGTCGACGCAAGCCTCCGAGGTGATCGGTCTGTTTGAGCCGGATATCGTCGTTCCGATGCGTTACCAGGTCCCTGGCGTTCAGGAGGATCTTGACACCATTGACCACTTCCTCAAGGAGATGGGCATGGAAGAAGTCGATGGTCAGGAGACACTGGCGGTGAGCGAGGCGAGGATGTCAGAGGAGACGGACGTTGTCGTACTGGAGCTCAGTCGCTAGGCCGCAGCGCAGTCTGCGTACCTGTGCCTGTCTCGTCGTCATCGGGCTGGTGATGGCGGTTATTGGGTGTCGGGGACGTGGCGAGCCCGCAGATGTCGAGCGGGTCACAGAATCAGGCCATCCCGAGAGCCCAGATACAGACGAGCTCTTGAGGTCGGGGCGCGCATACTTGGAGGCGGGAGAATACGACAACGCCCTCCGTGATCTCGAAGCTGCAGTTGAGCGGGCACCGCGGGACGCCGATGCGCATTTTCTGCTGGGGCAAGCCTATAATCGGACCGGACAGTTATCGAAGGCGGTCGACGCGTTCCGCACGGTGTTGGAGATCGATCCCGAGAGTGCCGCAGCTCATCACAACCTGGGGGTGACCTACTATCAGCTGGACCATCTTCGCTCCGCCCTGGATGAGTTCAGCGCGGCGTTGGAACTCGATCCCGATGATCCGGATACCCACTATCAGCTGGGAGCCACCTATCTGACGCTGGCGCTCTCCGACGGGGAGATGTCGGCTGCCGCAGATCCTGAGCTTCTGGAGCAGGCGATAGGGGAGTTCGAGGCGGCGCTTGGGTTGAGGAAGAACATGCCCGAGGCGTTGATCGGGTTGGGGAACGTCTATCTGCAGCAGGGGGACGCCGACGCGGCAGTTGAGACCCTGTTGCAGGTCATTGAGTTGGTTCCGGATTCGCGCGAGGCGTACTACGCGCTGGGCCATGCGTATGCCCAGAGCGGGGATATCGATCAGGCGTGCGAAACGTACAGCGAGTTCTTGTCGCTTGAGCCCCCGCCAACCTGGAAGATGCAGGCCGAGCACGTGATGATCTCGTTGGGATGTGAATAGGGGCGTTCTAGTGTCAGGGTCTGTAATGATTAAACTTCTGATGTCTTGGAATATTCGGGCCGGGCTGGAGGACGAGTATTTTACGTTCGTGACGGAGGAGTTCGCGCCAGGGCTTATGGAGCTGGGGATCCGTCCCACAGATGTATGGTACACGGCTTACGGGAATAGTCCTCAAATCCTCACAGGCGGCGTCACTGACGATCTGAGGAGCCTGCGGAAGGCGCTCGCTTCGTCAGAGTGGCGTGAACTGAAGCTGGAGCTCTTGACGTACGTCACGGATTATGATGAGAAGGCAGTTCGTGCGAGCGGGGGGTTCCAGCTCTAGCGGCACAGAGGTAAAACCAAGAGCGGGCGTGGCCACGACGGCCACGCCCGCTTGCTCTTTCAGGCTCCTGAACGCAGGAAGTGGATCAGTTAATCCGTGGAAGACGTATCGCTGCTGCTCTTGGGCCCCTCTTTGCTGACTTCGGGTATATCCGAGGATTCCTTGACGTTTCCCGGTGTCGCGGTGGACGACTTGGCCCGGTTGTCCGTCACGTAGAATCCGGATCCTTTGAAGATGATACCCACAGGCTGAATCAGGCGGTGCACTTCCCCGCCGCACTCGGGGCACACCCGTATCGGTTCGTCCTCCATGTGCTGTCGGCGTTCGAAGCGCACGCCACAGCTTTCACATTCGTATTCGTATAATGGCATAGCTAACCTCCCCT
>CAYMHT010000128.1:0-7555 GCA_964390305.1 uncultured Anaerolineales bacterium
AGGCAGCGATTGTGGCGCTGACGATGGACGACCATGAGGCGCTGCGCCAGGCGGTCGGGGCCGCGGGCGCCAGTGCTTGCGTGGGGAGGGCGGAGATGGGGGAGCGGTTGCCCTCGATGTTGGGCACGGTGCTGAGCCGGGATCTGACTGCGATCAGGAGCGTGAAGACGAAGGCAACACTTGCCTGCGTGTAGGGCTGGCTGGAGCTCTCGTGACAGGGGCAGCGGATCCTGGAGCACTGGCTGTTCGAAGTCGTTGATAGCTTGAGTGCTGACCAACGGTGACCAGTGGGCGGCGCTAACGTAGTGACGGGTATGCTGACAAAGCCGTTCGTACGGGCGCAACAGCTACGCCAGGTTATGGGAGTCGTGCCGGCGGCGGTGTAATCGACCCGGAGGCGGGATAAAGGACGCGGGTTCGAGCGGAGCTTGATGAATGGAGAAGAACGCCCCTTCGCCAGGGCAGGCGTGCCGAAGATGTGTGGCCGGCGAGTGAACTCATCAGGAAGGTGCCACCCAGCCAGCGCAGGAGGGACCGTGACTGGGTGCGCTGTGTGTGTGATCGGTGCTAGTTCAGGAGGTGATCGATACAAGAGAAGAAGGGAAGTCCAAGGCGAAATGCGCCCGCGGTCTGGGCCGGGGGCGCACAGAATCGGTCTGGTGCAAGAGAGTGAATTGGTTCATTCTGACCACCAGCGATCGATCGGATCATAACTAGACTAGACAGAGGAGGAAGAAAATGAGGCGGATAGCACTTTTCACGATAGCGGCACTTCTCACGCTTTCATTGGTGCCGGTGGCAGATGTCAACGCCACGGATGTCATACCAGAGCGTAAAAGCGCACTGGCTGGGGATCCAGCGGCGCCTTTCCCACGGGAGGCCACGCAAGAAACTGAGACAATGGGGGCATTGAGTTCCTCAAGCTTGGCCGCAACAACTTCGTCAGGGTCGGTCGTTCGCGACGGCGCGGACTGGCTTCTGGGACAGCAAGATGCAGCGGGGTGGTTCCCGTTTACGCCCGGGGGCGGTGCCACGGCCAACACACAGGGACCGTCAGCTAGAGGCCTGCTGAAGGCATACGAGCAGACCGGCGACTCAACGTACCTTGACGCCGCCGTAGACACGGGTGATTACCTAGTTCCCAATTACCCAAGGGAATATAGCGACAATGATCCTCGCTTTGCCACGGCCGACCCGCTGTTCTTGGAGGAACTCAGCCAGGCAACAGGCGGCTCCACCTACTCGGACTTCGTCCAGACGTACTTCTGGGACAAGCTCGCTGACAGCAGTTATGGTGAGGACAACGACATGGACGCTGCTGCGTTTGGAGACGCGGTAGTCGATGGTCGAAAGAGTTCAGGGATCGTTGCCCTATCGCCCTGGGATCTCGCCCCCACTGCTATTGCCGCACACCTGGCTGGTGAGACCAACATCCGCAATGCGTTGATGAGCAAGGTGCTGAGAGGTTTGAACGAGACGGTTGAGCAACCCATGAAGTACGATGTCGCCGGTCTAGCAGGCGCCGTCTGGGCATCAGCTGTCACCGGTGTAGACCTGGACCCGACGGATGGAGTGTATGCAACCGACGATTCCACTGCAGACTTGGCTGAAACGTTGGTCGGGATGCAGCTGAATGCTGCCTCCGGCTCGAGCGAGGGCGGCTGGCCGTACGGAACGAGAGGCCCGATCCCCGAGTTCACCAATGATGGCAATGTGTGGAAAGTCGCGTTCGGCAACTACTTCGAGACCACCCTGACGAAGAAGTTCGAGAACGTCACCGACAGCACAATCAGCTTCGACATGAGGATGAACATTGAGGAAGATTGGGACTACGGGCAGGTCCTCGTGTCGACCGATGGCACCATCTTCGAGTCGCTGGCCGGCAGCTACACGACAACGGACGACACCAACGGGAACAACCCGGGCAACGGGATCACGGGTTGGGTGGAGAACGACCAGCAGGTCAAGGAGTCGATGACCATACCGGACTTCGTCTCTGGCTCGGACTACTGGGTCCGCTTCCGCTTCGTTGCTGATGCAGCCACGAGTGGAAATGATGAATCCTCTCTGGGTTTCAACTGGGAGATCGACAACATCACGGTCAATGAAAACACGGACGATTGCAGCACAGAGAACGGTTGGACGGTTGAGAGCGAAGCGACAGACAAGGCAAGCACCCAGAACACGGCCTTCGCCGCGCTGGCACTGCACGCGGTGGACCCATTTGGCTACGTCGAGAACATTGCCGGGGCGGTGGAATACATCAGGGGCGTGCAGGAACCTTCCGGGCAATTCCTGACCTATCCGGACGCTGCGTGGGACAAAGATGGGAGCGTTGAGGTACACGCGGAGGCCTTGGCGGCGCACGTAACGGTAGGACATACACAGCTGGATGCGTTATTCTACCCTTATGATCAAGAAACGCCACGCGGCGTAGACGACGCCCCGGGCGGGTGGGGCGACAGCGCGTGGCAGGGTCCGGCAAGTGACAAGAGCAACTATCACGTGTGGTACGACGCCTCGGGTGGGAACCCGGCAGTCAACCTGGAGGAGCTGTTTGGCGTAGATCACGACCTGACGGTGGGGGACCTTGAATCGATCAGTTACCACACCAAGAAGGACTTCGACGAAACAGGTATCGACGACTGGTGGCTAAGCATCTACACCAAGATGGAGAACGACGGAGACAATTCGGGCACCTGGTACGACAGCCGACTCCACGCCCGGCCCGACGTCGGAGATGGATACAGCCAGTCTGGTACCGATGATGCGTGGAACCTGTGGTCGACGGACGACGGGGCATCGGGGACCAACCAACTGGTCTTCTTCGACGGGCCACGAGGCTATGGAGGGTACTACAAGACCCTGGCCAATCTAGCTGCAGGGTCCGTAGACTGGGACGGCGACGGCACGAACGACCACGACTACAGCGGCGAGGAGCTCAAGTCGATCACTCTCCAGACGGACAGCGGGTGGGACGGGTTCGACGGCTACGTCGACGGCTTGACGATCATCCTAAAGGACGGCAGCATCGGAAAGGTCAACTTCGAGGCCGCCAGCCTGTGGCTCGAGCCGAGCGACGGCTGGGTGGAGACGAGCGGGACGACAACCGTGGACGTGATGATGAGCGGCTCCGGCTTCAACGGCGTGCAGTTTGACCTCGCCTATAATAACGCCCTCCTCAGTGTGAATAGCGTGCAGAAGGGATCCATGTGGGATGGGTACCCCACCAACCTTGTCCAGAATGAGTGGGGCGAGGGCACGATAGAGTTCGGTGCCTTCCTGACACAGATGGACACGACGCTCGACGTCAGCGAGGCCCAGGTGGCAACGATCACCTTCGCCGGAGACGCGGACGGGATCAGCGATCTAACGTTCAGCAACGTCATCGTCTCCGATCTCGACGGCCGCGAATTGGTCTACCAAGCTCAGGACGGCACGCTCGAGGTCTACGGCCGCGGCACCATCGAGGGCCAGGTCGAGCTCCAGGGCCGCTTCGTCACCGGAGGCGACACTGTTCACCACGAAGGGGCAAAAATCACTCTGACCGGCGGACCTGGCGGGGGGTTCAGCTTTACAGACACAACACTTCCGGATGGCACGTGGAGCATCGACAACGTTGTCGAAGGAAGCTATGAAGTGCTCGTCGAGATGAGCCTCTACCTGACCGCTGAGAGATCGAGTCCGGTTCAGCTTGTGGTGAACGGCGACGGAACGGCTGACGCCGGCTTCGTCAAGCTGCTCGGCGGGGACGTCAACAACCTTAGCGGAGACCCCGCACTGGGGAACAACATCATCGGGACCGGCGACGCGGCCGTGGTGGCTGCCACGTTCGGCCTTAGCGATGGAGAAGACGACTACAACGACGACGGGGACATCAACGACGACAACACGGTGAACATCCTGGACTGCTCGATCCTGGGTGGCAACTACGGGAAGGAAGGGCCGGTCAACTGGTAGGAGTAGATTGTTTGCGCCTTGCCTTGGCGGCTGCTGGTCGCACCGATCGCTCATCGCGGCGATGAGTAACCGCTCGGGCGGGCCAAGCCACAACGGAGGTGGCACCTTGTGGGGTGCCACCTCCTCCTAACGTGAGAACTCGACTATTGGTTTCCAGTGATACATTGTATGAGATTTCGGCTGTATGAGACTTAGACGATACCAAGGCTGCCCGCGCCGCGTTTTCGCAGCCGGCCTGGCCGCGGCACTTCTCACCTGGCTCTGGTGTTCTGGACAGCCAAGTTGGGCGCAGGGCCCCGCGACCCTGCGCATCGAGCCGCCCGCCGTGGAGGTGGCACCAGGGGAGACCGCGACCGTGAGCATCGTCGTGGAAGATGTGACCGATCTATTCTGCTTCGAGCTCAAAGTCGACTTCGACCCGGCGAAGATCGAGGTGGTGGACGCCAATCCCGATGCTCCCGGGGTACAGATCGCCGACGGCGACTTCCTGAGCACGGACTGGAAGCTGCAGAACGAGGTGGACAACGAGGGGGGCAGCGTAGCCTACGCCCTCTGTCAGCTGAACCCCAGCGAGCCGCAGAGCGGAGGCGGGGTGCTGGCGACCATCACCTGGCGCGCAGGGGAGCCGGGCACCAGTCCAGTGAACCTGTACGACGTGATACTCGCCGCGCCGATGGGCGCTGAGATCCCAGCGGAGGTTGAGGATGGCGAGATCATCGTCGCCTCTGCGGAGCCAGCGCCCGGAGAGACGCCGCAGCGGACGCCGACGGCGGCCCCGAGCCCTACGTCGTCGCCATCACCTGCCACACCCACCGTCGCGCCGCCCACCTCGACGCCGCTGCCCACGGCGACGGCAACAGCGAGCGGAAACGGCGGACGCACGCAGACCCCGACCCCGGACGGCGTGTCGGGGGAACCGACGGCAACAGTGGAGGGCGGAGTGACCGCGACCTCCGCGCAGGATGGGCCCAGCACCACGAGTACCCCCACGGAGAGAGCCACACCAACGTCGGAGCAGGCGCCCACGAGGACCTCCACGTCATTACAGACCGTGGAGAGCGGGGAGCAGACAACCGCAACCGCCACGGAGGCACCGTCCGAGGGAGCAGACCAGGGCGAGACGTCCCGGTCGGGCTTGTTCGGGCTCTCCTCGACCGTCCTCCTCCTGGTCGCCCTGGGGTGTCTGATCGTCGGCGTGGGGGCGCTCATCTTTGCATCCGTTTTGTGGAAGCGGAAGGAACGATAATGCTCAGTCTTGGGAGGCAACCTAGATGACCAGCGAAGCAAGGAAGGAGAAGGTCGCGGGGCATTGCAGGAAGATCTTGCGATGGATGACGCCCGTTGGCATCGCCTGTTTGCTTCTTATCGGCTTGATGACCAGCGGCCTAGCGGGGCCAGCGCGCCCCGGGGCCGACACGACGCTCAAGATCGCCCCGTCGACCAAGAAGGTCCGAATGGGAAACGCCACTACGACGGACGTCGTTGTCGAGGACGTCGCCAACCTGTACACGTTTGAAGTCCGACTTGCCTTCAACCCATCGAAAGTAGAGGCACTGAAGGTTGAGCCCGGCGGGTTCCTGAGCCCAGACTGGCAGCTACAGAAGACGATTGACAACGAAAATGGACAATTGGTGTACGCCGTCTCGCAATTGCGTCCCACTGAGCCTGTGACGGGCACCGGGGCGCTGGCTACTATCACCTGGCGCGGCATCGCGACGGGCACAAGCCCCATCACCTTCACGCACCAGGAGCTCTACCACCCGGGGGGCGGGGCGCCGATACCGGCGCAGACACAGGACGGGGAGATCGTCGTCGAGGAGCCGCTCGCCCATTCCAACTTCCTGCCCTTGGTCATCAAACAGTAGACGCGTCGCCCATCGCGGCTGCGAAAGCCGGGTGCGACAAGCCTCGTCGGGCTTGGTCGACAGGCGCTCAGGGCGGAGCCAGCCACCGTAGCGGTTGGAGGCTCTATGCTAGATATGATGACGAGAACTTGGCGACACTGGACAGAGGCCCATGAGGGCTTGCTTCGCCTCGTACCATTGGCGCTTGTAGTGGCAGCGCTGGTATCGGCTCCGCAGCCGCACTCGGTCATCGCCGGTCGATTCACCAGCGACATGGCCAAGGCTGGAAGCATTCACATCGACCCGGCGTCGGCCGCGATCGAGGTGGGAGATGCCGTCACGGTTGACGTGGTGCTGTCCGATGGCGCGGGATACTACGGCCTGGAGCTCGATCTATCCTTCGACCCCGGCGTGGTGAGCGTGCCGTCGGCCCAAGTGGAGCCGGTGTGGGAGGTGTTCGACGCCGAGCATCATTGGACTGTTAGGAACGATGTCGACAAGGTCAGCGGCACGGTCCACTACGCAGTCACCAACCTCCATCCGGCGGAGCCCTTCACCGGCACAGGGCGTGTCTGCCGCATCACCTTCACCGGTATGGAGCCTGGCCGCACGGCGCTCAAGCTGACCAAGGCAGCAGGGGCCACGCGCGACGGGGAGCCTCTTGAACCGGCAACGGTGGATGGGGAGATTGTCGTAGCGGGCGGGCCCACCCCACCCGTCGGCCCTCCTGTCGGCGGCGCAACGGTGACATGTTCGTTGAGCGGGGCCGTGGTCCCCTGGGTAACTCTGGCAGTACTCGTCGTCCTCGGCGCTATGACCACTGTGCTGTGGAGGGGCCTGAGGGCTCCTGAATAGGCAGCGGGACGTCGGCCACACGACGAGCGCTCAACGGTAAGGATCTCGCGAGAAAGCTCCTGAACACCGTAGGGGAGATCATCCAGGAATCGATGAGGGATTCGCCGGCGGAGACTTCTGGTGGCAGGCGAGCTGTTCATGCCTATCGCCAGGCTCGGCCCAGTGATGGATGGCGATGGCAAGCGAGTAGACCGGGAAGAAGCCTGCAAGCCGAGTTCATCTGCTCCATCGCTCCTCGCTGACCAGCCCCGGGTAAGCCGCGCCCTGGGAGCTGCACGGCACCGTCTGCGCGAACCCGGACGCCGGACCGACCACTGCTCTGCTGCCGACAGCAGCCTGCAGGACCCCGCACGGCTGGCGATTGTGTCCTAGCCCGCGTTCTTCGAGCCAGCGCTATACCCCCGCCCGATCCCCCAATAGATGAACCCGAGGTCGCGTAGAGGCTGCGGGTCGTGGATGTTCCACCTGTGGAGCAGGACCGGCTGGCACATCAACAGCTTGACGGGCTCCATGTTCGGCTGCTTGGACGCGTTCCACTCGGTGACCAGAAGGAGCGCGTCGGCGGCCTCGGCCACCTGGTAGGGGTGCTGGTAGTCGGTGACGCCATCCCCCAGGATGCGCCTGGGGTCCTCTATGGCCACCGGGTCGCGGGCTTGGACCTCCGCCAGCTGGTAGCACAGCAGGGTGATGATCTCGACCGAGGGAGCGCGCCGGATGTCGTCGGCGTCGGGCTAGAAGGAGAGCCCCAGCACCTCGACCCTCTTCGCCCGCAGGCCGCCCAACACGTCGCGCAGCTTGGTGACGAAACGCTTCCACTGGTCGCATTTGGTCTCCAGCACCACGCTCGGCATCTGCGGATGGGTGCCGTGGGTGATCGCCAGTTGGGCCAGGGGCTT
>CAYMHT010000129.1:0-7522 GCA_964390305.1 uncultured Anaerolineales bacterium
TGGGGAACTGAGGGCCCTCGCCGCGTGCCGCGACTACCGCGAGCAACTGGGGCAGGCAGTTCTCCTCGGCCTGGAGTACCTGGTAGCGGCCGACATCATCCGCACCGTGGCGGTGCGCCCCACATTTAGCAGCGTGGGCATTCTGGGAGCTATCGTCGCTATTCGAACATTCCTCAGCTTCGCGCTGGAGGTGGAGATTGAAGGGCGCCTACCCTGGAGGGTCGGGGAGAAATGAACACGCCCAGCCCGGGAAGCAGCGATCATCACACGCTTTACAGCCAGCAATTCCCCTTCAAAACAACGGCATCTGGCCCGTCGGCGGGGTCAGATCGGAGCCTGCCACACCCAGCAATCGAACCGGTCGTCCGGATTCCCAGGCTTGCTCAAGCAGCACCCGTGCCGCTCGGTAGATGTGCACCTCCTCATCTGTGGGCACGTCCAGGCTCATCTGGCGGGTCAGTGTCTCGAAATCAGCGTAGCGCAACTTGATCGCTATCGTCGCCGCCGCTACGCCACTCCGCTCCAGCCGCTGCGCCACGCTCTGGCTCAACTTCCAGAGCTCGCGCTTCAGCGTTTCCAGGTCGCGCAGGTCCCTGCTGAACGTCGTCTCCCGGCTCACCGACTTCCGTTCGTGTTCTCTCACGACCGGACGTGGGTCGATACCCCGAGCCCGCCGGGCCATCGCCGCGCCGTGTTCGCCGAACCGCGCCGCCAATTCCTGCTCGGACCGTTGCGCGAGGTCCCCGACGGTGGTCACGCCCATGTCTGCCAGCTTTTGCGCAGTGACCGGACCGATCCCCCAGATAGCCCGCACCGGCAAGGGCTCCAAGAATGCCGCCTCTTCACCCGGGCGCACGACGGTGAGCCCACCCGGTTTCTCGTAGTCCGAGGCTACTTTCGCCACCAGCTTATTGGTCGCCACGCCCAGCGACGCGGAGAGCCTCACCTCATCCCGCACTCGCTGTCGCAGCCGCCTCGCGACCAACGCCGCCTCCTCCCACAGGTCGATCTGTTCCGTGAGATCGAGGTAAGCCTCGTCGATGCTGATCTTCTCGACCAGGGCGGTTGCCTCGTGCAGAATCGCCATCACCCGTCGCGAGTACTCTCGGTACAGGTCAAAGCGAGGCGGAAGCACGACCGCCTGAGGGCAAAGCCGCACGGCCTGGACCATGGGCATCGCCGAATGGACACCGTACTCCCGCGCCGCGTAGGAGGCGGTCGCCACAACCCCCCTGCTCTCAGGGCGCCCGCCCACCAAGATCGGTTTGCCCGTCAGGCTTGGGTTCTCCCGCAACTCCACGGCGGCGTAGAAGGCATCCAAATCCAGGTGTACGATGGCACGATGACGCTCTGAGGGCGAAGGCCTGGAATCGGCCCGCTCTTCTTGCTGTGGGAGGGGCTCAAGACCGAGCGGTAACCTCGCCTTCTGGGTCAACTCACCGCCTCCTCTTCCCCAACGTCGCTCGGTCGCTGGCGATAGTGGCAATGGGGGTAGTTGTTGGGGACTCAACGACGATCAGATTCATCAAGAGGCAACGTCAGACGAACCCTCGTCCTCATCATCGTGTCCGATGAGCACATCCCGCCTGCGTCCGCCCCCCACAGGGGGCCCGATGATCTCTAACTCTGTCATCACTTCCATCAGGCGCGCGGCACGTGGATAGCCGACGTGAAGACGGCGCTGCAGGAGGGAAGCAGAGGCACTGCCCCGCTTCTTCACCAGCGAGATCGCTCGCTGCAGCATCTCCTCGTCGACGTAGTCCGGGTCGAACTCGTCGTCTTTCGACGCCTCGGGGGGCTCCGGTGGCATCATCTGCTTCCAGGGGCTCTTTTCATCGACAAGCCCGATCTCCTTGCGCCAGAAAGCGATGACTCGATCCAGTTCGTCCGGCGACACATAACAGCCTTGCACGCGGACTGGATGACCGGCATCCGCGGCCAGATACAGCATGTCCCCGTCGCCCAAGAGCGTCTCGGCGCCGGGCACATCCAAGATGACCCGCGAATCGACCTGGCTGGCGGTGGCGAAAGAGATCCGGGCCGGGAAATTGGCTTTGATCAGCCCCGTGACCACGTCGGTGCTCGGGCGCTGGGTGGCCACGACCAGGTGAATGCCCGTCGCACGGCCCATCTGAGCAACGCGGCACAGTAACTGCTCGACCGCCTCGGGCGCCAGCATCATCAGATCGGCCAGCTCGTCGATCAAGACAACGATACGAGGTAGCGTTGGCTCGTCCTTCTTCACCATCTTACGGTTGTAGTCATCCAGGTGGCGCGCCGACGCGTCAGCAAAGCGCTTGTAGCGCTCGTCCATCTCAAGCGCCACCCACCGGAGCACCTTGACGACCCGCTCCAGGTCTACCTCGACCTCACCATAGAGGTGCGGAAGCCCGTTGAAGCGGACCAATTCCACCATCTTGGGATCGATCATGACCAACCGTAGCTCGTCTGGCGCGTTGTTGCAGATCAAGCAGGTCGAGATGGCCTTGATGCATACCGACTTTCCAGAGCCGGTCGTCCCGGCAATCAGCAAGTGCGGCATTCTGGTCAGATCCGCCACAACCGCCTGACCGGCGACGTCGTGACCCAGAGCGATAGCCAGCGGCGAGTCGAGGCGCTGGAACGGCTCTGATTCCATCACCTCGCGGACGGTCACCACCTGCACCTGCTGGTTGGGCACCTCGATGCCCACGAAGGGACGTCCGGGCACGGGAGCTTCGACGCGGAGGCGGGGCGTCGCCAAGGCCAACGCGAGGTCAGCCGCCCGCTGACTTATCTGCTGTACACGTACCTTGCGCTCGCTCGAGCGTGCGCGCTCCATGAAGCCCGGCTCGACCCCGAACTGGGTGACCGTGGGGCCCATCCGCACCTCCACGACCTCCACGGGAAGACCGAACTGCGCCAGCGTCTCCTTGATGATACGCGACTTGCGGCGAATCTCCTTGTCCGTGAGCGGGGGACCCTCGGCTTCATCGAGCACGGTCAGCGGCGGCAACGTCGACCCGCGTCGCGGGGGACGCGACTTGCGCGCTGAGGCGGTGCGCGACTTCTCTCCAGAAGAAGGCGGAGCAGGCTGCTTTCCCATCGAGCGATCCCCCCCTGCTGGCGGAGGCTCTTCAGGAGCGGACGACTCACGCCTTAACTGCGCCCTGGCTCGGCGGGCCCGATAGGAAGCGATGCCTCCCTGCACCACCCGTACAGTCCGCTTGAGATCAGTGAGGGTCACGTCAAAGCTGAGCGCTAGGCCCAGGGTCAGGAAAACGCCCAGAATGAAGATGGTGGGGAGCCATCCCAGGTACGTAGAGAGAAAGATCGACAGGCCCCAGCCGACCAACCCGCCACCCGAACTCCGCTCCACCAGCGACCACGGGTCGCCCCGACCAAGCACCGAGTGCGTCAGGCCAAGGAGGCTGAAGAAGACCAGCTCCATGCCGACGAAGGGACGCCACCGCCAATGGATGGCTCGATCCAAGAGGTACTGGAGCCACAGGAGGCCGGCGAGGGTAATTGACGCCCCCACAGGGTAGACACCCCACCCTACCAGGTAGCGCAAGAAGCCGATCCACGCATTGGCCCAACGACCATCGGTCACCCCAAACACTGCCAGCAGCGTGATCGCCCCCACCGCGACGACCAGCAGGGCGAGTACCTCCTGGAGCAGCGGACTGGCTAGTATCTCACCTGCCTGCCAGCGGTCCTTCCTCTTGGTCATCTTCCACTATTCCTCGGCGATCGTTCCGCCATCCCCGGTCTGAGTTGCACCTGGAGCAGCCTCGCTGGTCCGTCGTTCCTCGAGCCTGAGGCCCATCCGGCGCCGTGCCCTGTCTATACTGAGCACTTCGACCAACACGCGATCACCCTCCTGTAGCACATCGTGCGGATCGCAGGGGTTGCCTGCGCTCAACTCCGAAACGTGGATCAGACCCTCGAGTCCCTCCTCCACCTGAACAAAAGCACCGAAATCGACCAAATGAGTGACGGTGCCCTCCACAACCTGACCAACTGAATACCGATCTTCAACCGATTCCCAGGGATTAGGCTGGAGGCGCTTGATGCTCAGTCCCACACGCTCACGCTCAGGCTCTACATTTAACACGTAGACGTCCACCGCTTGTCCGGCATCAAGGACGTCACCGGGATGGGCCACCCTACCCCAAGAAAGCTCGGAGATGTGAACCAGACCCTCAAACCCTCCTAAATCGACGAAAGCCCCAAAGGAACAGAGGTTGGTTACGCGACCGCGACAGACCTCACCCGGCTGAAGGTCGCTCAACAACTGCTCGCGATGTCCATTATCGACACGGGTTGCTCGCTCCGACAGGACAAAGCGATCGGTGTCCGGGTCCAGCTCGATGATCTTGAGCGGCAACCTGGTTCCAATGAAACGTCGCAGTTCCTCCTGTCGCTCCTCCTCTGCTGACGGTGTGAGGTCCAGAAGATGGGAGGCGGGGACAAACCCCCGGAGACTCTTCCAGCCCACGAGAAGCCCACCACGGTTACACCCGACCACTGGCAGCTCCAGAGTCTCCCCCTCAGCCATCAAGGCCCGCGCCTCTTCCCACGCATCGTCTACACCACTCGATTCGTCGGCCTCCCCCGGGGTCTCTGCAAGTTCTCGAATATCCTCATCCCACAAGCCAGCCTGACTGGCACTGGGCGCAGCTCTTCCGTTCTCGCCATCGCGCAAGAGCGCCTGCCAATACTCCTCGCTCAGCGGCGCGTCAGGAGGAATCCATTCTCCCCTCTGCCCCATAATCCTCTAGCCTCCTACCGTCCCACCCGGTCCTTCTCTGCACTGCCCTTTGCCGCCAGCTTCCTGGTCGTCTCGCTATCCCGCCAGGCCAGTACTTCAACCACCACCCGTCCTATTCTCGCTTGACCTGCTCGTGATTTCTCAACTCCTCCCGTTCCATCTCCGCCACCATCTCCGCCGCCGCTCTGATGGCAACGCGTTGCTTGCGATACAGGTTCGATTCACTCATTGCCAGGCGCTTCGCCACCTCTCGCACCTTGAGTCCCTGAAGGAACTTCAGGTCGAGAATGTTGTACAGAACCCATGCCGGCGCTGTCATCTTGCGCTCCCCTTCCGGTCGCAGTCGCTCAATCGCCTCACGGAGCACAGACCGAAGCGCCTTCATCGCACTCCCATCCTGTTCGCGGGTTGCGCGCTCCACGACCTCAAGAGCCATCAACGGGTTTGTCGTCAGCTTGGGACCGCCCCAGTAGTGCTTCAATGCGTCCCTCACCCACTCGCGAAGCTCGCTCGACTCCACCAAGTCGAACCCAGAAAGCGCATCGTCGCCAACGTAATGGACCATGCTGCGCCGCCGCTGAATGTCCTCGATCTCTGGCATGATGCGCTCCAGAGCGCTGAAGAGGCCCTGCTGGAGTTGCCGGTCCTCGAGGGCCGCTGCCGCCTGGGCAAGCAGATTCTCCACCCCTTGCTGCTCCTCTGGTGTCAGGTTCGGCTCGGGGGCCCGGGCTGCTATGCCAAGCACGCCCAAGATGACATCCCTGTCGTGAGTGGCGCGCAGGGGGGCAAGCCAGTAGCCATTCCAGACAAATAGATCGCCGTACCGCTCCAGTCGGCGCGAATCTGAAGGCACCCCGCTGTCGCCGATCGCCTGTTGCTGATCGCTCACGTCTGTGCGTACCTGGCCCAGAGACGCCTGCCAAGCTTCGAGTGAGAGGCCGTCGGAGTAACCAGGTTCCAGGTCTCCGCACGCAACCTCCAGATGCGGCTCTCCATCATCCACGACGGCCACGAAGGCGGTGTTGACGCGCAGCAGCTCACAGAGGGCTGTCAGGACGTTTTCCAGGAACTGATGGAGGTCCGTAGATGTGAGCAGGCGGCTAGAGAGCTGCTGGATCCATTCAATCTCCTCCCGATCCTCACGATAGAGCGCACGGTCGATCAGCGGCTTCGCAAGCTCAATGCCGATCTGCAAGAGCAGGATCACGCCAACCACGCCAAAAAGCATGACGCGCCGGCTGGGCAGACCCAGCCATCCCTCCGCTTGAGACGCCGCCACGATGACGAGCACCACGAGGGTGGCCACAAATGGTCCGCGCAGGAGGAAGTGGACTAAGCGATGCTTCACCACCCGATCAGGCGTGAGAGCACCAAAGGAAACCACACTGTACGAGAGAACGACCAGCATCATCCCTACACCAACGTTCCCCACGAGCAGCACAAGCCAGAGCACAACGCCCGACATCGAGGCCGGCCATCCGACGAACAGCAGATAGGGGAAGACGCCGGCTGCTGGCGCCGCGAAGCTGGCAGCCAGATAGGACATGCGCCGCCGTGAGGTCGAGGTCAGGCAGCGTTCACGCGCCCGCAAGACGTTGGCCGCCCCCCAGCTGACGGCGGCGGTGAAATAGAGTGTGAAGACGGGGAAAAACGGGCCGGGAAGCAGGTGCGCCGCCCGATGGGTCAGCAAGCCGTCCTGCACGATCAAGTCGCTGAACGCCACTCCTACCAGCAGGAGCGCGCTGATCACGTAGCTCACGCGAATGGCGATCGTCTGAAAGTTACTTCGCTCTCCCGTCGTGGCCAGTAGCGCGTGAGAGACGTTCAGGTAGGCTGCGGGCGCAAAGGCGATGCCAACCCACTGGATCTCCAGCCACGGCCTTGCCGCCTGCCAGTCCTCGACGCCAGACAGTGCCAGATCGACAAAATAGGTCACCAAGACACAGCCGAGCAGGAGGGCGAACGTCCGAGCGACGTTGTTGCGCCGGCTGTAGATGAGCAGATACAGGAGCAGCGCGAAGGAGAAGATGACGATGCCCGAGGTCAGCACGACGTTGAGCAGCTCAAACAGTCTCTCAATAATCAACACCGATAAGACACCCACCGACCCACCCTACAAACCCGACCGACGCCAACTCGCCGGGATGCGGCTGACAGAACAGATCCAGAGCTTCTGTACACAACACCGCGCAGCCACTGACAAATAACGACCGATTGCCAGTCCCGACCCCACTTGCAGCAAATCAAAACCAAGAGGAGAGACTACCGC
The DNA here is from genome assembly GCA_964390305.1 of uncultured Anaerolineales bacterium. Classification (GTDB taxonomy): domain Bacteria; phylum Chloroflexota; class Anaerolineae; order B4-G1; family B4-G1; genus SKLM01. The sequence goes on from CAYMHT010000129.1 coordinate 7,023, forward strand.
AACCTGCCCGCAAAAAAGACCGCAATGTCCTCGCTGGGCCAGTAACAATCATTGTAGCCAGAAAAGGTCAGCCCGCAAGCGCGGCAGAACTCGATGGCAGGGTAGTTCTTGGTCTGAACCTCGAGCGTCAACCTGACCAGGTTGCGCTCACGTCCCCAGCGAGCAGCTGCTTTCAAAAGGGTCGTTCCGATCCCACGTCGCCTTCGAGAACGCTCCACCACCAGGTCGCCGACCCACGCGAGCCCGTGCTCGGGCTGGGCTGTCAGCGCCACGTAGGCGCATACCTTTCCGTCTATCTCCGACACAAGAAATCCGTCTCGCCGCTGCCAACCGGCGAACAGGTCGTTCCCCTGACGAGGATAGTCGACCTTGATCTCGCGCGGGAGACGCACCGTCCGAAACGACACGGTCTGCACACGGCCCTCCATCCGACTTTCCATTTGCCAGACGCGATCGGTGGTGTAAGAATGATCGAGCGCCCCGCAGGGCGCCAAGTCTTT
>CAYMHT010000130.1:0-7437 GCA_964390305.1 uncultured Anaerolineales bacterium
CCGCACGGGAACAGTATGCGAGTTTGAAGTGCCGCTCGGCGTGGGCAACAATCTTAGTTCTGAAGTCACCTGACGGTGCAACAAGGAGGCCAAGAACTGCCCACCTGACCGGCTCTGAGTGCCCGGTCATTATCCCTGGGGTGCCCCACCATGACAATGCTATTATACGAGGAGCTACTGAGGCTCCGGGTGTTCGAACTGCCGAGCGCGAATTGCTTGTCGACCAAGTTGAATGTCGCAGGCTTGATCAAGGCCTAGGAGAGCACTGAAAAAGTCCCAGCACTTCCAAATTGTGGGAACCATAGCCCGAAGAAACGCCTGTCGTCGAGGTCCACTCCCTATTTCAGGCCTTCTCAGAGCCAAAAGTGGGGCGGAGGCCCTGTGCGTGTTCTTGAGAAGGGGGTTCAGGGGCCTCCTAGGGCTGCTGCAGCGATCCGGAAGTGCTCGATGGTAGGTCGAGACGCCGGGCGTGATCGGCAAGCGGCCTGCAGCGGCAACGATGATCATCCTTCTCAACAGATCTGCCGCCCAAGCGTCGCGTCAGTTCGGTAAGCGTCGGTCGGTGGAGTTCGTGATAGCTTCTTCAGGAGGCAATAGGTGAGGCTGACACGCGCGGAGGACCTGTTGAGCATAGCGTTCGTCGTCTTTCTGTCGGCGTGCATGCGGCCACCGATGTCGCGGCCGGTGCCGTCCGACGGAGAAGATGAAATCCTTAGCGCTGTTGAACCACCTTGTCCGGCCACGGCAACGATGGCGCCGGAGGCTACAGAGGAGATGAAGAGGACGCCTATCAGGAACGCTAAGCTAGAGTCATCGCTCGTCCAACTGCTGAACGTATATGAAGAACGTGGGCTGACAGAGGCGCAAGCTTTCGCTAGGGCCCATCAGATTGTGATGGAGGATGATCGCGTTCAGGTGGTCATAGACACGACCCCAGACACAACACCGGAACTGTTGGAAGCGATAGACAGGCTCGGAGGGAAGCCCGAGCGCCACTACAAGAACCTAGTGCAGGCACTGGTACCTCTTGATGCGTTGGAAACACTGGCTGCAAGGCCCGATGTGAAGATGATTCGTGAGCCCCGGAGACCGAGCCCTTCAATGCCTTAGTTGATGAGAAGGCTAGACCATGAACGCGAGAATGAGAGGCTGGGGGAACCAATGACTCAGCGGTCACTGGATTCCCAGGCTTATCCGTTTCAAGGCTGAGGGAACGACGAGAAGAACAGGGGAGTGTGATATGAGAAGCATCGCAACCAGCCTGACTAAGCTATCAAGAGCCCGGCGGCGGCTGTTGCTGGCAGTCGTTATGGTGTTGACGTTGGTCCCCACAGCGATGCCCGCTGGGGCGGATCCACCAATGCCAGAGAGCGGAGCATTTGAGGCGATAGAACTCCCGCCCGAGGCTCACTATGTCCTGCCCGACGTTTCCGCCGAGACGGGAGCCGCCGTTAGTCCCAAGCTGGAGTCGTCACTGAATCAGTTGCTGGAATTGCGCCGCCGTGACGGTCTAACGGAGGCGCAAGCCTTCGCCACGAGGCACATGATGGTGCTTGACGACAGTCGCGTGCAGGTAGTGATCGAGGCAGCCGAAGAGACCATAGAGGAGTTGAGGGAAGCCGTAGAGGGTCTTGGCGGACAGTACCAGACGGACTACAAGGGGCTCCTGCAAGCTTTTGTCCCAATCGACGCCCTGGAGAGGCTGGCGGAGCGGTCAGACGTGCGGTTGATCCGCGAGCCACGGCGCCCCCTTCCCGACGCGTCCCCGCAGGTCGGCGTCGAGACCAGCGAGGGGGTGGCAGCATCGAACGCTTCCGCCTGGCATGCGGCGGGCCACGACGGCACTGACGTGCGTGTGGCAGTCATTGACGCTGGTTTTACCGACTATGCCGACCTGCTGGGCACGGATCTTCCCAGCTCTGTAAACACCTACGACTGGACCGGCAAGGGAATGGGGGGGTCTCCTCACGGAACGGCCTGCGCCGAGATCGTCCACGACATGGCCCCTGGGGCTGCGATGGATCTACACAAAATAGGTACCGCACTCGAATTGGGCAACGCCGTCGACCAGGCCATCGACGATGGCGTTGCTGTTGTCTCTATGTCGCTTGTCTGGAAGCTTGATGGGCCGGGCGACGGCACCGGATTTCTGGCGGACATCGTCAGCGATGCTCGCTCAAGCGGTATCTTCTACGCTACGGCTGCCGGCAATAACGCGGAGCATAGTTGGAGCGGGCGATTCGACAGCCATCCATCTGACCCCGATAGTCACCAGTGGCCTCACGGCGGTAATGTCAACTGCTTCGGGCCCGGAACCCCTGACTTCTATTGTTACACCATCCCGAAGGGCTTCCCAATCGAAGTCGCCCTACACTGGGATGACTGGACGGTCGGCAATCAGGATTATGATCTCTACCTCGTTTACTCTGAGGCGGGCTCGTGGAAACTCGCACACGAGTCAGAGAATCGCCAGTCTCAGGGCTACCCGAGGCCCGAAGAGCGCATCGCCGTAGACGCCCCGGTCGAAGCGCCCTACGGAGTGGTGGTCGTAAGGCACAGCGCCACCCGAGACGTTTGCCTGCGGCTCAACGCCTCGCACTTAGGACCTGCTCTGGACGAGCGGGTGCCGGCCCGCAGTGTGATGTTCCCGGGTGATTCACCGGACGCCATCACCGTGGGCGCGGTCGATGTGAGTACCTACGACTTAGAGCCCTACAGTTCGCAAGGTCCCACATTTGGCCCCGGCGGGACATGCACCGGGGGTTCGATCAAACCGGACGTCGCAGCGTACGCCAACGTCTCGACGGTGAGCTACGGAGCCAACGATTTCCCTGGCACCTCCGCGGCTGCGCCGCATGTGGCAGGAGCGGGTGCCGTGGTCAAGGGAGCCCACCCGACCTACACCGCAAACCAGTTGCAGAGCTACCTGGAGACCAGCGCCCTGGATCTGGGAGATCCGGGGAAAGATAACCTCTATGGGTCCGGGCGACTCTATCTGGGTGATCCACCCACGGTCAACAATCCACCCTACGAGCCCAGCGACCCCTCTCCAGTGAACGGCGCGTCCGGTGTGTCGACCAGCACCGACCTGAGCTGGACCGGCGGCGATCCCGACCCGGGCGACACGGTGACGTACGACGTGTACTTGGAGGCCAACGACAGCACCCCCGACGATCTCATCTGCGACGACGTGTCCAGCCCCACGTGCGACCCGGGCACGCTGGACTACGGCGAACACTACTATTGGAAGGTCATCGCCAGGGACGAACACGGAGCAACAACTGCCGGCCCAGTGTGGGACTTTACCACAGGCGAAGCACCCAATGACCCTCCCTACGTGCCCAGCAACCCTTCGCCAGCGGATGGTGCGACGGAGGTTTCGATCGACGCCGATCTGAGCTGGACCGGCGGCGATCCCGACGCGGGGGACACGGTCACCTATGACGTCTACTTGGAGGCCAACGACGGCAGCCCCGATGATCTCATCTGCGACGACGTGTCCAGCCCCACGTGCGACCCGGGCACGCTGGACTACGGCGAACACTACTATTGGAAGGTCATCGCCAGGGACGAACACGGAGCAACAACTGCCGGCCCAGTGTGGGACTTTACCACAGGCGAAGCACCCAATGACCCTCCCTACGTGCCCAGCAACCCTTCGCCAGCGGATGGTGCGACGGAGGTTTCGATCGACGCCGATCTGAGCTGGACCGGCGGCGATCCCGACGTGGGGGACACGATCACCTATGACGTCTACTTGGAGGCCAACGACAGCACCCCCGACGATCTCATCTGCGACGACGTGTCCAGCCCCACGTGCGACCCGGGCACGCTGGACTACGACACGCACTACTACTGGTACGTGGTCGCGACCGACAACCACGGCGCCACAACTACGGGCGACACCTGGGACTTCACCACGATCGTCGGCTATGGCCCCAGAATCTGGACCGGCGCCATCAGCAGCGACTGGCATACCCCTGGCAACTGGACACCCGCCGCTGTGCCCACCTCTGGCGACGACGTCACCATTCCCAACGTGGCCAATCAGCCGATCATCGCCAGCGGGGACGCGCAGGCGAACAACCTTACTATCCAGGAGGGAGCCGTCTTGGATATGACGGACCGCGTCCTGACGGTCCAGGGGACGCTAACCAACAACGGGACGCTGAGGCAGACAAGGAGTGTGACAGAGGGGACCAACACGGAGTTCCTGCGCATCACCAATCTGGCGGGGACACAGACCAAGTACTGGGGCGTGGACATGACCCCGACAGAAATCGCGTGCCAGGCCGGCCGGCCTAATTATGTGGCCCGCTCGGCGGCCCGCTCTGCAATGGATATCGGGAGCAGGCTCCTAGACCAACCGGCGGGCGTTCCGTCACGACCTGTCTACGGGCGGACACTTCAAGAGGCGCCGCCGTCGAGAGCGGAAGGCGCTACCAGCCTGGCGAATGAAGACGTGCTTTACTCCGTCGCCGATGCCTTTGTTGTGCAGGGTTACGCCTCCGTCAACTTGGGTGACACCGTCGACATGTGGGCAGGTTACGACGATATGCTGGATCCCGATGGCCGAATCCTTCGCAGCTTGGTGAAGTTCGACCTGGACGCCCTCCCTGCTGGTCAAGACATCACGGAGGCCACGCTTTGGCTGAGCGTGTATGATTACTGGGACTATCCGAATACCAGTCGCACGATCCGGACGTATCGAGTAACCTCCCCGTGGTCAGAGAGCAGCGTGACTTGGACTAACAAGCCCGGGTTCGGAGAGGAGTACGGCTCGAACTCGATTCCAAGCGAGGTAATCGACGTCTGGTATGACTTTGACGTAACTGACTTGGTGCGTGGCTGGTACGAGGGGACGTACCCCAACCATGGGATCATGATCCGTGGTCCGGAGACGCCCGGATACGATTCGAGCTGGCGGGCCTTCTGGACCCGCGAAGGTGATTTCCCTCCAGAGTTGGCTGTGGCCTACGAGGCTCCCTCTTCGAATAGCCCGCCGCACCAGCCGCACAGCCCCACGCCAGCGGATGGCGCCTCAGACCAGAGCGCGGACGTGGATCTGAGCTGGACTGGCGGCGATCCCGACCCCGGCGACACGGTCACCTACGACGTCTACTTCGAGGCCAACGACAGCAGCCCGGATGATCTCATCTGCGACGACGTGTCAACCGCGACGTGCGACCCGGGCACTCTGGACTACGGCGAACACTACTATTGGCAGGTCATCGCCAGAGACGAACACGGAGCAACAACTGCCGGCCTTGTGTGGGACTTCACGACGGGCGAAGCACCCAATGACCCTCCCTACGTGCCCAGCAACCCTTCGCCAGCGGATGGTGCGACGGAGGTTTCGATCGACGCCGATCTGAGCTGGACCGGCGGTGACCCCGACTCGGGCGATACGGTCACCTACGACGTCTACTTCGAAGCCAACGACAGCACGCCCGACGACATCGTCTGCAACGATGTACCCAGCCCTGCGTGCAACCCCGGCACGCTGGACTACGACACACACTACTACTGGAAGGTCATAGCTAGGGACGAGCATGGAGAAACAACTGCAGGCCCGGTGTGGGACTTCACCACTGGTAGCCTATCCAATAACCCTCCCTACGCCCCGAACAACCCGACGCCGCCGGACGGGGCTACAGATCAGAGTGTGGACGTGGATCTGAGTTGGACCGGCGGTGACCCCGACTCGGGCGATACGGTCACCTACGACGTCTACTTCGAGGCCAACGACAGCACGCCCGACGACATCGTCTGCAAGAATGTATCCAGCTCCGCGTGCAACCCCGGCACGCTGGACTACGACACACACTACTACTGGTACGTGAAAGCCACCGACAACCACGCCACCTCCAGGACGGGTTCCACCTGGGCTTTCACTACAGCGACAGAAACGGCCTCTGGCATTCACGGCAGGGTCACGTACGATGGCGCGGGCGCGTCGGGAATCGAACTGAGGCTGCGCCACTGGAACGGAGACGACTGGTCAACCGCCGCCACCGCGCCCACCGATGCCCAAGGACGCTACCGCTTCACGGACGTGCCGAGCCTGGGGCCAGACCAGCTCTACTACGTGCGCTATGGGCCAAACACGACGGATAGCCGCTACCTGTATGCCTGGTACGGTCCGGATATCACCGCCTACACCGAGGGCCAGAACATGCCCGGCGGTGACTTTGAAATCGCCAACGTCGACCTGCTCTCCCCCGAGCCAGGAGTCACGGTCACCCTCCCCGCCACCTTCACCTGGCAGCCGCGCGGCATCGATAGCGACACCTACCGCTGGGGTCTGTTCGATCTCACGGGCGACGATGCGTGGTGGACCGTGGATCTCGGCGCCGCCAATAGCTTCGAGTTGACGGGGCTGCCGGAAGGCGCCAGCTACCTGCACGAGTACGGCTGGCACGTCTACGTCTTCAACGGCCCCGACAGCTACGGCTTATCCTTCTTCTATCGACCGGTGACCTTCACCACCGGTGCCCCATCCAACAACCCTCCCTACGCGCCCAGCACGCCTTCGCCAGCAGACGGTGCCACAGGTCAGAGTGTCGACGTTGATCTGGGCTGGACCGGCGGTGATCCCAACGACAGCGACAGTGTGACCTACGACGTCTATCTTGGGACCAGCTCGCCGCCGCCGCTTACAGCCAGCATGGGCCCTTACTCGGCCACGCAGACCTCTCTCACCTACGATCCCGGCATCCTTGATCCCGGGACGCAGTACGTCTGGTATGTCGTCGCGACCGACAACCACGGCGTTTCCACGGAGGGCGACGTTTGGGACTTCACCACCTCCGAAGTCGGCGGCACCGAGGTTACCGTGTCTGTATCAGGCAATCAGTCCTGCTCCGGGCGCTCCACCGGCGTGAAACGCTGCTTCGATATCCAATCCGAGGCTCAGATGGACGCCACGGTACGCTTCTACTTCCGCGAGGCCGAGCGCAGCGGGGTGGCCCTTGAGGATCTGGTGGTCTTCCACCGTGTGGGCGAATGGACGGAGGAGCCCGGCCCCTACACCCGCGGCGGCGCTGGCGATGCCCAGTACGTCGAGGCCCAGAACGTGGACGACTTCTCGCTCTTTGCGCTGGACCGCGCCGCTGGTGGCCTGGTCTATTTGCCTCTTGTGTTGAGGTGCTACCCGCCGATCCCCCACGTCCCTGTACTGAACGGCATCAGCAATCCCGACGGCGACGGGGACTACACTGTGAGCTGGAACCCGGGCAATCTTGCAGAGACGTATGTGCTCCAGGAGGATGACAGCGCAGCCTTCTCCAGCCCAACGATTCGATACAGCGGTTCGGGCACGTCCTGGAATGCCACAAACAAGTCGCCGGGGACGTATTACTACCGGGTGAAAGCGAGGAACTCCTGGGGGGACAGCGGCTGGAGCAACGTCGAAAGCGTCCAAGTGCCTGTGCCAGA
>CAYMHT010000131.1:0-7433 GCA_964390305.1 uncultured Anaerolineales bacterium
CCCGCGATGATCCCGCTTATGAGCCAAACCAAGATGTGCATTTCTGTTTCTCCTTGTATACTACAGAGCTTCCTCCATTCCACCAGCGGAGACAACCGTGGCTTCGTTGCCCCGCTCACGCTCCTGGCTCTTCCACTCCGCTCCTCTCGACGTTCAAGAACCGGGCGTTGACGGCCACGATGACGGTGCTGAGCGACATCACCAGGGCGCCCACCGCCGGGCTGAGGAGGATGCCGTAGTTGTAGAGCACGCCCGCCGCCAGCGGAATCGCGAAGATGTTGTACCCCGTGGCCCAGGCCAGGTTCTGGATCATCTTACGATAGGTGGCCCGCGAGAGGGCAAAGATCGCCACGGCATCGAGGGGGTTACTCCGGACCAGGATGATGTCTGCGGTCTCCACCGCCACATCGGTCCCGGCACCGATGGCCATCCCGACGTCGGCCGTCGCCAAGGCCGGCGCGTCGTTCACGCCGTCGCCCGTCATCGCCACGATCAGCCCGCGGGACTGAACCTCCTTCACCTTCTCCACCTTCTCGTCCGGCAGCACCTCGGCGAAATACTCATCCAGACCGATCTCGTCGGCCACCCAGCGGGCGACGCGCTCGTCATCACCCGTCAGCATCATCGCCTGCACGCCCATCTCCTTTAGCCGCGAGATGGCCTCCGGAGACTCGGGACGGATGATGTCAGCCAGTGCGATGGCCCCCTTCAGGTCATCGTTGACCAACACGTAGACGATGGTCTTGCCCTGCGACGACAGCTCCTCGATCCGTTCGTCGTCGACGGAGATACCATACTCCCGCAGGTAACCGGGGCTGACAATCTTGACGTTGCGTCCGTCGACCGTGGCCTCGGCGCCCTTACCGGGGATGGCTTGGAAATTCTCCATCTCGAAGCGCTCCTCGGTGGCCTCGGTGATCCCCTGGGCGATCGGGTGCTCGGAATGGTCCTCCACAGAGGCCGCGTACGTCAATAACTCCCGCTCCTCTAGCCCATCGGAGAAGACGAGCGTTTCGGTGACGCCGAACTCCCCTTTGGTCAAGGTCCCCGTCTTATCGAAGATCATCGCGTCGATGTTCCTCGCCCGCTCGAAGGCAGTGCGATTCCGGATCAGCAACCCGTTTCTCGCCGATATCGCCGTGGAGACGGCAACCACCAGCGGGATGGCCAGGCCGAGCGCATGAGGGCACGTGATAACCATCACCGTCACGCTCCGCTCCAGGGCGAAGACGAAATCGCGGTCAGCCGCAAACACCCACCCCAGCAAAGTGGCCGTCCCAACGCTGAGAGCGATGACCGTAAGCCACATCGCCGCCTGATCGGCCAGGCTCTGGGTTCTCGATTTGCTCTTCTGAGCCTCCTCGACCAGCGAGATGGCCTGGGCCAGATAGGAGTCCTCCCCAGTTTTCTGGACCTCGACGGTAATCGAGCCCTCCCCGTTGATCGACCCTCCGATCACCTCCTCGCCCTCGCCCTTCGGAACCGGCTTCGACTCGCCCGTGAGCATCGCCTGGTTGACGGCGGTCTCGCCCTCAATCACCTCCCCATCGGCCGGGATCTTCTCGCCGGGCTTCACGACCACCCTGTCGCCCGTCCTCAGCTCCTGGATGGGGACGTCCTCGAGGCTGCCATCGTCCCTCAGTCTGTGCGCCTCCGAGGGCATCAACTCGGCCAGTTCCTCCAGCGCGCGGGACGCCCCCATCACGGAGCGCATCTCGATCCAGTGACCGAGCAGCATCACGTCGATCAGCGTCGCCAGCTCCCAGAAGAATACCCTGCCACTGAGACCGAAGACAACGAGGGTGCTGTAGCCGTACGCGACGGAAATGGCGACGCCGATCAGCGTCATCATCCCCGGCTGGAGGGACCTCAACTCATCGTAGAGCCCGCTTAGGAACGGCCACCCGCCGTAGAAGAAGACGGCCGTGGCGAACACAAACTGGACAATGCTGTCCCCCGGAAAGCTGATCACCTCCTCCAGACCGAGAACCTCCTGGATCAGAGGGGAGAGAATCAAAATGGGAACGGTCAGGACGAGGGAGATCCAGAAGCGGCGCCGGAAGTCTCTCACCATATGGGCGTGATGATTGCCTCCACCGTGATCAGACCCGTGGTGATTGTCTCCCTGATGGTTGTTCTCTGCCATGGTTCCTCCTAACTACTCTATCGCTGCAACTGTCAGCAAGATTGCACTACTCGCGCTCGACCTCAAAGTCCGGTCCTGAAGATTTCGTCAGATCCACCACGACCTCTTCGCCCCCATACCCATCGACGATATCGTGGGCCCGCACACGGACTTCCGTCACGTCTTCCGGGATAACGATCCCGCTCTGGCTGCGCGTAAACGGCTGCTCGTCGACGTGGGGATGGAGCAACGTCCGCGTGAACTCGCTCTCCGGATCCGGCTTGAGCACTTCCCCCTCAGGCGTGACCACGTCCCACCCGTCGGCGTAGTCCTCCCAGCCCGTGTCCGGATGCTCGACGGTGACATAGAACGTCCATGTGCCGTCTGGTGATTCCACGGCGCGCACGTGGGTGACGTCAGCGTTCGCGCCGGCCCCACCCTCTCGATGCACACACCCCAGTACAGCGATATCGTCATCAGATGCAACGAGCGGAGACTGGCGTGTGGAGATATCCAGCGCATAGAGCTGATGGACACCGTCGCTAGTAGCAACCACGACCAGAACGATATCTTGTGAGCACCAATCCAGGCTGATCAGGAAACCCTCGGGGGGCAGCGGGATCGGAGCAACCTCGGTCACTGCACCCTGGTCATCGACGGTCTTCATCGTCAGAGAGCCAAACGTGTTTCCCTCATAGTGCCCCTCGGCGAAGAGGCCCAATGCCCCGTCGGGTGACCAGGCGACATCGCCTCCCAGCGCCCCGCCCTCGGTTTCCTCCACCAAGAGCCTTGAGGAGCCGCTCGCCAAGTCCAACACCCGCACCTCGTTGACCGCCAGGTCATAGCCGACAGGCTCATAATCATCCGGCGTGTAGTCGCAGTCGCGGCTCAGGTAAAGGACCCGCGCGCCGCCCGGTGAAAGCTCAGGTTCGAAGAGGTAATCGTCGCCAGATAGGACGCGGCGGCGGTCAAGCGCATCGACGGGCGCGCTGGTGACGTCCGGAGGCAGCGTGACAGCCCAGAGGCCCTCTGAGCCTGCCTCACTGTAAGGGATGAACGTGTTGAGCAGCAGCTCGTCACCGGCCCAGCCGATGGGAGCGCCCGGCAGCAGGCTGTCATCGGGCCCCGTGACCGCCTCAAAGCGGACTGCGGAGCTATCCTCCATCGTGAGGACGATGAGTGCCCACGGGGTGCCATTAGCGCCAGGGAGTCCAAGCTCCAGAAACGCCAGGCGATTCCCCCCGGAATCGAAGGCCATACCGTAGGGACTGAGATCGGAAGCGACCGGAACCGTATAGGTTGCCCCAGTCTTCAGGTTGAAGGCCACCACGCCATTGGCAGAGGGGTGGCCCCTCGATGTAGCGACCCATCGCCCGTCGTCAGAGACAGCGGCCTGTGGAGAAACGACTCGGTTCAACTCGGTCGTGGAGCCGTCGCCCTTCAGTGCGTGCAGACCAGCCCGCTCCGGCGACCCGACAGAGAAAAGCGCGATCGTGCGGTCAGACGGTGGTCCAGCCGTCGATGTGGGCAGAGCCGTTGCCGGTGGCGGCGTCGGTGTCGGTGACGCGGCTGGCACCGTATCAGTCGCCTCTGTCGTCGGTGTGTCCGTGGGCAGCGAGCGCGAGGACGTGGGTGACGTCACTGGGGGCGGAGCGCACGCCGCTGCGGTGAGGATGAGGATGAGAACGACAAGGGACCACGGGAGCAATCTCTCATGCATGACAACCTCCCATCCGCGAGTGTCTTCCTGGGACCGGCCTGCGAGCTGACACTGATCTACTAGTATACCGGAAGAAGAGCCTTCCAGCCGACGGAGCAGGTTGGGGTTAGCGCTGGCCTGGGTTGGAAAAAGTTGGATGTTCGTTGGCGCCAGTTCCGCCTGAGCCTCAGGCCTCTCGTCCGGCGAACCGCGGCACCCCTAAATCCTCAGACAGGCGCCGGAGCGTCTCGGGGTCGTCGATACTCACCGGTCGCCCGTGAAACTCAGCGGCCATGGGCGTGGCGAGCCACCAGACCAAAGCCGCCGGCTCCTCCGGTGGACGAAGTGCGCCTGATTCATGGTACCGCCGGAACCGATCGACTCGTTGAAACTCCTCCTTCGACTTCTGACGGATCCGCTTCTGCATCGAGGTGTCGACGATCCCCGGATAGAATGAGTGCGCGCGGACGGAGAGCCCCTGGTCATCCAGCTCCGCCGCCAGGTTGCGAACAAAATGGTCCAACCCGGCCTTCGCCGCGCAATAGGCGCTCCATCCGGCGACGGGATGGGTCGCAGCCCCGCTCGAGGTAAAGATAAGAACCCCTGCGTCCCGATCGACCATGGAGGGCAAGAAAGCCCGGGCGGTGTAGAAGGCGCCGATCAGATTCACGCTTAAGTTCGTCCGCCACACGCGCGGCTCGACGGTCCAGGTATCTCCCACCGGCTCGATGACCCCGGCATTGGCAACGACGATATCCGCCGGACCGAAAGCGCGCTCCGTCTCCCGGGCCAGTTCAAGCACCGCTTGCCATTCGGAAACATCAACCGGAAAAGCCTGTGCCGAGCCTCCCCCCGCGCGAATCTTCTCTGCCGTCTCCTCAATTTCCGACTCCGTGCGAGCGCTCACCATTACGCTGGTGCCCGCTTCCGCCAGACGGATCGCGGCTGCGCGCCCAAGCCCCCGGCCACCACCGGTGACTACCGCAATCTGTCCATCGAGACGCGCCTCCTGCGGAATGTCACTCCTGACCATTTTCGTTTCCCGCTTCTTCAGGCATCTTCGCCCCGAACCTCCTTACCGCAGATACCGAGGGCTTTCTTTCGACGCCGACGATCTCCAGGACCTCCTTGCCGGGGATCTCCTCCTTCTCCAGGAGCGCCTCTGCCAGTCGGTCAAGGGCATCTCGATGTTCCTTCAACGTATCCACGGCGTGCTCGTATGCCCGGTCGAGGATGGCCTTGATCTCCTCGTCGACCTCTCGAGCGGTGCGTTCGCTGTACTCGCGCCGCTGGGCAATCTCCTCTCCAAGGAACACCTGGTCCTGCCGCTCACCAAACGCCATGTGACCGAGTTTCCCGCTCATCCCCCAGCTGAGAACCATCTTGCGGGCCAACCGCGTCGCTTGCTGGAGATCGTCCTCGGCGCCGCTGGTGCGGGTATCCAGCACCAGATCCTCGGAAGCGCGTCCCCCCATCATCACCGCCAGACGGTCGAGCATGTACTCACGCCGATAGAGGTACCGCTCCCGCTCTGGGAGCTGGTGAGTGGCCCCCATCGCCCTGCCCCTGGGCACGATGGTCACCTTGTGGATCGGGTCCGCGTGCGGCAGGACGGCCGCCAGAAGTGCGTGTCCGCCTTCGTGGTAGGCCAGGAGCTCGCACTCCTCGTCCGTCAGCGCGACGCTCTCTCGCTCCAACCCCATCATGACCTTATCCCGTGCCTCCTCAATGTCCTCCTGTTCGATGGCATCCTTGTCCTCGCGGGCCGCAAGTAGAGCCGCCTCGTTCAGGAGGTTCTCCAAGTCCGCCCCGCTGAACCCCGGGGTCCCGCGGGCGACTCGCTCCAGGTCGACATCGTCGGCCAGGGTCTTGTCGCGCGCGTGAATCTCCAGGATCTTCTCCCGGTCGAGAAGCGTCGGCAGATCAACCGTAATCCGGCGGTCAAAACGCCCCGGCCGCAGCAGGGCTTGGTCCAGAATATCCGGGCGGTTCGTCGCGGCCATCACAATGACGTCCTCGTGGGGCTCGAAGCCGTCCATCTCCGCCAGGAGCTGGTTGAGCGTCTGCTCTCGCTCATCGTGTCCCCCGCCCAGTCCGGCACCTCGCCGCCGGCCAATGGAATCGAGCTCGTCGATGAAGATGATGCTCGGTGACGCCTCCTTCGCCTCCTCAAAGAGATCCCGTACACGAGAGGCACCCACGCCCACGAACATCTCCATGAAATTCGACCCCGTGATACTGAAGAAGGGCACGTCAGCCTCACCCGCCACGGCCCGGGCGAGCAACGTCTTCCCAGTGCCCGGAGGCCCTACAAGCAAAACACCGGTCGGGATCTGGCCGCCCAGTCGCTGGAAGCGGTCTGGCTGCTTCAGAAACGCGATGATCTCTCGGAGCTCGGTCTTGGGACCCTGCAAGCCGGCTACGTCGTCGAACGTCGTGCGCTCCTTGCGACGATCGTACAGCGTCGCCTGGCTCTCCCTCATCTGGAAGATTGAAAGGGCGTCCTGACCACGGCCTTGCATTCGGCTGAAGATCAGGTAGACGAAACCGCCCAGAAGGAGAAGCGGTAGAAAGTTAACCAGCAGGGTCAGCCAGGAGAAATCCGACTCCAGCTCCGTCTCGACCTCCACCCCCTGGGAACGGAGTAACGAGAGGAGTTCGTCATCGCCAAAGGAAGGCAGGTACGTGAGAAACCTCTCGTACTCGACCGTCTGCCCGGATTCGGTTGGTCTCTCCGCCGGCTCCCGAAGCTGACCCTGAATCTCCTGCTCTGTGACGGTGACGCGCTCGACCCTCCCGGCCTCCACGTGTTCACGGAAGGTGCTGTAGCTGATCTCAGTTCTATCGTTGACCCGATTGCTCAGCGGTTCCCAGAAGAGCGAGGCAACTGCCAGGCCGAGAAGCGCCCAGATTATGACGGTACCCAGGCTACAGCCCGGCCTCCGCAGCCCCTGTCGCAAGGGCCCACGTTCGCCTTCTCGGTCCTCTCGGTCCCTCGATTGTCTACTCATCGACACTCCCACCCCTCTCGTCTACACCCTGCACTGCCCCGCGCTCAAAAGGGCGCGGATCGATCGTTCCTGAACACCTCTCTATTCAACATCATCTTTCGCTCCCCACAGACATCCCCTTCCACCAAGTCCCTGAGCCTGCAACCCGCCAGCAGGGTATACCGAGTGGCGATTGCGTCGATCCATCGGGATAGAGGAGAGGGACAGCGTCGGGGTATGCCCAGCGAGAGGATAGGACGATCGTATGCGATTATACAGGATTTCCCTCGACCCGCAAACGCTTGTGCCCTGCACATCGCTTTCGATATATCTGTCGCGGCGTCGCCGAGGCGCGGGCAGGTCTTGCGCCAGCGTGCGCCGCGCAGCCGCTCATCGTTCCCCCGCGGCTGCTGTCCCAACAGCTTGACATTGCCGCGCAACCGGCTATAGTTTATGACCGTGGTCACCTTTGGTCGCCGGTCTTGGATGGGGTTCCGTCGGTGCGTCTTCAGTGTCGTGGCAGACCCCTGGGAGGTTAGATGAAACGACGCACGATCTACGCGATCCTGGCCCTGATCGCTCTGGCGGCAGGCGCTTTCTTGTTCTACCGTTACTGGTC
>CAYMHT010000132.1:0-7426 GCA_964390305.1 uncultured Anaerolineales bacterium
TTGACCACAGGCATCATCTTCGATGTTAAGAGGTTCTCCATCCACGACGGTCCGGGCATCCGGACCACGGTCTTCCTCAAGGGGTGCCCGCTGGGCTGCCAGTGGTGTCACAATCCCGAGGGCCAAGCCCCACGGAGAGAGCTGATTCTTCGACCGAACCGGTGCATCGCCTGCGGTGCGTGCGTAGAAGTATGCGATCAGGGGGCCATCGTTTCGGAGCAGAACGCCATGGTCACTAACCAGGAACAGTGCACGGCGTGTGGCGCATGCGTGGAGGTATGTTATACCGGGGCCCGGGAGCTGGTTGGGCACGAGATCACCGTCACTGATGTGATGGCAGAGATCGAACGGGACGTTCCGTTCTACGACGAGTCCGGAGGTGGGGTGACCTTCTCGGGCGGCGAGCCCCTGTTCCAGGCGGCGTTCTTGCGCGATCTCCTGCAGGCGTGTAAAGCAAGGTGCTTGCACACAGCGCTGGATACCTGTGGCTTTGCGGCGTGGGATGTGCTGGAAAGTGTGCGCAGGCACGTGGATCTCTTCCTCTACGACCTCAAGCTGATGGATGACGCACGGCACCGCGAGTATACCGGCGCATCGAACAAGCGCATCCTGCGCAATCTCGAGAGGCTTTCACGGGAGGGGCACCGGATTATACTTCGTGTGCCCGTCATCCCTGGGATTAACGACGATGAGCAAAACGTGCGCCAGATCGGGGCGTTTGTTGCCGAGCTGCCGTCTATAACGTGCGTCGATCTGCTGCCATACCATCGAATTGGGCGCGATAAATACCAACGGCTGGGGAAGGCCTGTCCCATGCCGGATATCGATGCACCCACCGATGAACGCATGACAGAGATTGCACAGATGATGGGCAAGTCTGGCCTGAAAGTGAGAACAAGGTAATTTACCTCCCCGCGGGCGAGATGCCTGCGAGGATTGGATGTGCGTGGAGGTTGAACCGATGGCGATCACTGAGCGTGTTGCTCGTTTGAGGGAACAGAGTCGAGCGGCCAAACCGATTCTCTCGACCGAGCGGGCGGAGTTGCTGACGGAGTTCTGCAAACAGAGCCGCGCCCCGGTGTCACCACCGGTGCGGCGCGCGCGAGCCCTCCAATTCCTGTTGGAGCGGAAGTCGATCTACATTGGCGATGACGAGTTGATCCTGGGCGAGAAGGGTCCCCGACCCAAGGCCGCGCCAACCTATCCCGAGCTCTGCTGCCACACCCTGGAGGACCTGGACATCCTCGATTCGCGGGAGAAGATCGCTTTCACCGTTAGTGAGGAGGCCAGGCAGACCTACAAAGATAGGATCATCCCCTTCTGGTGGGGTAGATCGATGCGCGACCGCATCTTCCGGGAGATGACCGACGCCTGGAAGGCTGCCTACGAGGCTGGCGTCTTTACCGAGTTCATGGAGCAGCGCTCGCCAGGGCATACTGTCCTGGACGACAAAATCTATCGCAAAGGAATGCTCGACTTCAAATGCGACATCGAAAGTCGCCTAAACGCGCTGGACACCCTCAATGATCCAGAAGCCTACGAAAAGCAGGAAGAGCTCAAGGCGATGCGAATCTGCGCTGATGCGCTGATCCACTACGGGGAGCGCCACGCAGACAAGGCCCGCGAATTGGCCGCGCAGGAGACCGACCCGAGACGCAGCCAGGAGCTGCTACGCATCGCCGAGATCTGCACCTGGGTTCCTGCTCATGCCCCTCGCGATTTCTGGGAGGCGCTCCAGTACTACTGGTTTGTCCACCTTGGGGTCACCATCGAGCTAAACCCATGGGACGCTTTTTGCCCGGGACACCTCGATCAACATCTCTATCCTTTCTACGAGCGCGACCTGGCGGAGGGGAAGCTCACCCGGGAGCACGCCGAGGAGCTGCTCCAATGCCTGTGGATCAAATTTGACAACCAGCCGGCACCACCGAAGGTCGGCGTGACAGCCCAGGAGAGCAGCACTTACACAGATTTCGTCCAGATCAACCTCGGCGGGCTCAAGGAGGACGGATCCGACGGGGTCAATGAACTGTCGTATCTGATGCTCGACGTCATCAGAACGATGCGCCAGGTGCAGCCCAACCCCTCCGTCCAGGTGAGCAAGAAGACGCCGGAGCGATTCCTCGAGCACGCGGCACGGGTGATCCGTGAGGGAATGGGGAAGCCCGACCTGTTTAACTGCGACCTCATCGTGCAGGAGTTGGTACGGCAGGGCAAGTCGCTCCAGGATGCCCGGGCCGGGGGTACCAGCGGCTGTGTAGAGACGGGGGCTTTCGGCAAGGAAAGCTATATCCTGACCGGCTACTTCAACATGCCCAAGGTTCTGGAGATCACGCTCCACAACGGCCTTGATCCACGCACCGGCAAGCAGATTGGGTTGTCGACAGGCAATCCCGTCGACTTCGAGACGTTTGAGGTGTTGTTCGAGGCCTACCGCAGCCAATTGCGGCACTTCATCGACACTAAGATTCGCGGGAACAACGTCATTGAAAGTCTCTACGCACGCTGCCTGCCAGCGCCATTCCTCTCGCTCCTGGTCGACGACTGTATCATCCAGGGCAGGGACTATCACGGCGGGGGCGCGCGCTACAACACTAACTACATCCAGGGTGTAGGGCTGGGCACGATGACCGACGCCCTAACCGCCATCAAGTATCATGTCTTCGAAGAGCAGACTGTGGCGATGGGTGAACTGATGGCTGCGCTGGCGAAGGATTTCGAGGGGCAGGAGAGGTTGCGTCAGCTCCTTCTGAATCGTACGCCGAGGTATGGGAACGACGACGATTGCGCAGACGGGGTAATGGTGGAGGTTTTCGAGGCCTACTTCGACGCGATCGATGGCCGTCCGACACCCCGTGGTGGCACCTACCGCGTCAACATGCTGCCGACGACGGTCCACATCTACTTCGGGTCGGTGCTCGGTGCTACACCCGACGGACGGAGGGCAGGAAGCCCCCTGTCGGAGGGGATCTCCCCGGTGCAGGGAGCGGATCGGCGCGGACCGACAGCAGTGCTCAAGTCGGCCGCCAAGATGGATCACGCGCGGACGGGTGGCACGCTCCTCAACCAGAAATTCACGCCGCGCTTGCTCCAGGGTAACGACGGCCTAAGGAAGTTCATCCAGCTGATCCGCACCTACTTCAAGATGGACGGGCACCACATCCAGTTCAACGTCGTCGATGAAAAGACGTTGCGGGCGGCACAGGAGCATCCAGACGAGTACCGCGATCTCATCGTTCGTGTGGCGGGCTACAGCGATTACTTCTGTGATCTGGGTGAGGCGCTGCAAGATGAGATCATCGCCCGCACCGAGCACCGGGCCTTCTGAACTGGAGAATGCAACGGGGGTCGAAGATCAGAACGGCAAGCGAGGAGGAGTGGAATTCTCAAGGCGGAGATTGTTTCCACCCATAGCAATCGCATATGAACTTGCCGCTCATTGGGAGCGTGCTATACTTCTGCCCCGTCAAGATTGGGCGAAGGGCAGCAATCAGAGCTGGACCATGGCACAGCGGAACAGATTCAATGAGTTGAGCGAGGAACTGCGCACTGTCGTCCTTGAACGCACCAATATCATCGACGCCATTGCGTCCCCGGTCGCCTTCTTGATTCTGAATGCAGCTGTCGACTCACAGGTCGCGATGTGGGGCTCGCTTGGCATTGCCCTGGCCCTCACAGTCTTGCGTCTTGCGACGGGTCGCCCGGTCGGCTACGCTCTCAGCGGCCTTGGCGCGACTGCCCTGGCCATCGTGGCAGCCCAACTGAGCAATCGGGCCGAAGGTTTCTTCCTGCCGAATCTCATCATCGACGGTCTGATTATTCTGGCGTGTCTGGCTAGCGCAGTCGTGAAGCGCCCCCTGGTGGCTCTGACCAGCCATCTGGCGCGCCAATGGCCCCTCGGATGGTATTGGCATCGGAACGTGCGCCCGGCCTACACCGAAGTGACCCTCGCCTGGGCCATCTTCTTCGCCCTCCGCCTGGTGATCAAGTGGCTTCTCTTTCAGGAGATGGAGGCGACCGTTTTAGGCATCCTCAGCGTGTTGATGGGCTGGCCGGCGACGATCCTACTGCTCGTGCTCAGCTACCTTTATGGCACGTGGCGGCTGCAGAATCTGGGCGGCCCAAGCGTGAAGGAGTTCAAGGGAGACGCGGATCCCCCCTGGGAAGGCCAGCAGCGGGGCTTCTAACGTCGCTGCGCTTGCTCTCCAACAGACGGCCTCGTGAGCCGAACGAGCCAATCCAGACGCGCCACAAGGAGAACGCATGGGAGAGATCGCCGCCCTGGCGACGTCGTTCTGTTGGTCACTCAACTCTATTCAGTTCACGTTCGCCGGGCGCCGTGTCGGCTCTCGGGTCGTCAACCGTGTTCGATTGGGGCTGGCGGTTGTCTTTCTCTCGCTATCCCACTGGTTCTCACACGGCAAGCCATGGCCGATCCAGGCCGAGCTCTACCGCTGGGGATGGTTGGGCCTTTCGGGGGCTCTTGGTCTGATCATTGGCGACGGGTCTCTATTTCAAGCCTTTCTGCTTATCGGCCCGCGACGATCTATGATGCTCATGACCCTCGTGCCGGTCATCAGCACCGTGGCAGCGTGGATCGTTCTGGGAGAGGTGCTGCTTCCACTCGAGATCGTGGCCATCCTCATCACGGTAGGGGGCGTGACGTGGGTCGTCTCAGAGAGGCAGCCGGAGGCGGAACTGGTCGACCGCGATCGGCCGGATCGCGTGCTGGGCGTGCTGCTCGGGCTGGGTGGCGCCGCAGGTCAAGCGCTGGGCCTCGTCACGGCCAAGCGTGGCCTGGCGGGTGATTTCCCGGCCCTCTCGGCCACTGTAATTCGAATGACGGTAGCTGCCACAATCATCTGGCTGTTGGCGGCAATCCGAGGGCAGATCGGACCGACTTGGCAGGCGCTGAGGGACAGACAGGCGCGCTTCTGGCTCGTCGGGGGTGCCTTTGTTGGCCCCTTTATCGGTGTCTGGTTGTCGCTGATCGCTGTGCGCGCTGCCCCGGTGGGCATCGCCTCTACGCTGATGGGCCTGAGCCCCATCATCTTGATTCCCCTGGACCACTGGATGTTCGAGGGAACGATCACTTTGCGATCGCTCCTTGGGACGATCGTCGCCCTGACAGGGACCGCCATTATCTTTCTCACGTGAGGACTTCCGCACTCCAGGAAAGGAGCCGCACATGGCCGATTTTCAACCATTCGAGCTTGAACGCATCATGTCCGACTGGGAGAATGCCGTCGACTACAATCTGTCTGAGAGCGGCGCGCATCCGGCCACTCTCCGCGAGTTGGTCGGTGGAAGCTTACACGTTGATGATCTCCTTGCCACTCAGCTGAACTACCCTCAAGTTAACGGCACCCTCGAGCTACGTGAGAAGATTGCCGCGCTGTATCCAGGCGCTACTCCGGACAACGTGCTCGTCACCGTGGGCTGCGCCGAGGCGAATTTCATCAGCGTGCAGACCCTCCTGGAGCCGGGCGATGAGATGGCAGTGATGGTACCGAACTACATGCAGATCTGGGGGATCGGCCACAATCTGGGCTGCCGGGTCAAGAGGTTCCATCTGCGAGAGGGACAAGGCTGGGCGCTGGATGTCGACGAATTGAACGACGTTGTGACGAGGAGGACGAAGCTCGTCGCCGTCTGCAATCCCAACAACCCGACCGGTGCGATCCTGACCGAGCAGGAAATGGGTGCCCTCGTGGCGGCTGCAGAGCGTGTCGGCGCGTGGCTGCTGGCCGACGAAGTGTACAGCGGTGCCGAGCGGCTCACTGACGACCAAACCCCCTCCTTCTGGGGTCGATATGAGAGGGTGTTGGTGACGAACAGCTTGAGCAAGGCGTACGGCCTGCCCGGACTGCGCATCGGCTGGGTCGTGGCACCGTCGATGATTCGCGACGACATCTGGAGGCGTCACGAGTACACGACCATCAGCGCCACGATGCTGTCTAATAAGCTGGCCGCCGTCGCGCTCTCTCCCGAGGTCCGCCAGCGCCTCGTCGGACGCGTCCGTGACTACATTCGGACGGGTTTCCCCATCTTCGAGGAGTGGCTGGTGCAGCACCGGGGGACCCTCAGCCTAGTGCCGCCGCGAGCGACGGCCATCGCCTTTCCCCGGTACCATCTCGAGATTGGCTCAACTGAGCTCGTCGAACGTTTGATCCGCGAGAAAAGCGTGCTTGTCGGAGCGGGGAAGCATTTCGGCATCGACCACCACCTGCGGATCAGCTTTGGGCTGCCTGGTGAGGTCCTGAGGCCGGCTCTGGACCGGATCCACGAGCTGATTGTCGATCTCCAGGGCGACTAACCAGTCGGTGACGTCAGTTGAGGGCAAGAGGAGTATGGTCGACCCGAGTCTCACCATGCGTGGTGTGGTTCGGGGGATGCCCTATGCCGCGAAGCTCAACCTCCGCGGCGGGGCCAGCAGCCGGCGCTCAGCCTGTCCTCGACCGGACTGCAGCCACTTGACCAGCGCGATCTGACCGTCCTTGATCTCCAACCCCGTTATGTAGCCATCAAAGACGCCACTGCCGGTGTTGAAATACGGCGGTTCCCCGGCCTGAGGGAATTTCGGCGTGTGGGTGTGGCCGCAGATCACCATCTGCTTGTGTGCTTCGATCCACTCGGAGACCCGCTGGCGGATCATTCCCCGGTTGCGGGATTCTGCTATGGAACTCGCCACGTCGCCGAACCCCAGGTTCTGGACGTGGCGCCAGATATGGCGGGTGACGAAGCGGGAAACGTGGTAGATGGCGTCACTCTTGAAGTCCACCTGATGACCGTGAACGACGAGGACGCGTTGATCGGTGTGGGCGTGGCGTAGGACCAGGGCTTCGTGAGCGGTAAGGCTGCCTTTCTTCATTCGGCCGTCCTGGGAACCCTGGATGTCATGGTTGCCGAAGATGAGATGGAGGCGATTCTCTCCAGCAAACGTGTGCAGCAGATCGAAAGTGAGCCTATGGGCTCGCTTCACCACGCTGAGACGGCGGTTCTGCCACAATTCGTCACCGTCGCCAACCTCCACGTACGTGAATCCTTCACGGTAGTAGTGCTTAAGCGCCTTGACAAACAGCCCCTCGTTCTGAGCGAAAGCGTCGGAGCGGGAGTTGTCGCCCCGATGAAGATCGCTAAAGAAGACCAGCCGCGAGTCGTCGTCGAAGAGGAGACTCGTGGCTGTCTCGAAGGTTTGGGTCAACCGCCGATAGGCTCGGCGGCGGAGGGTATTCCGGAATGCAGCAAGCTGAGCCAGCGGAAAGAGGTCAACAAAGGTGCCCTCAACGAGGGAAGTCATTCGTTCTACGATCCTTCTTGATGGTTATACAGTCGTGACGCTCACAGGCACAAAAACAACGCCGGGTGCTCGGCGTTCGAGGTGAATTGTACCCGGTTATGGAGTGAGATGCAATCGCACGTTCGG
>CAYMHT010000133.1:0-7366 GCA_964390305.1 uncultured Anaerolineales bacterium
GGCTGGTACGGCGGACGGGGTGGAGCACGGTCCTCCTGCGATTGGGATGAAGGTGCGAGATCCAAGACCTCGTGCGAGCTACGGGAGACGGGGATCTCGCGAGCTTGACGATATTGTTTTTCCATGTCCACTTTTCTTGACGGAACAAACCCGGATCTCCTGAAGGAAGGTCATTGGTCACCGAGAGCCTAAGGGTTTTTGATGCCATGCTTCATATTCTTGGCCAGAAAATGTTCCATATCAACGAATATTAAGTCCCACCTTAATTCTCTGAAACCCTTAGAGTCTGTACCTGGTTCTTTCAGCGGAGCCAAACCCTCTCCTAGGTAGGGCCCTGGTGCGTCGGCGCGTCTGTGACGGGTGACGGGCCTCCACGGTCGGGGATGGGTCTGCGCGCCTGGCACCATTATACTCAGATTTGCCCACTCGACCAGGGCTGGAGATTTTTCGTCGCTCCTCCGCTCAGAACGGCACATGTGGTTGTAGGACCAGGAGGCGGGCGTTTGACGGGGGAGCGCCGCGATGCTATCATACTCCGAGTTTGAAGCGCTGCTGGGGAGAGGGAACACGGCTGATGGCAGGCCCAATCGATCACGGACATCTTGATGGTAACCAAGCGACGGCGCGGTTCCTCCATACCTGTCTCCGAGGGCGCTGGGATGGAGAATCCCTGGAGATGGCACTGCGGATGGCCCGAGCGGAGGACGTGGACTGGGATGCCGCGCTGCAGCTGGCACGGAGGGGTGGCCTAGCCCCGTTGCTCTATCAGATCGGGCGAGAGGGACGGCTGCTGCCGCCGCGGACGAAGGAGGCGCTGCGTTTCGACTACCTGACCACGGCGGCGCGGAACGTGCAGCTATTCGACCAACTGGAGCGCGTCTTGGGCCAGCTGACGCACGAGGGTGTGCCGGCGATGCTGCTCAAAGGGGCGGCGCTGGCCCCGGCCGTCTACGGGAACCTGGCCCTGCGGCCGATGAGCGACGTCGACTTGCTCGTGCGGGAGACGGATGTCCCCGGCGCTTTGCGCGCTTTGCGGAAGCTGGGTTACGAGATCATACCGCCCAGGGCCTATCGCTGTGAGGTGATGGCACGTAAGCCCGGAGGCGCCGAGGTGCCGATCGAGGTTCACTGGCACCTATTCGTCCCCTTCTACTACCAGTACCGGATTGCTATGGATTGGTTCTGGGACACAGCCCAGCGCTTAGACATCGGAGAGGCAAGCACGACGATGCCAGGGCCGGAGGCGCAGCTGCTCCACCTGTGCGGGCACCTCCACCTCCACCACGACGGCAGCGACGATCCCCACCTGCTGTGGCTCTACGACGTGGCCTCTGTGCTGGCCCGCTACGAGGAACGCATCGACTGGGAGGAGCTGATCGGCCGTTGTCAGGCGTATGACCTGGTGCTGCCCCTGCGACGAGTCCTGGCTCGCGCGGCACAGTACTGGCGGGCGCCGATACCTCCTGCAGTTCTCGAGGATCTGCGCGGTCTGGACGCGTCCGACAGGGAGAAGGGGGTGCTGGCGCGGTTGGCCGATAGCGGGGTCGGGGCGGGCCAGCGCTTCCGTGCCGAGCTAGCCGAGCTACCCAGACGGAGTGCGCAGGTGCGCTTCCTCTGGCGGAATCTGTTCCCACCAGCCGGCTACCTGGCGCAGATCTACGGCGTGCCCCACCCCCTTCTGGTGCCCCTCTGTTACCCCTACCACTGGGGGCTGGGCCTGCGCAGGGCCGCGGGGTAATAGGAAGGCCCTTTCCCCTCCCTGTGCTTCTCCCCTCTTTCAATTCTAGGAGAGCGGAGGGGTGTGTGCGCATCATGCAGTTGGGCAGTCCGGCAGCAGACACGACCGACGTCATCCTGGGATGAGGGAGGGTGGGTTTGGCGGTCTTTACCCGCTAGTCGCCTAGACACCTTTGCTGAATCTTTCTTCTCAACCGTACGTAGGGCGGGTTTCTGTAAGCGCAGAAGCGGAGGGGCTGCAGCGGCACCCGCCAGACCTGCCCGCTCTGAACCACCTCTCCGTCCGGACCCCGGGACGGGTGCAGGAGAGTCTCTGGATGGCTGGGTCTGCTACCCGGCTTCCTTATCGCCGTCCGGGTAGGGAGACAACCCGTCGCTAGGTCTCGGTAGCTGGGCCGATGAGCTGCTGGTTCTCCACCAGTGTGCGGTAATAGGCGTTGGTGGCCAGCAGCTCCTGGTGGGTGCCCGTAGCCACCAGCCGCTTCTCGTTCAAGAGCAGGATCCGATCCGAGCTCTGAACCGTCGATAGCCGGTGGGCCACGATGAACAACGTCTTGTCCCGCACCATTGCGGGCAGCGCGTCGAAGATCGATCGCTCCACCACGCTATCCAGCGCCGACGTGGGCTCGTCCAGCACCAGGATGTCGGGATCCCTGATCAGGGCCCGGGCGATGGCCAGCCGCTGCTTCTGCCCCTCCGAGAGGTTTACGCCCCGCTCCCCGACCGGCGCATCATACCCCTCGGGCAGCCGGGCGATGAAGTCGTGGATGCCGGCCACCCGGGCCGCCCGCTCCACCGCGGCCTGAGTGGCGTCGGGATTGCCGTACCGCAGATTGTCGAGGATGGTGCCGGAAAGGAGCAGGGTGCTCTGGGCCACGTACCCGATCCTCTGGCGCAGGCTGATCAGCTCGTACTCCGAGGCGGGCCGGCCGTCGAACCAGATCTCGCCCGCCTGGGGCTGGTAGAATCGTAGCAGGAGACTGATGAGGGTGGTCTTGCCGACGCCGCTGGGGCCGACGATGGCCACGTGCTCCCCCGGCCGCACGCGGCAGGAGAGCTCCTCCAACACCGGCTCTCCTCCGTCGTAGGAGAAGGAGACGTGCCGGAACTCGACCTCGCCCTCTAGGCGCTCGGCGGGCATGCCGCTGCCCGTGTCCTCGGGCACGATGTCGTACAGGGTGGACACGCGCTGTAGGGCCGCCAGGGCGTTCTGGACCTGCAGCCCGGCGTTGGCCAGAACGTGGGCTGGGCCGTAGACGTAGCCCATGTAAGATTGGAAGGCCTGCAGCGAGCCCAGCGTCCACTGGCCCTGGATCACCCAGTAGGCCCCTGTCACCAGGGCGATACCCCGGGAGAGCTGGGGCAGGATGTTGATCGCCAGGCTGGCCAGGGAGCTCACAGACACTTGCTCCAGCGAGATCTGGAGCGCCTCCTCGAGCTGGGACACGATCTGCCGCACCGTGCGCTCCTCCGAGGAGTAGGCCTTGATCAACGACGTCGCCGACAGCGACTCCTGCATGCGCCCAGAGACCTGCGCCTGCTGCTCCATACTCTGATGGCTCAGCACCCGCGTCCGGCGCGAGAAGAAGCGCACGGCCACCACCAGGCCCGGCAGGATGACGAGGGAGACCGCGGCCAGCCTCCACTCCAGGTAGACGAGCAGCGCCAGCCCGCCCACGAATCGGAGGGCGCTGCTGGCAATGTACACCAGAGTGCTGGAGAAGAACCACCGCAGCCCGCGCACGTCGGACGAGAGGCGGGACATCAGATAGCCAATCTCTTTGTCGTCGAAGAAGGACTTGGGAAAGCGCAACGTACGGTCCAGGAGGCCGTGTTGGATGTCGAGCAGGACCTCCTGTTCGAAGCGTGTGAAGGTCCAGCGCTCCAGCTGAGTGGCCACCATCCCCGAGCCCTTGACCGCCGCCAACAGCAGTGCGGCCCAGACCAGGCGCTGCACCTGTCCGGCCAGGATGACGTCGTCGATCAGATAGCGGATGATGAGAGGCTGGGGCAGGGTCAACACGGCATTGAGAAGGACGAGCAGGGCGCCCACCACGCCCTTGCGCCAGTGGCGGATGACGAAAGGCCGCAGGTTCTCCAGGTTGGCCCATACCTTGGCGTACCCCTGGGGGCCCGAGAGCCGATCCTCGGGAACGGCTCGGGACAGCCCTCGTTTCAGGGTGGCGAACCAGGTGCTCATGGAACTCCTAAAGTACGATGTTCAGATCTTGGCTATGAAGAGACATCTGAACCCATCACGTGGGGACCATCCATCGCTCGTGAATGTGAGTACGAGGTGGACCCAGTCGGCTCTTTGTCTCGCTCAACTCGGACCGGGGGGCGCCGTCTCCCAATCGCTGAGAGCGACAGAACCATCCATGGGCGACCGACTGGGGGTCGTGGGGGGACAGGGGGCGGCTGGCAAAGCAGTTTCGTCAACCAGGATGCGGTAGGGGCGCCGGATCTGCCACTCCTGTCGTTGGGGGTCATAACGGCCCACGACGCGCCGTCCCGCGAGCAGACGAAGCTGCTTGCGCCCATTGACTGCGAACGACACGACCCGCGGCCTCAGACGGGCGGGGATCAGACGGCGGAGGAGCCCGGAACTGGCCAGGGCATAGTATAGGGGATGGAGAAGGCGGGATAGGGTCCGGTCGGCGACTCGTAGCCAGCGACGCAAGCGCGCCTGGGTCAGTCCCACTCGCCCACCGCGGATCTGTCGTCGCTCATCCACCCGCCAGGCGGCCACCACCTGGCCGATCAGATCTCGCCTCGTGACAGTGTAGGGGTCGTCGGTCGTGTTGCTGTCGCCGCGGGTGCGCAGCCCCTGGGGCGTGACACGCACGATGCGGTGGACGACGAGCTGTTTCCTGCCCGGCGGTGGAAACAGTACCACGTCCCCGGCCTGCGGTGGTTGTTCCACATAGGGCAGGACCTCCAGCAAGTCCTGTTCGCACAAGGTTGGGTTCATACTCGAACCGGCGTGGGCACAGAAGAGAGACCGACCGCGTTCGACCGCTGCCCTTGCAGCCTCCACAGCGGCTGGGTCCCCTGCCGGGCCCACCCGCAGCAACCGGTCCTCGACCGGTTGGATCTTGGGTAAACGTCGGTCATTCACCGCTTTTTCTCTTGTTCCAAGATCCGTTCTATCTCCTCCCAGAAGGGACCGGTCATGCTGATGTGGAGCTCAAAGCAGGGCACCGCTTTGCCAGAACACATATGTTGTCAAACCGCCGAAGACGGAGGGCCCTTAGCGCCTCCGCCATATACCGCTGCATTGCCGGTGCAACCTGCTCGGCCGACTTCACCAGGAGCGTCGCCGCCCGCCCGGCGCCCACCGGTTCCACCCGGTCTCGCTCGGCCTGCTCCAAGAAAAACAAACCGCGGAGCGGTACGGCGTGCTCCACTATCCAGCGTCCCCCCACGACCCGCCAAACATGAAGCGACTCCAAGTGGGCCAAGGGTGGGCCCCAAAGCGGCCCGCCCGGTCGCGGACGACGAGTGTCGCGTCATCAGAGAGTGAATGCCAGGGCAGCCGCAAACGACGGCTGGCCGTCGTCTTGCCCACCGTCCCTGGCCCCGCAAGGATCACGCCCTGCCTCTTACACTCGGCCAGTGCTCCGTGCAGCAATAGACCGCCTCGGTTCTCGACATCCAGCACAATGACGGAGGCGCCGTGCACCATTTGGTTCGTCAGCAAGTCATCGCTATTTCCCGGATGGAGAACTGTGACCTCGAGTTGGCTCCTGGACGCACGTCAGCCGATTTGCTGGCCCGAACTGATAGCCACGGACATCAGCGACGGATCAGGGCGATCTGCGGGCGAATAGTGACTCCGCTATCTGCGTCGCAGTCCCTTTGGGCAGAATTGCCAAGACCGCAGGTGCCTCCCGTCGGGCCCGCGCACTGCCCAACACCCGCGCCATCGCCCGACGTACAATCGGGTGCTCCTGTACCGAATCAGCAGTCATTCCCCACGCCCACGGCCATTGCACCCAGCGGCACGACAAGGGGTGTTTGGTAGGCTAAGCCTATCCATCTCTTCTTCAGTCAAGCTGCTTCCTTCTTGATCTCTTGTCGTTCCACATCAACAGTCCGCCGATCCCCCAACCGACTGGCGGGGAACAGCCCTAGCCTCTCCGCCTCCTCGCAGAACCAGAAGGGCGTCCAGAGGCTCCCTCTCCGGTAGTAGTTCTGCGCCACGCATGACCCCAGGCAGCGATGCTTCATCAGGCACCGTCTACACACTCCCTCGAGCCGCCCTGGCAGACCATCGCGCAGCTCGTTCAGCACCGCGCTCTCCCGCCACACCTCCTCCAGAGGGTCCGCGCCAACGCGGCCAAAGACCAGCTCCGGCACCTGCTGGCCGATGCCACACAGCGCGTAATGCCCGCTGGCGATCACCCCCAGGATGCCGAAGACGCCACACACGCCGCAGCCGTCGCCGCTGGCGATGCGGCTCAGCGCCCGGAAGGCCAGCGGATAATCGAAGAACAGCTTGAGCTCCGTCGTCGGCGCCAGCTCCTGCTCCACCCAGCGGCCCAGCTCGATCACCTCCGCGACCCCGAGCCCGTCGGTCCCGTTCTGGAACCGCTCCCCGCGGCCCGTGGGCTGCACCACGTTGAACTTCACCGACGAGGCGCCCAACTCCTCGGCCATGCGCACCACCGCCTCCAGCTGGTCGGCGTTGCAGCGCATCAAGGACATGATGATCTGCGGCCGCGTATCGACGGCGACCAGGTTCTGCACAGCCTGTCGGGCCTGATCGAAGCATCCCGGCACGCCTCGCACCCACTCGTGGGTCTCGGCATCCGCCCCGTCGATGCTGACGGAGACGAACCGGTTCGGGCTCTTGGCGATCTCGGCCGCCACCTCCGGCGTGCATAGCGTCCCATTGGTCTCGACCGTCAGCCGCAACTCGTTGCGGCGCACGATGTCCAGCAGCCGTGTGAACTGGGGGTGCAGCAGCGGCTCGCCGCCCGTCAGCTTCACCCCGCTCAGCCCCAGCGGCTTCGCCTCGCGGATGGCCGTCTCAAAAAGCTTCACCGGCAGCACCGGGTAGTGGTCCCCCTCCGGGTCCAGCTTGGGCGACAGCCAGCAGTGCCGGCAAGCTAGATTGCAGCCCTCGGTCAAGTAGAAGTAGAGCTGGTTCAGGCTGGGAACCGCCTCGGTCACCTTTGGCCTGCCCTCAGAGCCCTCCATCCTTCGATCAGGCGTCACCCATCACCCCCTCCAGGCTGCCCCCCTGCTCCAAGAACCGGCGCAGGCAGGCGTCCGGGCTGGGGTGGTTCACCTCCCCCATCAGGCTGTACGCCAGCGCCGGGCAGTTGCCGGTGCAATAGTCGAGGTAAGGGCAGTCCGCGCAGAAGTCAAAGTCGCTCAGCGGGATCTCGTGCCGCCTGCGCATCCCGTTCAGCGCTGGGCTGTGCTGCCACACCTCCTCAAGGGAATCCTCCCCGATCCAGCCCAACACCATGTGGTCCAGCATGTTACAGGGCACAATGGCCCCGTCGGCGCGGATCGCGATTTTGTCGCTGTGGCAGTTGCAGCCGGTCAGCCGCCCCCCGTTCGGGAACGGCGGCGCGCCGGCCAGCCGCGCCTCCTCCATGCGGCGCCACATGCGCGCCTC
>CAYMHT010000134.1:0-3481 GCA_964390305.1 uncultured Anaerolineales bacterium
ACCTCCTGTTGGCTCTCCTGATCAGTCCGCGGTTCCACGTTCCGCCTCTCCGTCTTGACCCTCATGATAACTCCTCCTGTCTCTCGTCCTGGCTTCCCCATCCCTGGGCCCGCCTCGCCGGGACTCCCTCGCTCTTCCTGCGACGCTGGGCAATGCACACCCGTCGTACAGGGACGATCGGCAGCTCTACAATAAAATGAGATCCAGTAAACTTACCTTATGATACAAGCGGACGGTCTGCGTCCGGTGAGCAAATACGTAGAAAAATCTTAGACTCCACCCCCCTTCGGATAGGCCCCGAGGACTCAGGGAGTGCCAGATGGAATCCGCGGGCCGTCTCTCCCCCTCCCATACCGGCTGCCTGGATCCATTGGTTTGCCTACCAACGCCAGTATAGCACGCAAGAATAACAGCTAGCTTGGCAGTTTCTTAGAAATCTCTTAGACTCACCGCGAGATGCGTGCGTCTCGAGGGGGGATCGGCCCGCTGCCGGCACCCGCGCCGCCGGCTAGAGGGGTGTCGGGAGCGCCCATCCGCACAGCGAGGCTTCCCCCGGCCGTGTGCACGGAGGCTGCAGGATGATCGAGGGTCGATGCCGGGACGGCGACGGCCCATTGCGCACGGACTGTAGGGTTTGCCCGTGACGATGTGGGGTCAGCGTGAGGTATTAGAGAGGGAAGTGGCAGGCGGGGCCGAGCAGAGGTGCTTGGTCGCCCTTCGCTGCCGGTTCACAGGCTGAGAGGACCACCCGGGTCCCTGCCGGGGACCCGGGGGCGCGACGACCCGGCTACGTCGCACTGCCTCCCGGGTGGAACCAGTAGCCCATCCCCCACCGGTTGAGGATGTAGTGGGGCTCACTCGGGTCCTCCTCCAGCTTCTTTCGCAGGTAGCGCACGTAGAGGGCCAGGGAGTCGGTGGCGCCGGCGTACTCCGCGCCCCACACTCTTTCCAGCAACTCACTGTGCGGGATGACCCGTCCCTTGTTCTCCACCAGGCACTCCAGGAGCCGGTACTCCGTCGGGGTCAGCGTCACCAGTTCGCCCTGCCGAAACACCTGGTTCCGCTCCAGGTCGATCCTCAGATAGCCATCGTCATAGACGTGGCCCTCGGACTCCGACGCGTGGTCGGCACGGCGCAAGACGGCGCGGATGCGCGCCAGCAGTTCCTTCAGGCTGAAGGGCTTGGTGATGTAGTCGTCGGCACCGAGCCGAAATCCCTTCAACAGGTCCGTCTCCTCCGCCTTGGCAGTCACCATGATGATCGGCACGTCCGAAAGCTCCCGCAGCCGCTCACACGTCTGCCACCCGTCCATGCCGGGCATCATCACGTCCAGGAGGACCAGTGCGGGGTGCTTCTCAAAAGCCAGCCTCAGCGCTTCGCGTCCCCGCGTCGCAGCCAGGACGTCAAAGCCCCTGCTCTCCAGATGTGTGGCCAGCATTCTGATTAGAGCCTCGTCATCTTCGACGATCAGGATCCTCGTCGCCACGCCCCTCCTCCTCCGGTAGTGTGAATGTAAAGCGGCTGCCTTCCCCCACGGCGCTCTCTACCCAGATCTTGCCTCCCATGGCGTCGACCAGTTTCTTGGCGATGTAGAGCCCGAGGCCGCGCCCGTAGATGGACTGGGAGTCACTGCCGTCGACCCGGTAGAAGCGGTCGAAGACCTTCGTTTGATGCTCCGGTCGGATCCCCGGGCCCTCGTCCTCCACGCTGACGCGAGCGTACCCGTCCTGATCCGCTCCCACGACCACCGTAACCTGGGTGCCCGAGGGCGAGTATTTGATCGCATTCTCTATCAAGTTCCTGAGCACGGTCTCCACCGCGTTTTCATCCGCCCACACCCACGGGGAGCTCTCAGGCGTGCGCAGGGTCAGCCTATGCCCCTGGCTGGCGGACCGCCACTCCTCCACCGAGCGCCGCGCCAGGAGAGAGAGCGGCAGCGGACGTGGCTGGAGAGACAACTCTCCTTTCTCCAGCTGGAACACATCGAGGATCCTGTCTGCGAAATCGGACAGGCGCTGGCTCTGAGACGCCAGGGTATCGACGTATTCCCGGTATCGGTCCGTCTCCATGGCCTCAGATTCCTCTTTCAGCAACTGGACGACCGTGCTGATGTTGGCGATGGGCATGCGCAGCTCGTGAGACACGCCGGCGACGAACTCGCCCTGAAGTCGGTCGAACTCGTCCCGCTCCGTGATGTCGCGGAAAATCACCACGGCACCATCCGGCTCACGCTCCGACCCGGCCAGCGGGGCCGCGCTCAGCGAGACCACCCTCTTGGTTCCGAAACGGTCCCGGACGACCCATCGATCGACGTGAACGAC
Organism: uncultured Anaerolineales bacterium; assembly: GCA_964390305.1. Classification (GTDB taxonomy): domain Bacteria; phylum Chloroflexota; class Anaerolineae; order B4-G1; family B4-G1; genus SKLM01. The sequence continues at coordinate 2,322 of CAYMHT010000134.1, forward strand.
CTCGTTTTCACTGAGGACCTGGTCCACCGGGCTTACCTCCGGGTCGGACCGACCGCTACCCGCACGGCGGAGGACCTTGGTGTAGGGATGTCCCACGGCATCCTCGGCCTGCCACCCGGTCAATTCCTCCGCTGCCGGGTTGAGCGTCAAGATTCGGCCGTCTGCGTCGGTCGTGAGCAACCCCTCGGCCACGCTCTGGACGATCAATCTGGCCCGCTGCCTCTCCTTCACTACCTCCTGGAACAGACGTCCGTTCTCCAGGGCGATGGCGGCGTGGTCGGTGAGGGCGGTCAACACCCGTCTGTCGGCCTCATCGAAAGCCAGAGTCTGGGAGCTCTCCAAGACCACGAGACCGAGGGTGCGCTCATTCCGCCGTATGGGGATCGAGATGCGTGACCGGGGAGACGGCAGCAGCGTGGGCTCCTGTGATTCGTCGAAGAGACCTGCCAGGAACTGGTCGGTGTCACCCAGGGTCGCCATGAATCTGTAAGCCGCCCCCACGCCCAGACTCGCTCCTCGGATCTGAAAGGCGTCAAGCGTGCCGTCCGACAGGAACCCGGCGAAGCCTGCCTCGCCGTTCGTGATGTCCAGCGCGCACGTCAGTACGTACCGCAGGATTTGCCTTGCATCCAGGGACGTGTTCAGCTGCTGGGCTGTGCGCTGGATGGCCGACATCTGCTCGGCGCGGCGCGCTAGAGCGTGATCCGTGCGTGCGTAGAGCCCTGCCTGTTCGAGCGCTTTTTCGCTCTTGGCGACCAGACCGTCGAGGGCGCTCAGATCTGCCTCGCCAAATCGGCCAAACTGCCTGTTGATCAGAACCAGCAGCGCCATCAGCCTTCCATTCTGGTGATGGAGTGGGCGAGCCAGCAGTGAGTGCAGCTCCTCCGTGCGCGACGATGACCGGCGCGTGAAACGGGGATCCCGGTGAATCCCGTTGAGCACCGTCGGCTGCCCCAGTTCCAGCAGCCATTCAGCCAGATTCTGATGCCGCTCCTCTCCCCGGATCGAGGAACCCAGGGAGATGCGCCCGTCGCAGCTCATGATCTGCCATTCAGCATCTACCGGGTTGCGGAGGAGCAACGCCGCGTCCTCCGCCGCCCCGATCCACTTCGCCTGCTCGAGGATGTATGATACCATCTCCTCCAGAGCGGAGGCACTCG
>CAYMHT010000134.1:3581-7346 GCA_964390305.1 uncultured Anaerolineales bacterium
CCTCGACTCACTCATCCGCGCTTCCTATATGACGGTACCCAGCGTCACCAGAACCATGGCGTTGAAGACGACGTTGCACGCCACGCAGGCGATGAGGCTTCCCCTCCACTCGCGGAGCGCCGCGTTCAGGAGGCCCATCACCGCGATGTATCCCAGGATCCATGGGCCGACAGACCCCTTCAGGATCCGGGAGCCGGCCGCCAGGTGGGCAGGCACGTTGAGGACCGCCAGGGGCACCGCTGTCGCCCAGAAGCTCCGCTCTAGCCCCTGGCGGACGACGTGGAACCCCACCCCTCGGAGGAGTAGCTCCTGCCCCAGGCTCCTAAGGCCTGCCCAGAACGCAAGCTGCCACACGAACACAGTCCAGCTGGCGCCGCCCTCAAACGTCAGCCCTGCGAAATGCCCGGCCACCATCAGATGGGCGCCCAGCGTCGCCCCCGTCGCCCCGCCCAGCAGCGCGTTGGCAATCCATCTATCCCCGGTCAGCCCCAGCTGTTCGGCGTCCTCCTGATCCTGGCCGTGAGCCCAGGCCAGGATGCCCCAGCTCGACACCATGGCCAGACCCCCTGCGATAGTCAGCAGGCCTTCCACGAGATCCGGCGTCCGTCCGTGTCGAGGGCGCAGCATGACCCCCGCGGCGGCCGCGCCTGCGACGAGTAACGTCGCGATCAGCGCCACTGAATAGCTGCGCCTCTCCGGCCGAAACACCGTCCACAGCGAGAAACCGATGAAGAGGCCCGAGGACAGAACCGTGTAGGAGATGTCTCGCCATGGCTGGGGTGGACAGAGGAAGAAGACGGACACCGACGCCAGCGTCGACAGGAGCACCAGCGCCTGGACGCCTCTCCAGAGCCGGAGATGCTCCCGCACCCTCCGCTGCGTCAGCTCGCGCCAGTCCTCGCGGACGACGTGCTTTACCAGATGCACGATCTTCTCTCTTGCTCCAGCGGTACGTGCCGAACTCCCCGGGACAGACGACGCGCTCTCCCGCACCCCACGCTAGGCCACCACCTCCAGCGTCCGATGGATCTCGCGCACCAGCTCGCGAGGGACAAACGGCTTCACGACGTACCCCTCCACGTCGGCGGGGTCCAGGCCGCGGCGCTCGCTCCAGCGCCGATCGAGCACCGTGACGACGATGACCGGGATATCCCGCGTCTCGCGGTGCGCCTTCATCTGTCGGTAAACCTCCCACCCGCTCACGTCCGGCATCATCAGGTCGAGCAACACCACATCCGGCTTCGCCTGCCGGATCACGTCCAGAGCCGTTCGACCATCGAGCGCGGCCACGGTGTCGAAGTCGTGGCGCGTCAGGACGTACTCAAGCAGGTCGACCATGTCGACCTCGTCCTCGACGCAGACCACCGTCTTGCGTGGGCCTCCACCCGCCTTGGGGCCCAGAAGGCGTCTCAGCGTCGGCACCAGCGTCTCTCGCACGTCCCATATGTAGACGCAGGCCTCCGCCCCCGCTGACTCAACCGCGTCCAGATACGGCTGATCCTCCTCCATCGTCAGCGCCACGATCGTTGCGTCTGGCGCCGCCGCTCGCAGCGCACGCACGATCTCGGGGCCGTCTCTCTTGGGCAGCGTGACGTCAACCAGGATCACGTCCGGCGACAGCGACTGCGCCACCTCTGGGGCTGCTTCGTCGCTGCACGCATCGAGAATCCTGGCTTCGGGCAACACCACCTCTACGAACTCTCGCAGCGGGGCACGGACCACCTCGTCCTCCTCCACGACGAGGACCGAGGCCCTTATCGGGGACCAGCCGTCCACCTGTGTTACCCTCCTCCGTCGCCTCGCTGTGATGCTCGATGGTGCTCACCTGATCTCGCAGCAGGAGGGCGACGGTTCCCTGCCGACCAGACCACGCGCTTTGTACTATGACAGGCTGAAGGTGTCAAAACACCTGAACACGCTTTCAACCATCCGCGCAGCACGCCATTCCGAACGCCTTCCCTGTCGTCGCCTCACACCTGTCGGCGAGCAGCATGAACGCCTCCACGACCGCGCCACCAGCCCGCCAAGGGGGCCTTCCGTCTTCGCCCTTGTGTGCGGCTGGCGCCCGGTCTGGGAGGCGCTCTGGGTCGTCGTTGGAGCTTGCGCGTCGGTCATTGATGGATCTTCCAACATACGGCTCTGGTCGCTCCGTCGTCGTTGACCTTTTGTCTATTGTACACCATGTCCTGGCGAAGGCAAAAGACCACCCTTGAATGGACACGCGGTTCAATCCGCTCCCGCATCCCTGGTTCAGAATGTTGCCCCTGCTGATCCACCTCATCCCCACGTACGCCATTCTGATCGCCCTGGCCATCGCCTGGCGCTGGGAGTGGGTCGGAGCGATTCTGTTCGCGGCCCTCGGAGCCGCATACGTCATCGTGGCCTGGGGGCAGTTCCCGTGGACCACGTACCTCATCGTCGCCGGGCCAGCGTTTCTGGTGGGTGCTCTGTTCCTGGTCAGCTGGCTTTCTCCCACGGAGCTTCAGTCGGGCGTCTGAGTCTCCCCTTTTTGCCACGCTCGCGGGCCTCGCGCTCAGAGGGGGAGGAGTCACTGGCCCGCTTGGACAAGGTCTTCATCCGCGTCGGGACCATCGAGACTCCCGTCCAGGGCGAGGAGGTCTATGCCGTGATCCGCCGCCGCCCGGCCCTGAAGCTAGACCAGGGCACGGTGCAGAAGCTGACCGCCTGACCGGGGGCCGCGTCCTTGCGGCCACAGGCCCTCGGCTGGGGGATACCCGTACCGGTGATGACTAAAGATGCGTGCGCCTGTCAGCGCTCGTGGGTGCAACACGCGGCCCCCTGTGGTATACTGGGGAGGTCGTTGGCCTCGTCCAATGGGCCGTGGGCGCGGAGGCCGCCAAAGAAACAGGATCTGGACGACTAGAAACTGACGCGGGAGGCAATCGATGACCAATGAGACACATTTCTATCGGCGCGCGGAGGCGTGGCTGGATCGGCTGCTGGAGCTCCACCCGGTGGCAGCCACGCAGCTGGGCGAGCACCGCTGGGATGATCGGCTCTCGGATTACACCGCCGAGGGACTTGAAAGCCGGCACGACGAGATGCGGGAGGCGCTGGCCGAGTGCGAGCGGATGGAGAGCGGGGACTTCTCGACGGAGGCCCAGATTGACCACACGCTCATGACCCACATTCTTGGATCGTTCATCCGGGAGTTCGAAAGGGTCGAGCGCCATCGCCGGAACCCCGGCCTCTACGTGGAGGAGGCCGTCGGTGGGGTCTTCCTCCTCATCCTGAAGGACTTCGCTCCGCTGCCCGATCGTCTGCGGTCGGCGCTCGGGCGTCTGCGCCACGTGCCGCGGTTGCTGAAGGAGGGCGAGGCCAACATCGTCCCCGAGGAGACACCGCCCGTATGGGTCGACACCGCCACGCAGCAGGCGCAACAGGCCCCCGTCCTCTTCGCCGGGCTGCTGCCGGCCCTGGCTGCCGAGGCCGCGCCGGACCTCCAGGAGGACCTGGCCGAGGCCGGACAGGCCGCCGCCGAGGCGATCCAGGTTTACACCGATTTCCTGAAGAACCGCGTTCTGCCCCAGGCGAAGGGCGACTTCGCCACGGGAGAGGCGCTCTTCAACGAGAAGCTGCGCGAGGAACACCTGGTCGACTACGACGCTGAGGAGCTGCTGGAGACCGGCTGGGACCAGTTCCGACAGACCCAGGCCCAGATCGAGGCCCTGGTCGAGGAGATCGATCCTCACAAGTCCGTCGAGGAGCTGATGGAGGAGGCGAAGGGCCAGCATCCCACTGCGG
>CAYMHT010000135.1:0-7279 GCA_964390305.1 uncultured Anaerolineales bacterium
CGGATCTCGACGGCCATGACCCGGATCCCCCAGCGGTCGGTGACGTCGTCCAGCTTCTCGTGCAGGATGCGGTTGATGTCGTCCCGCTTGGACAGAACGTCATCTAGGTCCATCGCACCCACCACCGCCCGCAGCGTGGTAATCGCCAGCCCGCGTGCCGCGCCCGTGAAGTCCTCCACCTCCAGCACACTCCGCTCCGGGTCGATCACCTTGTCGTAGACCAGGAAGTCGATGGAGACCGATGCGTTATCGGCCGTGATGCACGTCTGCGGCGGCACGTCGAAGAACACCTCACGCAGGTCCACCATCACACCGCGATCCACGAACGGGATCAGGAACAGAATTCCTGGCCCCTTCGATCCCAGTAAGCGCCCCATGCGGAAGATGACCAGCCGGCGGTACTCGGGGATGATACGAACGGACATGGTCAGCAAGACCAGCCCCAGTAAGATGAGAAGTCCTATGATGATCAGCTCCATCTCTATACCTCCTCCGTCTCTGGCGAGTCCTCAGGTTCTATCTCCGCCGGCGTGACCTGCAATCTCACGCCCGCGATGCCAGTTACTCGTACCGGGTCGCCCGCCCGGATTTCCCCCTCCACTGCCACCGCGCTCCAATCCGCCAGGTCCACACGCACCTGTCCAGCCGGTGTCAGATCAGTCAGGGCGGTGCCCGTCAGGCCGATCAGCCGCTCCGCCCCCGCCCGGGGGGGCTGGCGGCTGGCTCTCAGGATGGCTGCCAACACCAGGAAGCTAAATGCGGCAATGCTGATGGCCATGACTCCAATCAACCAGGGACTCACTCGCACCATCGGCATCGCCGGCGAGGTGGGCGTGAAGGGCGTGTAGAGCAGCAGTGAACCCAGGATAAACGGTATCAGCCCCGCGATGGAGACGATCGGCTCTGTGTCCGTCAGCAGCCCGACAAGAAAGAAGACCACGGAGAGGGCCAGCAGCCCGATTCCGGCCCAGTTCACGGGCAAGCTACCCAGCCCGACGAAGGCGAGGGCGAAAGCTACAACGGCGCCCACCCCCGGCACACTCAAGCCCGGGTCAGCTAGCTCGGCGAGCAGCATCAGCGTACCCAACGAGAGCAGCAGGTAGGCGATGTTGGGCTCGGTAATGATATGTAGGAATCGCTCGACCAGGTTCATCGGCGCGGACTCCACCGGCGCCTCGCTGGTGAGCAGCGTCGTGCCGGCAACCTCACGGCTGTCCAGCTGATCCAGCAGGTCGTCCAGGTTCTCGGCCACCAAGTCGATCACATTCAGTTCCAACCCCTCGGCTGCAGTCACGGAGAGATTCTCTCGCACCGCCTGCTCGGCCCAGTCGGCGTTCCGCCCGCGCGTCTCGGCGATGGTGCGCACCAATGCGGCGGCGTCGCTGGTTGCCTTCTCGTCCATCACGTCACTGATGTCCGTCCCCAGCGGCACGGGGTGGGCCGCACCCACATGGGTCGCCGGGGCCATCGCCGCCACGTCGGCGGCCATCAGCACGAACATTCCCGCCGAGGTCGCCCGGGCTCCTCTCGGCGCAACGTACACCACGGTGGGCAGAGGGGCTTCGAGCAGCGTCTGCACCATCTCGCGCATCGCGGACTCCAAGCCGCCGGGGGTGTCCAGGGTGATGATGAGAGCCTGCGCACCGCGCTGATTGGCGAGGCGTAGGCCGCGCTCGAGATACCGCGCCGAGAAGGGGTTGATCACACCCTCGACCTCGAGTACCATCACAGGCCGACTCGCCGGCTGAGCCGCGATATGCAGCCCAGTGAGGAGCAACAGGGCCAACAGGATCGGCATCTTGTGTCTGTTCATCAATCCCTCCTGGCCTGCATGCACCCACTAAAAGCCGCCCCAAGGAGCAGTGCGGCGAGATGAGATGCCAGAGATCCTCCCCGCACGACCGATCCGGATGAGCCTCAGTGGTCGGGCCGATAGCGCACCATTCCTGACCCTTCAGGTGCGCGTCGATTCTGTCCCCAGTATAGCGCAGGCAGCCACGGTGTCAACCGGTCGCGCGGCGCAGAGCGACCACCCCAGGGGCCGGGTCAGGCAGCGTGCGAACCACTGCTTGTCCTTCGTGCGTCGCCAAGATCTCGTATCCCGCCAGAGCGGGGACCAGGGCAGAGCGAAGTGCGCTCACCCCTATTCGGATGCCCGTCTCTCGCGGATGGCGCGGACGAGCGCACGCGCGCCCTCGACCAGCCTACCGTTCATAAGTTGCAGCAGGCCGTCGAGCAGCTCAGGGGTCATGCTGCCGTCAGCGTCCAGGAGAAACATCCGCAGCGGCGTCTGCTCGAGCATGCTCTCGGCGTGACGGGCCATGGGGCTGTCCGGGTCGCCTAGGACCGCGGCATCGGCCTGCCGCCGAATGACCGCGCCCAGCAGCCGTGCCGCCAAGGAGCCCCGCATATCGCCGAGCGGGGTGTTCAGGGTGTACTCTCCAGGACGCCGGGCCCGGTTAGGCGGTAGCGGGCGACCGTAGAGCCCGGCAAACGCGTCTCGGCTGAAGGTAGCCTGCCCCGCTGGCTCGCAGTACTCAGCGAGACGCTCGCGTCGAGAGATACTGGGGTTACTAGAGCCAGTCGTCGTGACCTCGACCGTCGCCGTGGCACGAATATCGCGGGACGAGGCACCGACCCGGATCTCAAATTCCCCAGGTTCAACGTACCAATCGTGGAGCCCCGTGTCCCAGTAGGCAAAAGACCGACGGTTCAGCCTGAAGCTGACGCTCTTCTCTTCCCCGGGCTCCAAGCCCACCTTGGCAAATCCCTTCAGCTCCTGCGCCGGCCTAAACGGTCGACTCCACGTCGCGGATGTAGAGCTGCACCACGTCCTGCCCAGCCCGGTTGCCGGTGTTGGTGATGTCCACTGTGACCTGCAAGTCCACGGTATCGCCGACGGTTGGGGCGCTGAGGCGCAACTCACTGTACGAGAAGGTGGTGTAGCTCAGGCCATGCCCAAACGGGAAGAGCACAGGTTTGGCAGCCGTGTCGTAGTAGCGGTAGCCGACGTAGATGCTCTCGCGGTACTCAACCGTCCGCGGGCCGCCCGGAAAGAAGACCTGGGCCGGGTGGTCCTCCAGACGAAGGGGAAACGTCTCCGCCAGTTTACCGCTGGGATTCACCTCGCCGTACAGCACCTGGGCAACGGCGCTGCCGCCGGCCTGGCCGCCGAGGTAGGCCTCCAGGATGGCGCGCGCGTTGTTATGCCACGGCATCTCAACCGGCGCCCCGTTCATCAAGACCACCACGGTATTCGGGTTCGCCTGGGCGACGGCTTCGATCAGCGCATTGTGACCCTCCGGCATCGCCATATCCTGCCGGTCGACCCCCTCGGTCTCATAGAAGTCTGGCAGGCCGGCAAAGATCAGCGCGACCTCGGCGTCCTGAGCCACCCGCCGCGCCTCGTCAATCAGTGCGGGATCCGGCGCGTCAGCCTTCGGGTCGTAGCCGGCAGCGTAGCTGAGGGTCGCGCTGGCGCCGACCCGGCGGGCAATCGCGTCGTAGGCGGCATCGACACGGCTGGGCGCGACCATCGAGCTGCCCGCCCCCTGGTAGCGCGGTTTCTTCGCGAACGCCCCGATGACGGCGATGCTCTGATCCGGCGACAGCGGCAGGATGGCCTGGTCGTTCTTGAGCAGCACCGCCCCCTCGCCAGCCGCCCGGCGCGCGAGATCGTGATGGGCATCCCGATCATACTGAGGGAGAGCGCTTTCTGGGACCGCCGTCTCGTCGATCAGCGTCAACACGCGCTTCACCGCCTGGTCGAGCACCTCCATCGGGAGACGGCCTTCTCGGACCGCCTGGACGATCTCGGGGTCATGGCCGTTCTTGAGACCGGGCATCTCGAGATCGAGCCCCGCCATCAGCCCCGCCACGCGCTGATTGACAGCTCCCCAGTCAGACATCACCAGACCCCGATACCCCCATTCGTCCCGCAGGATCTCCGTGAGCAACTGCCGGTGCTCGGTGCAGTAGACCCCGTTGAGCCGGTTATAGGCGGCCATCACCGTCAAGGGCTGCCCCACCCTCACGGCCTGCTCGAAGCTGGCCAGGTAGATCTCACGGAGGGCACGCTCGTCTACGATGGCGTCGATGGAGAAGCGGCGCGTCTCCTGGTTATTCGCCACGAAGTGCTTCAGCGAGGTGCCGATGCCCGTCCGCTGCACACCCTCGATGAACGCGGTGGCCATGGCGCTCGAGAGGTAGGGATCCTCGGAGTAGTACTCGAAGTTGCGGCCGCACAAGGGCGAGCGCTTGATGTTGGCGCCGGGACCAAGGACCACACTCACCCGCTCGGCGCGGGCCTCTTCCCCAATGGCCACGCCCACCTCGCGCACGAGATCGCGGTTCCAGCTGCTCGCCAGCGTCACGGCAGTAGGGAAGCAGGTCGCCGGAACGTTGTTGCCTGGTACGAAGCCATCATGTCTCTCTTTCTGCTTGCGCAGCCCGTGGGGTCCATCGGTCACCATGATCGCGGGCACCCCGAGGCGCGGCACGCTCTCGAGATTCCAGAAGTCTCGCCCAGAACAGAGGGCGGCCTTCTCCTCCAGCGTGAGCTGAGAGAGGATGGTTTGAATATCCATGCGTCTTGGCTCGCTTTCGGTGGTCACGTGTCACTCTCATAGACGAAGAAACGCGGGCCAGACGGGTCCCGCAGGCCCCACCTCACTTCAAGCCTAGGTCGCAGTCGACGGCCTCCAGATCGGCCAGCGTGTCCTGGTCAAAGGGCTCCTGCGCCCCTTCGTAGGCCAGCCACCCAACGTGGTAGAGGGAATCGGAGTGGAGGACGAGATACACAGTTTGCCGGATCGACTCGCGCTTGTCGCTTGTTCCTACCGGGCGATCTCGGAGCACCAGCACGCAGCGCACCGCCCGCGGAGGAAACGCGGGGTGTACGCCTTGCCAGGCCCAATCGTCGCACATCGCCGTGCCCATGCGCGGGCTGAAATCCCACGGCCCTCGGGCTCTGGCGATCGTCTCAGCGGCCCGATTCAGGGCGGAGATCCTCCAGCGGCCTCATCCACCCTTTCTGGAGTCCCCTGAGGGCGGTCGGGGGATCAGCACCGGCGTCCGTTCCTTGTAGGCTTCGTAGTCCTCCTGGCCGCCCCACTTCTCATCCGCCCGCTCCTCCAGCATCGGCACCCCGCTCACCTGCGTGATCAGCAGCGCCACGAACACGGGCGAGATCAGTGACACCCACTGCCAGCCCCGCAGGATCGGCAGGGCGATCACCGCCACGCCCACCCACAGGGTGATCTCGCCGAAGTAGTTCGGGTGGCGGGACCACGCCCACAGGCCCGTGTCGATGAACCCCCCCTTGTTCGCCGGATCCGCCTTGAAAGCGTTCTTCTGCGCGTCCGCCACCACCTCGATGCCGAACCCGAGCGCCCAGATCAGGAACCCCACCAGGCCGAACCACCCCAATGGCGCCCGTGCCGTCGTGGTGATGGCCGCCAGCGCAGCCGCCAGCGTGAAGGTGACCCACAATCCCTGCAACGTCCACGTCTGGAGGAAGCGGAGAAAGGACGGCTTCAACTCGTCAAACCGCTCGTCCTTCCCCGCCTGCATGACCCGGTTGAAGAGGTAGGTACCCAACCGGGTCGCCCAGACCAGCACCAGAGCCAGCAGCAGCACCGATCGATTGCGAATCACCGGGGTGAGCAGCACGGCGAGCGTGGTGACCGAGATATACGTGACGCTCCCGGCAAGATCGTAGAACCGCTCGGTCTGGAGCACGTAGGCGGGGATGAAGGCCAACCACTGAATGAGGAAGGCCAGCCCGACCGACAGCGCGAAGATCGGGACCCCGCGAACGGACGCGCCGCCCTGGCTACCGGCCCAAGCGATCCCGGCGGCAGCCAAGACGATGACAGGCAGAGCGATAAGTGCGTTGCGATCTGCTTTCTTCATGTTGTTCTGTCCTTTGTGCTCCCACATCAGTGGGCTCTGGATCGGTGAACCTGCTCCTCAGCGACGAGCGCCAGGGGGCTCGCACACCGGAACCGACGCTGGGTGAGGCGAACGGGTACGACGACACCGGCGTTGGCCGGCACAGGGCTTGTAAGAGCAGGCTGATAGGAAGGCGTTGGGGAGAGATCATGAACCCCCGACTTCTGCCCTCAGCTATGGATCAGTATATTATTCTTCCGGTTGCCTGTCAATGTGTGGCAACTTGTCTGAGTTGAGGCGTGCTTGTTCTGACCAGTAACTCGAGTCTACTTCGAGGCGGCCAAAAAGGAGATGCGTATGGTTGAGGCAGCCGCACTCGGGGAGCGCCCTTCCTGCAGTCACAGGCATGCATCATCGCATGGTGGCCTGGCATTGCGCCGGGCAGCGTTCGTGCCCGATGCGATTTGACCGGGGGTTGGGCGCCTGTTGAATGAGGCAAGCTCCTCACACATGCGGTCTTCCTCGGCCGATTAGGCTGGCCTCTTCGGAGCGCGTCATTGCGATCAGTGGGCACCAAAACAAAAGCCCCATCGATCTCGATGGGGGTTGAGTGGCGACGGGGCGATTTGAACGCCCGACCAAGGGCTTATGAGTCCCCTGCTCTACCACTGAGCTACGTCGCCCTCTTGCACGAAACGGGCGCTTCTCAGCGCCCGCTCGTCGAGGTAGCGGGGCCAGGATTCGAACCTGGGACCTCCGGGTTATGAGCCCGACGAGCTGCCACTGCTCTACCCCGCAACGCAGCCAAAATTATAACGCGTTTCGCCCAGGGTGTCAAGTGGGTGTGCGACCTTTCTCGCCAAGATCACATCTGTTTCCCCGCCCTGGATCACCAGGATGGGCGTCGGCTTTAGGGCCTTGTCAGTTGTCCACGTCGTCGTCGCCCGCGTCTCATCTCCGTGCCAGGAAGACCGGCCCTGGCACGATGCGCGGTTAAGACCGTTAATCGGCATCAGCGGGGAACCCGTCCGCCCACCGGTCACCAACAGGAGTGCGAGTCACCCTGCCGCGCTCCGCCGTCCCGCTTCCTCTCCCCATCGCAGGCCGAGCGCTCTCCAGACAACAAAAAACCGCACGGCCTGCGGAGCAGCCGTGCGGTTCTAGCCCTAGTCGATCAACTCAACCGGGGTCTTCTGTCGTATTGCGTTGTGTTAAAGAACTCGGACGCCGGTGGCGCGCAAGCCCTTGGGGCCTTCCTGGACACCGAACTCGACCTGCTGATTCTCGCTCAACGAGCGGAACCCGCCACCCTCAATGTCCGAGTGATGTACGAATACGTCCTCTCCAGCCTCACGCGAAATGAAGCCGTAACCCTTGCTGTCGTTGA
>CAYMHT010000136.1:0-7272 GCA_964390305.1 uncultured Anaerolineales bacterium
AGCAACCAGGAGGACGGACCGCGGGCTCCGCTCGAGGTGACACCGATCTCGAGCTCCAGCGCACCGAGCACCTGCTCGGCCAGGAAGCCGAGGGGGAGGGAGATGGGGGCGACCGACTCTTCTGGTTCGTCCTCGAGTTCCGCCTCGATTTCCTCTCGACGCACCAGGGCGTGCTCCGCGGCCTGGAGCACCGGCGTCGCCAAGTCGGTGGGCGTGATCACAGAGCGACCGGCGGCGGCAGCCGCGGAGGTCGCGCGCGTGACCAGCCAGTCCCGGTCGATCGTCCGGCCCGAATCGCCGGCGTCCACCCCGTGTCGCGCCGCGGCCTCCATCGCGTCCAGGTCGAGCTCGCTGTCGACGTCCTCGGCGACGCCGCGGTGATGCTCGAGGAGATCCAGGACGGCATCGTGAAGCCCGAACTCCTCACCGCTTCCCGCCTTCAGTCGTCTTAGCATGCCGGTCAGCATCTGCTCGGCCATGAAGCTGAGGGGAAGCGGCGCGGTGTTCGCCCTGTCAGTCATGCGTTCTCCTCGAATTCGGGATCATCCCCGGTCAACAGTCACGTCTGAAACACCGAAGCGGCGGTCTGAATGAGAGAGCTTGGTTGCCTTCGAAAGGTCCTTGTCTCGCCGCTAGGTATGCCCACGCACATGAAAATCACCTTCTTGAAGGGCGTGGGCCTGCCTTGGGGTCAACTCGCCTTTCCAGGATGAAGTGACATACCCTCTGGGGTCGACCCTAATTCCGGGCCACCTTCTTCAATGCCCGCGAGCCTCCCATCTCCCTCTGGGATAGGAAGTTCTCGAAGCTGGCATCGCTCTGGAAGGCCGATGGGATCACGCTGATCTCCCCACACTTCCGGCACTTGGAGAAGCAGGGCTCACCCCACTCGACTTCGTCTAACCGATCCCCAGCCTGGTCGTAGTAGATCAGCTCGTGGTCGCAGTCGAAGACACCGAGCCAGTGCACCAGTAGCACCAGCGGCACCAGCGCTACGAGGACGACGATGATGGCGATCTCAAACATACTCAACTCCTCTGAAACGAATCTCTCACTCGGTCCGGCGGCCAGCCTACTCCGGAATGCGCTCCAGGCTCGAGCCTCCCTGCTGCTCACCAGGTGTTGTGGCTTCCTGTGTGCCCAGAATGCAATTGGGGGCATAAGCATCGGCGAGAGCCGGCGCAGGCGGCACGAGCAGCGCGTCGGGAAGCCAATGTGCAGAGCCAAACGCGTTGCGGGTCCGCAGTCGGCGCGTGCTCCGCGCCGCTCGGCTGTCGGACATGCGCCCGTTCGCGGCTGCATCCCCGATGATGACGACGGTCTTGGCCGCTCTTGGACCCTGGATGGGCGGCTCGTCGTCTTCAAACTGGCTGGGTCCATCGCCTAGACTTGCGAAGCGGGTCGAGACTCGTGCTGCCTAACCCATGGTCTTGCCGCCTTCTTCCTTGAGAAACTCGTTGATGCTCATACTGCCGTCCGCGACCGCCTTCAGATTCTGTCCGTCTCCGTCGACAGCAGCGATCACGGCCCTCAGACAATGGTCAAATTTCTCGAATGAGAGATCATCGTCATCTATCGGGATGCCGAGCTCGAATCGGACCTCGCCGTCGGACGGATCATAGCTCCACTTACCCATGATCAACCGCCAGTTCAGGTGGGCCATGGCCATGAGAAGACCAACGAGTCGATCTGTCGGGGTTGAGCTGGGGGGCGCGCTTAGCACTTTTACCGCCTTAAAGGATAGGCAGTTCTTCTCTACCATCGGATCGATCATGAGCATCGTGCCACCCATCCTGGAGCGCCACCCCGTCACGACGATGCCTTCCTTCTCGTCCGTCTCTTCTATCTCCTCGTGCCTGGACCATCCATGCTTGTCCAGGTACTTCTTGATCCGTTGGGTCGTCACGCGCTTCTTGAACATCATCGAACCTCCATGGGTCCAACATTGGCTGTTGGTGGCCGAGATCACGACCACCCCCGGGCTGCGTCGTGCGGCGCGACCACCTGCAGAGGGCGCCAAGGGGCCAGGCCCCGCCACGATGGGCGCTGATTGCTCTCGAGCGTTGTTGTCGCTCGGTCCTCAACAGAGCTGACCGTGCCGTGTGTACTCGTGGGGTCGCCCCCATCCCGTGCGGAGGAGCGGTAACCGCGCCGGCAATACGGGAAGAGCAACGACCCCGGAGGCCACTGAACGATTGAGTTCTGGCCCGTCTCGCGCTGTCCGACAGCGAAGGACGGGCCGATTCTAGAACGCCTGCTTGGCTCGGTCTATGGTCCGCATGCCGCCCCAGCGCTCCATGATCCTCTCGTCGTAGTCGTCGGCGGTGCTGCCGACGGCCAGGACCGAGGCTTTGATCTCCTCTTTGTCGCACGTGGAGCCGACGATGGAGTGCTCAAAGAAGATGTCGCCGTCGCCGTCGATGCCAAAGGCGCCGAAGCGCATCCTGGCGTTCTCGGTCAGCAGGAACTTGAGGAGATCCGGAGCCAGGTCAGCTCCGTAGTTGACGTATGCGCGTACCATCACGACGGCGTCGTCATCGCCCCAGGGGGCGACGGCGATATGGGTCAGCGTCGTCCCTCTCTGGAGGAGAAATACCGGCCGTTCGGGCGGTTTCTTTATCATCTCTCCGAAGACCTGGCCCAGCAGGTCATCCACTTTGTGATACGTCTCCTCTTGTACCTTCGTCCTGAAGTCCATTCTAGTCTCCTTTCTGTGCTTTGATCTGAATGCTTCCGTCGTCTCCCCGGGCAACGACCACCTTGCCTGGGGCGTCCAGGTAGGGGACCATTCGGGGGAGAACCTCCTCCTCCAGCAGACGTTCTCCGCGCATCAGGTCACCGGTCTTGATGATCTCTGTTGAAAGCCACTTGACAAGGCTGGGGTCCCACGCCATCTTCAGCCCCTGGCGGAGATAACGCTCAGCCAGGGGAGGGAACACCCACTGCGTGATCCACGACCCGACGCGCTCCATCGTGAGAGGGGCCGGGGACCACCACACGTCGAGCTGGGCTATCAGGTCGGGCATCAGAAGGGAGTGGATGTCCGGCGCCGCTCCCGCAAGCTGACCTTCGTGCCCTTCCCTGTCCGAGGTGAATCCCATCCGCTTCGCCGTCCGTCCCTCCGCGGTGACGGTCAGGACGACTGTGGCGTCGCTCAGGTACACCTTGCGCTCTTGAGCGTTGGTGAAGCTCCCGGTCTGGAGGGCCTGAGCGAGGACCTCCTGTGCCTGGGGATGGCTGGCCTCGACGTTCTTGAACAGGAGGACGGACCAGGGTTGCTGGGCCAACTCCAGGTGGAAGCTCATGGTTCTATCGTGTCCCACGTAGCCCGGCGGCGCTCCGATGAGCCAGTTGACGTCGGACGGGTGGGTGAAGCGCGTCATGTCGACCTCAATCAGCCGCTCCCGACTACCGTAGAGAGCTTCCGCCAGGACCTGCGCGGCGAGCTCTGGTGCCTGGCCGGCGGTTCCCACGGTGAGGACGACGGCGTTTGGACGGGTGGGGGCGACGTCGAGGCCTCTCGTTGTGACCGCCAGGCGCTCGACGACCTGCTCCGCCACGGACTCTGGACAGAAGGCCTCCGTGCTGAGCTTCCTCCTGACATCGTCCAGGCGCTCTGTCAGTTGGGTGCCCAGGTCGATGGGCATTCCGATCATACGCTCCGCCACGCTGCGCACGATGGCCGGGCTCACTTCCTCCATCTCGTTCAACACGGCGTGGGCGGTGCACTGCTCGAAGATGTCGATGGCCTTGTCGGGGAAGTAGCGGTTGCGGAGGTACTGCTGGGCCAAGAGAACGATCATGTCGAGGGCCTCCTGGGGGAACGTGACGTCGCGTTCGCGCTTGGCCTTCTGGCTCAGACTGCGGAGGATCTCCATGGTGGCGTCAGGCGAGAGCTCCTGGACGCGGAGCGGTTGGAAGCGGCGCTCAAGGGCCCGGTCCTCCTCGATGAACTGATGGAACTCGGCGTCAGTGGTGGCGCCCATGCAGGCGATCTCGCCCTTGGCCAGGGCGGGCTTGAGCTGGCTGCCGATATCGGACACCTGCCTTCGGCCGCCGCTCCCGACAATGCTGTGCACCTCGTCGATGAAGAGGACGATGCCGTCCTGGCTGGCCTCCTCCAGGATGGCCTGCATGCGCTGCTCCAACTTGCCGACGACGCTGGCGCCGCTGACGAGAGCCGAGGCCTGGAGGGCGAAGATGCGCATTCCCCGGATGGGCGGGGGCACCTCGCCGCGGACGACGCGCTGGGCCAGACCCTCGACGATGGCGGTCTTGCCCACGCCAGCCGGGCCGATGAGGAGAGGGTTCCGCTTCGTCCAGCGGCAGAGGGTCTCCATCATGGCCTCCATCTCCACGTCTCGCCCCAGGATGGTGGGGAGCTCGCCGTTGAGCGCCTCTTGGCAGAGGTCGCGGCCGAAGGTCTCCAGCTGTGGGGTGGGGTGGCGCGCGCGGGGACGGTAGTCCGCCGCTTCCACGTCCGTCTCGGCGACCTCTGAGGTCGACGGTGGAGACTTGGCGGGTGCTGAGACGGCGGGCTTGGGTCTGGAGGCAGGCATTGTTGGCTGCGCCAGGAGATTCCAGCCATCCCGCTCCAAGAGCACGGCGGCGAGGTCGCGCTCCGAGGCCTGCTCCTTCCCGGCGTCCTTGGCGCGCTCAAGCGCTTGCTTCAGCAATGCCTTCGGCTTGAGCGGGTCTCCGATCTCATCCTCCTTGAGCCGCTGCTCGATCTGGCGACGGTAGTCGCTGGCATCCAATCCGGAGGCCAACGACTCGGCCATGGCCCCGTGGCGCTCGAGCAGCGCCAGCAGGAAGTGGTAGAGCCCGGTCTCGCCGTGACCGAAACGGGACTGTATGTTGAGTGCCTCTTCCCAGAAGAGGCGGGCGCCGGGTTTCAGGTCGTCTGTTTGATTCATAGTCTCATCTCCTGTTGCTTCTTACGACACTTCTCACGTCTACTGCTTATCGTGGTCTAGGGTCTGTGTGCACAGCGCTAGGACCCAGGGCTTTTCAATAGATCTGTATAAGGTCAGGGGTGATGACTTGCCGCCAGGATGACGGTTGCCACGTCCTGTGGCCCGACCACCTGTCGGGACGCTTGTTCGGCCTTGTGACTTGCTTGAGAAATCAATGTATCCTGAGTCAGCGGCGTGCCGACCTCGCCGTGGCTGAGCTGGCGTCGAGCTCTCGCCTCGAGATCCTTGAGATCACGGGCGCCTGCAACATCCTCGAGCGGCTCTCGGTGCCGCTCCAGCAGCGCGACCAGCCACTCGTTCGCGCCTAACTGGCCGCTCTCGGTGGCGTCACGTGCGTGCAGAGCGGCCTGAATCATCTGCTCGGCCGCAAAGCTGAGGGGGAGCGGAGGCGCTTCTGCTGGAGTCGCATGGACAGCGGGTTGGGTTGAGGTTCCTGCTGTCGCCTCGATCACGGCTGCCAGGATCGCCGCAGCCAGGTCTCGCGGTCTGAGCACCGGCTGGTCGGCTGCCCGGGCACGTTCACTGGCTCGATGTACCAGGACATCCGCCGTCAGACTCTGTGGCGTAGCTTCTTCCTCGACCTCGCGGTGTAGAGCGTTCCGTAGGGCGTCCAGATCGCAGCCCTCCGCCGCGGCCTCGGCCACGCCCCGATGCTCGTCGAGCAGCGCCGCGAGCCATTGGTGCAGGGTCAGTTCATCACGTTCACCGGGGGCGTGCTGGCGAAGGGCAGACTGGATGAACTGCTCCGCGGCGAAGCTGAGCGGAAGCGGTGGGCGAGCCGGCGTTTCCTCGGGAACCGGCTCCAGTCTCGCCTGCGCACGAGTTACAGCTGGCTCCTCTTGCTGCGCGGGCGCCTGGACGGCGGCAGCTCTCTCGCGAGGAGCCGGCTCGTCAGCCATGGGCGGCGGTTCGCGGGTGGGGACTGCGCCGCCAGGACGTCTTTTCGAGACATCCGCGGTGAACGGATTAAGCCGAAGATCAACACCGCAGTCGGGGCAAGCTACGATGCTTCCCAAGTCGGATTCCTCGATCCCGCTCCGGGCCCAGCATCGCAGGCACTGAGCGGTCAGTTCTCCGCAATCACTTCGCGAGGCGGTGACAACAGGCGGGCCGGGGGTGACATTCTTCAGACGCAGGAAATGTACCTGCCCAGCTCTGTCACCTACGACGAGGGTCAAGCCATCCGGTGCAATGGTGCAGGCAGTGATCGGGCTTTCAACTCTGAGACGCGTCATCTCCTGCATGCCGTCCAGATCCCAAACCTTGACTTGCTGGTGAGCGGTGGAGACAACCCGGTTTCCGTCGGGACTTACCGCCCCTTTGCCACCCATCAAGGTGCATAACTCGGTTCCACTTTTCAGATTCCATATCTTAAGAAACTCAGCAGAACCGGAAAGCACATCAGTTCCGCCAGGGGTCATCACTACTGAATCGACAGGCCGCCTGTGTCCTTTGAGAGTGTGTATCTCTTCCCCACTGTATATGTTCCAGACCCTGAGCGTTTTATCACTGGACCCGGAGATGACACAAGTGCCATCAAGCGTCAAAGCCAGAGCAGAGATCCCGAGTTTGTGCCCTTCCAGGCTATGAATCTCCCGACCTTGCTCCAAGTCCCAAATCTTGACGACGCCCGCAGGGCCGGAACCAATGCGTGCAAGCGAAACGGCGTCAGCAGAGACAGCCCGTTTTCCATCAGGAGTCACCGCAATTGCCCTAATGCTGCCTCTATGCCCCTCCAGCGTGTGAATCTCGTCGCCACTTCTTAGGTCCCACACTTTGAGATTGATGTGCTCCGGACCGTAGACTACTCCCCCTCTAACGATGTGTCTGGCACCAATAGAACCGGAGACAGCCCGCGTCCCGTCGGGGGTCAACGCCACTGCTCCGATAGGACTTCTATGTCCCTCCAGGACGCGGGCCATCTTGCCACTGGCTACGTTCCACATCGTGAGGCGTTTTCCAGAAGCAGCCAGGACGTGTTTTCCATCATTAGTAACCGCTATAGCCCTTATCGAGTCGTCGCTGTTTTTCCCTAGAGTGCATAACAACTCTGCAGTCTCCAGATCCCATATCTTGAGGGTCATTGAAGCAGAAACAGCATGGAACGCGTCAGGAACCGAAGCCACTGCCTTGACTCTTCGCTCGTGGTCTGACGAGTTACTCAGACCCTGTCCACTCTGCAAATCCCAGAGTCTCACTGTTCCATCACTTGAAGCAGATATGGCGTGGTTCCCATCAGGGCTCGCTGCTACGGCATTCACTTCGCGCGTGTGGCCTCTGAATGTGCATAACTCCT
>CAYMHT010000137.1:0-7110 GCA_964390305.1 uncultured Anaerolineales bacterium
GCAATTGGGCCCGGACGATCTTGGTGTGCATCTCGAGCACGCCAGGCTAATCATCCACCAGCAGTATCCTCTTGCCGGCCTCACCGTCCCGATCGGCATCCAGCAGCCCCCGACATCTCAGAGCGTCCGCCAGCTCCGCGGTCCCCATCGGCTTGGTCATATAGTCCATCTCCAGCACGGAGCCGCTGTCGCCCTCGCCGGCCAGCGTGTAGAAGAACACGGGCACGTCCTGGGTAACCGGGTTCTCCTTCAACAGCTTCAGGATCTCCCAGCCCCGTTCCGACGCCAGGCTCAGATCGAGCACCACCGCCTCCGGCGCCCCGGCGAACAGCCAGCGGGTCCACTCGCGCTCGTCGTCGGCGGTGTGGACGTCGACCTCGAACCCGCGCCGGCTCAGTCGCTCGCGGAGGACCTGGCCGCTATCCAGATCCTTCGCCAGCAGCAGTACCCGCCGCGCCCGGGAGAGCGAGACCTCGCCGCCGGCGACGGCCTGGTGACGCTCCATCGCCGGGAGGGTGACGGTGAACGTGGATCCTCCTCCCTCCTCTCCGGACGACCGGACCCCGATCTGGCCCCCGTGCATCTCCACCAGGCGCTTGCAGATGGCCAGCCCCAATCCGAGCCCCCCGTACCCGCGCGCCGTGGTCCGCTCCGACTGTCGAAACTCATCGAAGATGACCCGCTGCTCCTCCACGGGGATGCCCAATCCCGTATCGCGCACGGACACGGTGACGCGGTCGGCGGCGGCGGTGGCCTCCAGCGTCACCGTGCCGCTGGCGGTGAACTTGATGGCGTTGTTCACCAGGTTCAACACGACCTGCCGGAGCCGCGTCCGGTCTCCCCAGATGGAGGGCAGATCCTGGGGGATGTGCGCCTGCCACGCCAATCCCTTGTCGCTCGCCAGCTGCTGGCCAATGACCGACACGGCCTGGAGTATCTCGGCCAGATCGAGGGGCTCGCAGGAGAGCCTGAGCTGCCCGGCTTCGCTGCGTGCCAGGTCGAGCACGTCCCGGATCAGCCCGTCGAGATGTTGTGCGCTGGTGTGGATGCGCTTCAAGTCGTCCCGTCTCACGCGCACGCCCCGTCGGCCGGGGTCCTCGGGCCCCTCGCCCATCGCCTCCTTGAGCAACATATCGCTCAACCCGGAGATGAGGTTCAACGGGGTGCGCAGCTCGTGGCTCACCACGGAGAGGAACCGACTCTTCAATCGATTCGCCTCCTCAGCCAGCCGCCTCCCCTCCACCGCCTCCCGGTAGAGCCACACGCCCCGCAGCGCCGCGCCGAGTTGGCGCACGATGTCCGCGCAGGGAGCCAGGTTACCGGCGTCGAAGGCGACGAACCCAGACAGGCCCTCGCGGACGGACAGGGGCAGCAGGGCGAGGTGAAATGGCTCGTCCTCCTCGGCGTAGAATCCGTCGGGCGGGAAGTCGCGGGTGGCGAAACGGAACCGATCCTCGTCCGGCTCAGGCGCAGCCTGCAGGGTGCTCCGCGCCACCGGGTCCCCCTCGCTCCCCTCGTAGAGGAACACGGCAGCGTGCTCAATGCCGATCCTGGGCAGCTGGTCCATCAGGACCTGGTGGATCTCCGGCTCATCCTTCGCCGACTGAAACCGGGCGGTCATCCGACCGAGTTGATCGGCAGCGTCCCCCTGTTGGATGAGGCGTCGCGTGTAGTGACTCCGCGCTATCTCGCTGATGGAGATTCTGACCAGGTGCACCATGTCCTCCACCTGCGGACGCTCAAGGGAGGAGCTCCAGGCGTCCTGCAGCTGTGGCCATCGATCTCTGAGTATTGAGAGGGCGACCTGCCAGGCGTGGGGATCGTCGCCCTGAGACGAGACGCGCTGGATGACCTGGCGAGCCGCGGTGTGGAAGCTCGCCGCGTCGCCGCTCGTGACGCTCAATCGGAACGCCTCGAGCAACCGTCGGGAGAGATAGGTGATCTCGTCCAGACTCAGTCGCTGCACCTCGTTGTACACCGCGGCGGCGACGTCCTGCACAGAACGGGAAGCCACGCCGGCGCTGCGATCTCCGCGCGCCAGGCGATCGTCAGCGGTCACGCCCTTGACGGCACCGGGCAAGCATCCACACGACTCGCGCACGATCAGCCTGGTGGGCACGCGAGTGACCTCGGACTTGCCCACCAGGCCATCCACGCGGTCGAGCATCATCATCAACGCGCGATATCCCAGCTCGAAGATCGGGTAGTGGACCGTCGTCAAGGGGGGAATCTGCGATCGGGCCTCCAGCCGGTCATCGAATCCGACGACGGCCACGTCCCGGGGCACGAGCAACCCGGCACCGCGGAGGGCCTCCGTGGCACCGATGGCCGATTCGTCGTTGCTGCTCAACACAGCGGTGAAGCCGGCGCCCGAGTCGAGGATCTCCTGCATCGCTCTGCGGCCCCCTTCGGGATTGTGGTACCCGAAGGCGATGAGATCGGGATCACGGGCCAGGTCCCACTCCTGAACCGTCGCCCGGTACGCGCGCAGGCGGTGTCCGCTGTCCCCCTGCTTCTCCTCCTTGATGCCGGCGATGAACGCGATGCGTCGATGCCCGTGGGCCACCAGATGGCCGAGAGCCTGGCGAATGCCGTCTTCGTTATCGGGAATGACCGCGGGGGTGTGGCGGCCGCACCCGGCGAAGACGACGGGGAAGCCGTCGTCCATGAGGCCCTGAATGTAGTGGGATTCCTCGCCGTACGGCACCCCGGCCCTGGATACGAGAGGCACGACGGCGATCAATCCGTCAGTGTTCCACGGCCCCACGGGCACAAAGTCGGTCTCGGACGACAGAATCGGCCAGGCCGGACGGCCGACGCCCATCTCTCCGGTGCCGACGCCACAGGCGAGCAGCAGGTTGCAGTCACGCTCACGCGCCGCCGCCTGGATGCCGCAGAACATCTGGTCGAGGAAGCTGTGCAGCGTGCCCTCGTAGACGTGCCAGCCTACGAGGACGCCAATGGTCGGACGGTTCCGCCTGTAGCGCATAAGCTCTCGATCCACGCGCCGGTCAACGGGTTCTCCGCTCCTTCGAGATCCTGCCGGCTCTCGCCTACGCCGCCCTGCCGCCCGGCCTGCGCGCCACCGATCACGGAGGTCCCTGTACAGACCCTGGCGCTCGGGTCAGTGGTTGGGCGGCGTCCATGGTGGGCTCGATGTGCCGCCGACCTGGCCGGCGAACGTCCGCGGCCGCGACGCGTCTGGGCGTTTCGACGAGATACGGTGGTGGCGTCGTTGGATGGAGCGGTGCGATCCGTCGCTGCACGAGATTATAACCCAGGCCGGTCGCCGGTGTCAAGGACCGTGGGTGGCCGGTGCGGCGATGCGAGGGCCCGCTGCCGCCCCTCCCTGCCCCGGGTTCGCGTTGCCAGGCCAGGTCTGCGTTGGTATAATCGCCGCGTCGTTCTCGAGCACGCGAGGGAATCCGCGGGCCCCGTCCCCACGAGGTCACGACCCGTGGGCCGCCGACAGAGGCAGTCGAGGAGCTACAGCCATGAAGAGCACGTCCGAAATCGTCAGCCGCGCCGCCGAAGCCGGCGTCCTCGTGCCGGCGTTCAACGTGCCGTACCTGCCGATGGTGGAGCCCGTCATCCGGGCCGTGGTGGACGAGGACAGCTTCGCCCTGATCGAGACGGCGCGCCTGGAGTGGATCAAGTTCGAGGCTGAGGACCCGGGTGCGGTGATGGAGGCATTCCAGAGGTGGCGGGATCCCGACCACGTCCGCATCCATCTCGACCACGTGCCGGTGATCGACGAGGACGGCGAGCGGGTCGACTACCTGGCGATCCTCCGCGAGGCGATCGACCTGGGGTATCAGTCGGTGATGGTCGATGGCTCGCGGCTGGATCTGGAGGGGAACATCGCGGCGACGGCGCGGGCGGTGGCGCTGGCGCACGAGGCGGGCATCCCGTGCGAGGCGGAGCTGGGGGCCGTGCTGGGCCACGAGGCCGGCCCGCTCCCCCCGTACGAGGCGCTGTTCGAGTCCGGGATGGGCTTCACGGACGTCGACGAGGCGCGCCGCTTCGTGGAGGAGACGGACTGCGACTGGCTGTCGGTGGCGGTGGGCAACGTCCACGGCGCGGTGTCCGGCGCGATGAAGGACAAGAAGAAGGTGGAGGCCCGGCTGGACCTCGACCACCTGGAGAGGCTGCGGCGGGCGACGGGGATCCCCCTGGTCCTCCACGGGGGTTCGGGGGTGAAGCGCGAATACGTGCTCGCGGCCATCGAGCGGGGCATCGCCAAGATCAACATCGGCACCGAGATCCGCCAGGCGTACGAGTCGGCGCTGGAGGCGTCGGGAAGCGTGGGGGACGCGCAGGAGGCGGTGTATGAACGGACCTCGTGGCTCATTGAGGAGTACTTCGGCGTGGGTGGGAGCTGGGGTGTATTGATCGGTGGCTACACGAAGCGCTGACGCTGGGGGCGGCTCTTGGGCCGTGGATTTGGGCCGGGCAGGGAAAGGAGGCGCGGGATGAGTCTTCTGGGCATCGACGTGGGCACGACCGGGTGCAAGTCGGCCGTGTTCTCCGCAGAGGGGGAGCTCCTGACCTCGGCGTACGAGGAATACGACTTCCAGAGCCCGGAGCCGGGCTGGTTCCAGCTGGACGCCGTCGAGGTGTGGAGCAAGGTGAAGCGGACGGTGCGGGAGGCGGCGTCCGGGGCGCGGGGGCGAGGGATCCGGACGGTGGCCGTGTCGTCCCTGGGCGAGGCGATGGTGCCGGTGACGGCGGATCGTCGCGTGCTGGGGCCGTCGATCCTCAACTTCGACGTTCGCGGGGCGGCGTACGTGGAGCGGCTGCGGGGCGAGCTGCCCGACGAGAAGCTCTACCGGATCAACGGGAACACGCTCGGGAACCACTACGGGCTGACGAAGCTGATGTGGATCCGGGAGCACCAGCCCGAGCTGTACGCACAGACGGACAAGTTCCTGCTGTGGGGGAGCTTCGTCTCGTATATGCTGGGTGCGGAGCCCGTGGTGGATCACTCGCTGGCCAACCGGACGCTCCTCTTCGACATCGACCGGCAGGCGTGGTCGGAGGAGCTGCTGGGCGTCGCCGGGCTCGAGCGGGCCAAGCTGCCGGACCTGGCGCCGTCGGGGACGGTGATCGGCCGCGTGTCGGATCGGGTGGCGGAGGAACTGGGTCTTCCCGAGGACGTGTCGATCGTCACCGGGGCCCACGACCAGTGTGCGAACGCCGTCGGCTGCGGCGTGATCCGAGAGGGCCAGGCGGTCTACGGCATGGGGACGTTCACGTGCATCACGCCCGTGTTCGGCGAGCGGCGCGGTCCGGAGCTGATGCTGGAGCGGGGGTTGAACACGGAGCATCACGCGGTGCCGGGCCGGTACGTGAGCTTCATCTACAACCAGGGCGGGTCTCACGTCAAGTGGTTCCGGGACACGTTTGCGGCGGCGGAGCATCGCCGGGCGGAGGCCGCGGGGCGGGACGTGTACGGCGAGCTGTTCGAGGAGATTCCGGAGGGTCCGAGCGGCGTCGTGGTGCTGCCCCACTTCACGGTGACGGGGCCGCCGGACTTCATCGCCGACTCCTGCGGGGTGATGGCCGGGCTGCGGCTGGAGACGTCGCGCGGGGAGATTCTGAAGGGGATTCTGGAGGGCATCACTTTCTCCTTGAAGGAGTGCATCGACACGCTCCCCCCGACGGGGATTGAGATCACGGAGTATCGGGCGGTGGGCGGCGGGAGCAAGTCGGACGGGTGGATCCAGACGTGCGCGGACATCATGGGGCAGCGGTTTGTGCGTCCGGCAGTGACGGAGGCGGGCGCGTTGGGCGCGGCGATCATCGCCGGCGTCGGTCACGGGGTGTTCGGGTCGTACGAAGAGGGGATCGGCGCGATGGTGGCGCTGGAGCGGACGTTCGAGCCGGACGAGGCGCGGAGGCGGCGGTACGAGGAGTGGTACGCGCGGTACCGGGAGCTGTGGCCGCTGATGGAGGCGTACCTGCGGGATCTGGCGGCTGCACGGCGGTGAACGCCCTCACCCCTCCCCTAGCCCCTCCCCTCTCCCAACTCCCAGGAGAGGGGAGGGGGATTGAGGCTGCGCTCTGCCGACTCGTCGGAGAGGGGATGTGGGCTGCGCTCTGCACGCCTGCGTTAGTCCGTAGCGCGGAAGTGGGCGACGGTGCGGTGGAGGCCCTCGCGGAGGTCGACCTGCGGGCGCCAGCCGAGCTCGTCCCGGGCGCGGGAGGCGTCGAGGAAGATGCGGAAGGTCTCCCCCGGCTTGGGCGGGCCGTGGACGACCCCGCCCTGGTAGCCCGTCGCCGCCTTCAGCAGCTCGAAGAGACGATTGACAGAGGTGCCCTGGCCGGAGCCGAGGTTGTACACGCCCCCCGAGCCCCGCTCGAGCGCCAGCAGGTTCGCCCGCGCGCAGTCCCCGACGTAGACGAAGTCCCGCTCCTGCTCCCCGCTCCCGTTGACCGTGGGCGTCCCCCCGCGCAGCATCTGGTCGGCGAAGATGGCCACGACGCCGGCCTCGCCGTGGGGATCCTGCCGCGGCCCGTAGACGTTGCCGTAGCGGAGCACGGTATAGTCGAGCCCGTGGAGCTCCCGGTACATGGCGAGGTACTGCTCGACCACGTACTTGCTGGCGCCGTAGGGACAGAGGGGGCGGATGGGATGGTCCTCGTCGCAGGGGAGGTAGGCGGGCTCGCCGTAGACGGCGCCGCCGCTGGAGGCGTAGAGGACCTTGGCCACGCCGTGCTCGCGGCAGCGTTCGAGCAGGTTGAGGGAGCCAAGGACGTTGACCTCGGCGTCGTAGGCGGGGTCGGCCACGGAGCGGCGGACGTCGACCTGGGCGGCGTGGTGGCTGACGACGTCGGGGTGGACGTCGTCGAAGACGTCCCGGAGGGCGGGGCTGCGGATGTCGACCTCGTGGAAGGTGGCGGCGGCGTGCAGGTTGGCGCGGCGACCGGTGGAGAGGTCGTCGACGACGGCGACGTGGTGGCCGGCCTCGACGAAGGCGTCGACGACGTGGGAGCCGATGAAGCCGGCGCCCCCGGTGACGAGGATGGTCAGGGTGGGTTTCATGAGGAGGGATTATACTGGATTATGGGGAAGAGGGAAAAGAGGGAGGGGGTTGGGGGCGTTTGGGA
>CAYMHT010000138.1:0-7056 GCA_964390305.1 uncultured Anaerolineales bacterium
TTCTACCACTGAACTACACCCGCAGCCTTAGATTCGCGACTCCTGTCTTGGGAAGCTGACGTTCTACCACTGAACTACACCCACGAATCTAGCCACATTATACTGAACGCCGCCCAAATGTCAAATCGCCGCAATTGGAGTAACGCCATTGTCCGGCGACTGGACCCTATGCAACCAGGGCGATTGGACTTATAATGGGACCGGACTAACATGAGCATTGATCCAAGAGAGGAAGGGCTGCGAGACGACGTCTTGGAGGAGCGGACGTGGTCGACGAGGGTCTCCGCCGGCTAGGGAGAGCGGTGGGGGAGCAGGTGAGGGACTTAGGGAGCTGAGACGCACAGCGGTCGTCGTGACCCGTGCGAGCTTCACCCGGCTGATGGAGTAGATGCGGGGCGGGACTACGAGCTGTGCTTCGGCAATTGGAGGTTGCGTTAGATGCGAGACCTGGAGATCAGACAGATTGTGCTAACCGGGGTGATGATCGCTCTGGTGGCCGTGTTCACCCTCGCCGTGAGGGTTCCTTTCGCCCTCACGCGAGGCTACTTCAATTTCTCTGACGTGGGTGTGTTCCTGGCCGGCTTTGCCTTCGGGCCGTGGGTCGGCCTGGTCGCTGGAGGGGTAGGCACCGCCCTTGCCGACGTCGTGGGAGGCTACCCCATGTATGCCCCTCTGACGTTGATCGCGCATGGGCTGGAGGGCCTCATCGCCGGCGCTGCCGCCCGGCGCGTCGAAGGGGTCTGGGGCATGGTCCTGGGCTGGGCCCTGGGCGCCGCCGTGATGGTCGGCGGCTACTTCGTCGGCGAAGCGTTTGTCTTGAGGATGGGCGTGGCCGCAGCGGGAACGGAGGCTGTTACCATCAACCTTCCCCAGGTCGTGGTCGGCGGCATTGTGGGCATCCCCCTGGTGGTCGCTCTGCGACGGGCGTATCCCCCCATCCTCCGCTGGGGCCGCCCGTCCGCCTGAACGCAAGGGTTCGCGATCCTTTGGCTCCTCTCATCGCCATCGACAATGTGCACTACGCCTATCCCCCCTTGAATCCCACCGGGGAGAGCCCCACTGTTCTCAACGGGGTCTCGCTGTCCGTGGCCGAGGGTGAGTGCCTGGCCCTCCTCGGTCGCACGGGAGCGGGCAAGTCGACGCTGTGCCTTACGCTTAACGGCATCATCCCCAGACTCGTGGGCGGTACGTTCCGCGGCGAGGTGCGGGTGGCGGGGCGCAACACGCAGGAGGTCGCTCCAGGAGAGCTGAGCCAGACGGTCGGTCTGGTGTTTCAAGACCCGGACAGTCAGCTCTTGAGCACGACCGTGGAGGATGAAGTGGCCTTCGGCCCAGAAAGCCTGGCTCTTCCGCCGGGCGAGATCGAGGCGCGGGTTGCCGACGCTCTCGAGGTGACGGGCGTGGAGGGGCTTCGGAGCCGGTCGCCTCTCGACCTCTCCGGTGGTGAGAAGCAGCGCGTTGCCCTGGCCGCCATCCTGGCGATGCGCCCCAGGGTGTTGGTCCTCGATGAGGCCACCGCGAGCCTGGATCCGGCGGGCAAGCGTTCTTTGCTGGAGGCCGTGGATCGTCTGCGAGCGGAGAGAGGGACGACCGTGCTGTGGGTGACGCAGGACCTCGACCGGCTGCCCCTCCTGGCCGATCGCGTGGCGGTGCTGCACGATGGGCGCATTGCCCTGGAGGGCGCCGTGCGAGAGGTCCTTACTCGGACGGAGGACCTCCGTCGCATGGGGCTCGGGCTCCCTCAGATGACGGAGCTGGCCGCGTGCTTCAACGCTGCCCGCGGCACCGATCATGCGTGGTTGACGGTGGAGGAGGCTGCCCGGGCATTGAAAGGGGAGTTGGGTGGCTGAGCCAGCGATCGAGCTGAGGAGCTGTTCCTACAGCTACGACGGCGTGGTGCCTGCCCTGCGGGACGTGAGTTGCTCCATCGAGGCTGGCAGTTGGGTGGCACTCATTGGCGAGAACGGCTCCGGGAAGAGCACCTTGGCGAGGCTCTGCAACGGTCTGCTGCGTCCTCAGAAGGGCCAGGTGCGGATCATGGGGAAGGACATCAGCGATCGATCGGTGGGAGAGGTGGCTCGTCAGGTGGGGTACCTCTTTCAGAACCCCGACCACCAGATCTTCGCGCCCACGGTTCGTGAGGAGATCGCCTTCGACCTGCGAAATCTCGAGTTGCCGCGTGCGGAGGCGGAGCGGCACGTGGAAGAGGCGCTCGCTCAGTTCGATCTCACCGCGTACGCCGATCGGCCCCCGGCGGTGCTGGGCTATGGCTTGCGGCGTCAGGTGACGCTGGCCTCCCTCCTTGCGCGGCGTCCCTCCATCCTCATTCTCGACGAGCCGACGACGGGCCTGGACTGGGAGAAGACCCAGGTACTCCTGGATCATGTCCGGCAGCAGCACGACGCCGGGTGCACCGTTCTCCTCATCACCCACGACATGCGTCTGGTGGCGGAGCAAGCGACGCGTGTCCTTATGCTCCGGCGGGGGCAGCTGGTAGCGGCGGGTCCCACGCGAGAGGTATTCGCCTGGTCTGACCTGCTCGGTTCCTCCTCAGTCAGTCCGCCGCCCGTCACACGGCTCTCCCGAATGCTCCGTCCCTGTGGGATGAAGGGACAGAGCCTGACCGTCGACGAGTTCTGCTGCGAGTACCTGGCTCTCCTGTCAGACGGACTGTCGCACGGACCGTGTGACGGAAGGTCAGACGGAGGCAGCGTGGACTGATGCGCGTCCGCTTCGAGCTCTTCGTCTCCCGAGACTCATGGCTTCACGCCCTCGACCCGCGCACCAAGATGGCCTTCGTCGGCGCGAGCTTCGCGCTGCTCCTTCCCTCTAACCATCTGATTCTGGTGCTCGGGTATCTGGTGGCGGTGCATCTTTTCCTCTGGACGGCGCGCATTCCCAATGAGCGCATCGCCTGGCTGTGGAGGCAGACGTGGCCCGTCAGCCTGCTCATCCTCCTGCTGTGGCCTCTCTCCAACCCCGTCGGCAGTCCTGTGCTGCTGGAGTGGTGGCGCGTGCGAATCACGCTTCCGGGCATCAGGCAAGGGCTGCTGGCGGCTCTGCGCCTCAATGCCCTCGCCTTCGCTGTCTTCGTGCTCTTGCTCACCACCGATCAGACTGCCATGATACAGGGGCTGGTGCGTCTGGGGTTACCGTTCGAGTGGGGCCTGGTGCTGGCCGTCGGCTTGCGGGCTCTTCCCCTGCTCCACGGGATGCACGGCACCGTCGTCGACGCCCAGCGTGCCCGGGGTTGGACGCCGCAGGAGGAGGGCCTGCTCCGGCGTCTGCGCGCGTACGGACCCACACTGGTGGCGCTGGTGATCGGTGCCCTCCGTCTGACGGATTCGCTCACGCTCGCCCTAGCCGCTCGGGGCTTCCGTCCCGGCCACGAGCGCACGACGCGCCGTCCCCTTCGCCTGCGCCAGGTCGACCGGCTGTGCCTTATCGCCTTCGCCCTGCTGGTCACGATTCTGGTTGTGCTGGAGACGAGGTGGCTGTGATACACACGTCGGTGTGTCGTGGGAGGGAACTGCGGCCAAATGTCTTGCCCGGGCCGTAGGAACAGCGTCAGGTTCACGGGCATAGGGTCAGCTCGTCGTGGAGCAGAGGCGGTGTGCGATTTGCCACCGGTGAGAAAGTCTGGTATAATCCAGTGCGTTCGGGGCGTGGCGCAGTCAGGCTAGCGCGCTACAATGGGGTTGTAGAGGTCCCGGGTTCAAATCCCGGCGCCCCGACTGCACACTGGACGGAGAGGATCGAAAGGACCGCCGAAAGGCGGTCCTTCTGCTTTCGGGCAGGAACACAGAGAGAGGCTGGTGACACTCGTCGCCAGCCCCTCCGATCCTCTGCTACTGACTTCGCCAGACCTCGCGTCCTACTCCTTGCGGTGTCGCAGCGTCGATCGCGCGGCCGACAGCCGCGCCACAGGCACGCGGAAGGGCGAGCAACTCACGTAATCAAGCCCCACGCGGTGGCAGAAGTCGATGGAGTGCGGCTCGCCGCCGTGCTCACCGCAGATGCCGATCTCCAGATCCGGCTTCGCCTCGCGGGCCTCGTCCACGCACATCTTCACCAGGCGGCCAACGCCCTCCTCATCCAGCCGCTGGAAGGGGTTGTACTCCAGAATCTGGGCCCGTATCGGGTTCCCCTCAGCATCGACCTCACCAGTCTCGATCCCCTCCACGTACTGGAGGAGGAACTTGCCCTCCGCGTCATCGCGGCTGTAGCCGAAGGCCATCTGGGTCAGGTCGTTCGTGCCGAACGAGAAGAAGTCCGCGTACTCGGCGATCTCCCCGGCGGTCAGGGCCGCACGCGGCACCTCGATCATCGTGCCGAACATGTGCTCGACCTCGGTGCCTTCCTCCTCCATGACTTCCTGGGCCACGCGTTCTAGCTTCTCGCGCTCCAGCTTCAGCTCGTTGACGTGGCCCACCAGGGGGATCATCACCTCGGGTATGACCTCGATGCCGCGCTTTGCGCAACGACACGCGGCCTGGAAGTAGGCCCGCGTCTGCATCTCCGTGAGGCCCCGATACATCAGCCCGGCGCGGCAGCCTCGGAGACCCATCATCGGGTTTGTCTCCCACAGGCTGTTGACCACCTGGAGCATCTTCTCCTTCTCGGCGAGCTCGTCCGAGTCTGGCTTCTCGCAGCGCAGGCGAGCGACTTCCTCGATCAGGAACTCGCGAGAGGGGAGGAACTCGTGCATGGGGGGGTCGATCAACCGCATGATCACGGGCAGACCGTCCATCGCCTCGAACACCTTCTCAAAATCCTGCTCCTGGATGGGGAGCATCTCCTCCAGCGCTGCCCGGCGTTCCTCGTCCGTCTCGGCCAAGATCATGCGCACCACCGCATCGCGAGCGCGCTCGTCGAAGAACATGTGCTCCGTCCGCGCGAGCCCAATGCCCTCGGCGCCAAAGCTGCGGGCCTGTCGGGCGTCCTTCCCGTAGTCGGCGTTCGTGCGCACGCCCAGCTCGCGGATCTCGTCGGCCCAGTCGAGCACCTCGATCAGATCTTCCTGCTCCTCGTACTCCACCTCCAGCGTCTGCAGATCGCCCCAGAACACCTCGCCTGTGCCGCCGTCGATGGAGATGACGTCGCCTTCCTGAACGACTCGGCCCGTCGCAGGCACTGTGAACTGGCGTCGGTCGACGTCGACGCGGATGTCCTCACAGCCAGCCACACACGGGAGGTTGCTCCCTCGGGCGACGACCGCCGCGTGGGAGGTCGCGCCTCCGTGCTGGGTCAACACCCCCTCGGAGGCCAGCATGCCGGGCACGTCGTCCGGTGCCGTCTCCGGCCGCACCAGGATGACCGCCTTCCCTTGCGAGGCCCACTCCATAGCGCGATCGGCGTCGAAAACGGCCACGCCGGTGCCGGCGCCGGGCGAGGCGTCAAGCCCGTCGGCCAGCAGCTTCCCCTCGTCCCGAGCCGTCGTCTTGGCCTCAGGGTCGAAGAAGGGATGCATCAACTGCTCCACATCGCCGGGCTCGACGCGCATCACGGCGATCTCTCTGTCGATCAATCCCTCGTTCGCCATGTCGACGGCGATCTTAACCGCCGCCTTTGCCGTCCGTTTGCCAGTCCGTGTCTGGAGCATCCAGAGTTTGCCCTGCTCGACGGTGAACTCAACGTCCTGCATGTCGCGATAGAACTGCTCCAGATGCTGAGTCACCTCGATGAACTGATCGTAGACCTCTGGCATAAGATCCTGCAGCTTCTGGATGTCCATCGGCGTGCGAGTGCCGGCGACGACGTCCTCACCCTGCGCGTTGTCCAGGAAGTCCCCGAAGAGCTTCTTCTCGCCGGTGGCCGGGTTGCGCGTGAAGGCCACCCCCGTGCCGCTGTTCTCACCCATGTTGCCGAAGACCATCGTCTGCACGTTGACCCCCGTGCCCCAGTCGTGGGGGATATCGTTGTACTCACGGTAGGCAACGGCACGCGGGATGTTCCAGGAGTTAAAGACAGCCTTGATGGACAGCTCTAGCTGCTTATGAGGGTCGACAGGGAATGGCTCGCCGATCTTCTCGCGGTAGAGTGCCTTGTACTTCTCGACCAGTTCCTTAAGGCCCTTCAAGCTCACCTCGAAGTCTCGTTTGACGCCCTCCTTCTCCTTGAGCTCGGTCAGCATCTCCTCGAAATAGTCGCGGTCAAGGCCGATCACGACGTCTGAGAACATCGTGATAAAGCGACGATAGGCGTCGCAGGCGAACCATTCATCGTCCGTGAGCTTGGCCAGGCCCTCCAGAGTCTCCTCGTTGAGGCCCAGGTTGAGGACGGTGTCCATCATACCGGGCATAGAGACCCGGGCGCCGGACCGGACGGAGACCAGGAGTGGGTTCTCAGGATTTCCGAATTCCTTGCCCGCCTGCTCCTCAACGTCCTCAAGAGCCTCCAGCGTCTGATCCCACATTCCGGGGGGGAACTCTCCCCTCTCCATGTACTCGATGCAGGCCTCCGTGGTGATGGTGAAGGCGGGAGGAACCGGGATGTCGGCAGCCATCATGGTCGCCAATCCTGCCCCTTTGCCGCCGAGAATGTCCTTCATCTCGAGCATCTCGGGCTCGTGGCCCAGCGTTTCGGCCAGTTCTTGTTTGGCGGATCGAGATAGATAGACCCACTTCTTAGTCACAGTGTATCCTCCTATGGCTTGAAAATAGTTGGTGAGACACGTTAGAAGGAAGCATGAAGGCCGCTCATGCTTCCTCTTCGCTCGTCCCATTTGGCATGATTCCCTTCAAAAAACAAATTATACTGGGCGAAGCGCGAAAGTCAAATTTGACAGCTCTCGGAGTTCGAATAGAATACACCGTAGGTGCGGAGGAGAAGAGGCTTCAACGTCTGACCAGGGGTCTGCCGGTCTCGGGTGACACATATCAGGTTGTGCGACCTGAGGGATGTCACCAGAGACCTGTGGCGATGCTCGAGGCTCCCCAGACATCGTGCTCCTCGTGGCACAGGGCTTGACAAAAGCGTGCTCCGATGCTACAAGTGAATGCTTAGGATAGCGGCTCTGCCCATCTGCTTCAGATTCACGTCGCGTCGGGCATTTGC
>CAYMHT010000139.1:0-6957 GCA_964390305.1 uncultured Anaerolineales bacterium
GGCTGCACGGTGCATCCCGCTCGTCTACCAACCATTCTGTGAAGCGGGTGAGGTCTTGGGTGGAGATTTCGCCGATGGCGGTCCACGCGCCGATGAAATCTGTCAGGATGTTCAGGTCGGATTGAAAAGCCTTGACCGTGTTCTCGGTGAAGCCTTCCCGGTGCATGTAGACCTCAAAGGCGCTCTTGGCCGCTCGCAGCGACGAGTTAGCGGTCAATGTGGTAGATGAGTCTGCACTGGCGGAAGCCTGTCTTTCCGGCATCGATCGTTCTCCTTGGTAGCTTCGTATAGCACGATTGAAGCTATTTTACCGGCAGTCGGTGTCGATGTCAAACTGGGGAACCAGCCCCAGGCAGTTGGCCGCGTGGTCGATGTCGAGGTGACCGTCCAGCAGTGGCACCAGACCGCTGGCCCCGGATTTCGTCATCTCGAGGGCGAAGGTGAAGAGAAGGATGGCCACCAGCCCTGCCGCTATACGCCTTGCCTGCTTGACGTACCAGATTCTGTCCCGTCTCATTCAGGCGGTTCCTCTTACTTCCTCCGCCATGCGCTGGAAAAAGGTGCTCATATAGTCGTGACGCTCTGCGGCGATCCTGCGCCCGGCTGCGGTGTAGAGATGGTCCTTGATGCGGGAGAGCTTGACGACGAACTCGTGGACGGGGGTGTGAGCAGCGGCGTTGTCTCCCTCTTCCTTCCACTGTTGGAGGTCGACGGACTCGATAGGGGCCCACAGGCGCTGACCGTGAGCACCCCCGTAGGCGAACGCTCGTGCTACGCCCACTGCGCCGATCGCGTCGAGCTTGTCCGCATCGTAGATGACCTGGGCCTCGAGCGTGTCTGGCTCCGGGGCGGTCCGAAAGCGATGAGCTGCAATGGCATGGGCCACAGCTTCGACCAGCAGCGCGGGATGGTCGGATAGAATATCTCGGGCTCGTCCAGCGGCCACCGCTGCATGATCGAGGCCAGCAGCCTCGGCCTCGTGGCGATCGACGTCGTGGAGCAGCGCGGCCGCTCGCACGACGCGTAGATCCGCACCCTCCGTCCTTCCGATGCGGGCGGCAAGCTTCCAGACGCGAAGGACGTGATCGAAGTCGTGGACGGCGTCTGCGCCGCCATAGAGGCGCCGTGCTTCAGCGACACAGATCACGCGTCTCAGGCGCCTTGAAGCTGCTTCCGCAGTTCCTGGCTGATGGAGAGAAGCTGGTAAGCCTCGCTCACATCTCTGCTGGTGAGCAACCCGGCGAACTGCTCGTCCACGACCACGGGTAGCGCGTCCAGACCTGACTGCTGCATCTGCTGATGGACCTCGAAGAGCCCGTCGTCCAGCCGGAGTACGGGGAACTCCGTCTTCATCACGTCCCGTACCGGTGTGTTCGGCTCGTGCTTCTGCAACGCACGAATGATGTCGGTGTGAGTCAGAAGCCCCACGATCTGGCCCTCATCGCAGACGGGGAAGTCGGCCTGGAAGCTCTCGAGGGTGAGGTCTGCCGCATGGCTGACAGGCTCGTGAGGTGAGACTGACTGCACGTCCCGGGAGAAGGCCTGACGCACCTTCATGCCCTCGAGGATCTCCTGGATCCGGGTCATGCGGCCCTCCTGTGCTGCGCCGGCGTAGACGAACACGGCAATCAGGATCCAGATGAGATTGCCGGTCACCAGGCCGCCCAGACCCAGCAGCCAGGCGAACCCCTGCCCGATACGAACGGCGATGTCGGTTGCCCGTGCCTGGGGCATAATGGTGGCCAGGAACGAGCGCAGCACCCGCCCTCCGTCCATCGGGAACGCGGGAATGAGATTGAAGGCAGCCAGCAGGAGGTTGGTGACGATCAGGTAAGGGAGGATGTCGGCCCAGCCCAGGGCCGTGGGATCCACGGCGATCTTGCGCAGGCCGGCGAAGAGGTTGGTGGGTGTGAAGAGGCTGAGCAGGCCCAGCAGGAAAGCGATGACCACGTTGCTCAGCGGGCCCGCGATAGCCATGAGCAACTCCTCGCCTGGGCCTTCGGGCATCTTCTCAATCTGCGCGACTCCGCCCAGGGGAAAGAGGACGATGTCCTCCACCGGATAGCCCATCCAGGTTGAGGTCAGGCTGTGCGAGAGCTCGTGAATCACCACGCAGCCGAACAGCAATAGGGTAACCACCACACCGAATGCCGCGCCGGAGAGCGAGAAGCCATCTTGGCCCAGAAAGCCGAACTGCAGCGCGGCCCAGACTAAGATCAGGGGGAACGTGATGTGCACCTTGATGTCAATGCCCTGGACGGTAAATAGTTTGAAGCTTGTCATCGTACCCTCTCCTTACACAACCTGGCAACCTCGCCGAGTGGCTCTCTCCGAGGCCAGGTCCGCGCACTCGAAGCTTGGAGCCCGGAAGTCCACCCACGGACCATCTTAGCATGGTGGGTGATGGGTGTCAATCGTGCCCGGCAGAATGGGGACCTCAGGCAACGCTCTCTTGCGTCTCCTCGACCACGTGATCGACCACTGCCCGCAGATCGTGAGTCCGGCGGTGGACGGCTAACTGACGGTCGGCGCTGTTGCCGTGGCGCAGAATGGTGTGGGCGTACTCAATCTCCTCCCGGCTTCCCAGGTCGTCCACCACGTCGTCGACCCACGTCAGAATCTCGTCGATGAGGGCTGGGAAGGGTACTTCCGTCTTCTTGCCGAAGTCAATCAGACTCCCCGCCGTGCCGTAGCGCAGGGCCCGCCATTTGTTCTCATCGATGAGGTGCTTGCGGTAGAGCCGCCAGGACTGGTTGGCCCGTCGCAGCTGCACCAGTTTGGCGATGATCGCCTGTGTCAGCGCGACCAGGCAGAGCGTTTCCTCAATGCGGGTGCACATGTCGGGGATGCGAATCTCCAGCGTGGGGAACTTCTCGCTGGGACGTACGTCCCACCATATGTGGGTTGGCTCGGCGATGCTGCCGGTGGTGAGAAGCGCGTCGACGTAGCTGCGGTAGCTGGCGTAGGACTCGAACCGTTGTGGGATGCCGGTGCGCGGTAGGTTCTCGAACACGACGCTGCGATAGGACTTCAGGCCTGTGTCGCGACCGTGCCAGAAGGGCGAGCTGGCAGAGAGTGCCAGCAGGTGGGGGAGGAAGTAGCGGAGCTGATTCATGACGTCGATCAGCAGCTCCTTGTCCTCGATGCCGATGTGGACGTGCATGCCGAAGATCAACAGCTGACGGCCCACGTCCTGCAAGAAGCGCACCAACTCCGGGTAGCGTCCGAAGGGTGAGACGCGCTGCTTGACCCAGGAGGAGAAGGGGTGGGTGCCCGCTGCCGCTACCCATAGGCCGGCGTCCTCCGCCAGCTGCAAGACGGAACGGCGAATGCGAATCAGCTCCTCGCGAGCCTCGTCGACATCCTGGCAGACCTTTGTCCCGGCCTCGACCTGAGACTGGAGAAACTCCGGCCGTATCTGGTCCGGGAGGATCGCTCTCCCCTGTTCAAGGAACTGCTGCACGTACGAGCGAAGCTCTCGCGTGTGCGGGTCGATGATTTGATACTCTTCCTCGATGCCGATGTTTAGCGATGGCTGAATCACGGTACCCTCCCCGATTCCGATTATATCACATCCACTCTCCCCTCCAACTCGAGCTGCATATCGTCGCGCAGAAACGAAGGACTGCGTCGAGGGGTTGAGTGTTTGCTCTTCCCCCCAGAGCATAGTACAATTTCAGTCAGAAGTATCCAAGGAGGGGGGGATGAATGCGACCCAGCGTAGTGACGTGATCCGCATCGTGACCGACAGTAGCTGCGACCTGCCGCGGAAGCTGTTGAGCCGTTACAGGATCGCCATTGTGCCATTGGTCGTGCATTTCGGTACCGAGAGTTACTTCGACCTCGATCTGTCGCCCCAGGCGTTCTGGGCGAAGGCTGCGGGAGGCACCGCGCCACAGACCTCTCAACCCTCCGTCGGTGTATTCGAGGAGATCTTCGAGCGGCTGGTGGAGCAGGGTAAGCAGGTGCTCTGTATCACGTTGACAGGAAAGCACAGCGGGACGGCCGATACGGCACGCCTGGCGGCCGAGCGATTCGGTGACGCGGTGAGGGTGTTCGACTCCCACTCGCTTTCGCTGGGAGTGGGCTTCCAGGCGCTGGCAGCTGCGAAGGCTGCGGAACCTGGTTGTTCGATGGAGGATGTTGTGGCGCTGCTGGACGATGTACGGTCGCGGTTCCGGCTTGCGGTGGTCCTCGACACGTTGGAGAGCCTACGACGCGGTGGACGCGCCGATAGCTTCATCGCCATCGTCGATCGCATGGCCCGGATGTTGGATATTAAGCCCATCGTGGGCTTCGACGAGGGACGCCTCCAGCTCATGGGAGTGGCCCGCTCGTTCCGCCGAGCCCTGGGTCGCGTTGTGGATATGATGGAGGGGGCGGGCCCCCTGGAATATCTGGGCGTGGTTCACACGCGCAGCGCCGAGCGGGCGGAGGAACTGGCTGGCCGGCTCGCGGAGCGATTGAGCTTCCCTCGCGAGAGGATTCTGGTGCGAGAGGCAGGGGCGGTGGTGGCTTCGCACGCCGGAGTGGGCGCCATGGGCGTCTTCGCGCTCCCGATCGGATCGAAGAGGGAGCATCCATGAGTGGATGGGGTAATCGGTCGCTTCCTTTGCTTGACCGGGTAGCCATCGTCACCGGAGCGTCCAGCGGCATTGGACGGGCAACTGCTCTGATGCTGGCTACGAGGGGCGGCCACGTGGCCTTAGCCGCCCGAAGGGAGTCAGCGCTGCACGAAGTGGCCGATGAGATCCGCTTGCTGGGACGTGAGGCCCTGGTCGTGCCAACCGACGTGACCGACAGGGACCAGGTGGATCACCTGGTGGCGGCGACGGTGGCGCGGTGGGATGGGGTCGACATTCTGGTGGCGAACGCGGGTGCCTACATTCGCTCTTCGATTCGTGAACTCAGTGTCGACGATATCAGGCGCTCGCTGGCGGTCAACTTCTACGGCGCGCTGTACGCCGTGCTGGCTGTTCAACCGCACATGGTGGAGCAGGGGGATGGCCACATCGTGCTCGTCTCCTCGCTGGATGGTAAGAAGGGGCTTCCGTGCGACGCCCCGTACGTGGCTGCCAAATTTGCGCTGGCAGGCTACGGCGAGGTGCTGCGACAAGAGTTGCACGGCAGCGGCATAGAGGTGACCATCGTCTTTCCGGGCCGCGTGGACACGCCCTTGATAGACACATTGAGGGTACCCCGGCTCTCGGCCAAGATACCGCCTGAGGCTGTGGCACGCGCCATCGCCGCAGCCATTCGGCGCCCCAGGCCAGAGGTGATCCTCCCGTTCCAGGCTCGGGCATTTCACCTGCTGAACGCAATCTCGCCCCGTCTGGGCGACTGGCTGGTGCGCCTGCTTCATCTTGAGGGTTGGGAGAAGGGATGAAGGAAAAAGACGGTGGCGCGTAGTGCGCGACCAGGGTCGAGCTCTGGAGAGATTCGGTGGGGTGATTTTAGATTGGCGGCCGCCAAGGCCGCTGTCGTGGTGTAGAAGGAGATAGGGGCTATGCGTACTGAAACCGATAAGTTCCGTAGTGACAAGCCCGTGCATGGATGGCTGCGCGAGCTGAACGTCAGTTTTGTTCCCGGCCCGGGAGACCCCGTGCTCGATGAGGTAGCTGCGGGGTTGCTGCAGGCGTTCCGCGGACAGAGCCACGTCCTTCAAGCTGCCCCTGATGACGGTACCGACGTGATCCTGACCACCGCTCGGTTCGGCGAGCCGCTGGATTGGCGCGAGGCTCTGCTATTCACTGCCCGACGGCGATTTCATCTGACGCGAGCTCCGAGCATCTACACGCTGGTGCATAGCGAACGAGATGAGTTCGAGGGCGCGCTGGAGCGCTTCCGGCAGATCCTGTCGAAGTCGCCACCGGATGCGGCGGACTATGACTTTCCCGGCATGGCGGCCGGAGCGTATCAGGTTCTGTTTGAGCAGGGGCGGAGAGGCGGTCCGATCCTCGCCTTAGAGCGCGTGGTCCAGAGTCAGGCCAAATGCATCGATGTAATATTGGTGGTCGGGGACGATCATCCGGATGAGGCGTACGTGTTTAATCTCGTCGGGGCTCATCCCTGCATTCCGGCGGATGATGGAGATCACCTCTACCAGGATGTCGTCATGCGCATCGTGACCGCCGAGAGCACGCACGAGGTGACCGAGCACGCGGTGATCGACGATCCGATCCCGCACAAGACCTGGGAGCGTATGAACACGCCGAGGGAGATGTGTGAGGCCGGTCGACAGCTCGGACTGCGCGACTTTTTCACCGAGATGGTTCGGATTGCCGACCTGGTCAACGTGCCGGCGGTGGCCAATGCCGTCAAGAGCCAGTACAGCGAAGGATGCTTCTCGACCTGGGATCCCACGCTGGACGCGCTGATCGCGACGGTCACGGGCAGCGCTCGACCGGTGTACAAGGGGAGCATCACGGAGGAGGACCTGACCGTGATCGTGGGCCTGCGGCCTGACGGGGGCGGCGCCCTGGTTCGCCACGTGGAAGGGAAGTTGAACGCGCCACCGTCCTCGGAGGCGGTGGAGATGGTCGCGATGGACGCCTCTCTGCCCAAGATCGAACTGGGAAGCGGGTGGGAGATGTCGGCGGAGGTGCCTGTTGTGCGCTCGAAGCTGCACGGTCACCGCGGAATCAGTGCTTACGATGCGCGGCACGTCGAGTACGTCCCCATGGCACCCTCATACCACTGCTACCCGGTGACGTGCGCTACGGAGGCTCAGGCGCGGGGGATCGTGAACGCCTTCTCGCGCTCGGAGTCCCTGCGGAACCCGGAGGATCCGCGTGAAGTGGTCTTCACGGTCATGCCCGGCCACGGGACCGTGATTGTGGAGAAGTGGGTACCAGGGACCGCTCCCTTCCAGACGATTTGGGAGGCTATGGACAGGGGGTTGCTGGATGTCGACAGCCGGGTGCCGCAGGGTCCGATTGAGTACGTGTCCAGCGGGGA
>CAYMHT010000140.1:0-3848 GCA_964390305.1 uncultured Anaerolineales bacterium
TCGTGGGTGATGAACAGATACGTCAGGTCGAAGTCCTCCTTCAGCTTCATCATCAGATCCAAGAGCATCGCCCGTACCGACACGTCCGCCATCGCGATCGGCTCATCCGCGACCACGAACTCCGGCCGCATGATCAGCGCCCGCGCCAGCACGATTCGCTGCCGCTGCCCTCCGCTCACTTGGTGCGGGTACTTGTTGTAAAACTGGGACGCCGGCTGCAATCCCACCCGCTCCATCATCTCTATCACCCGCTCCCGCTTCTCCGCTCCTCTGGCCACGCCGAAGATCTCCAGACTGTGGCCGATGGCATCCCCCACCTTCATCCGCGGGTTCAATGAGGCGGACGGATCCTGGAAGATAAGCTGCATCTGCTGCCGCGTCCGGCGCACCTCCTCCCTGCTCAGCCCGACGAGATCCCTTCCGTTGAAGACGACCTCCCCCTCCGTCGGCTCCGCCAGCTGCAGGATCAGGCGTCCCGTCGTGGTCTTGCCACTTCCGCTCTCGCCGGCCAGACCGAACACCTCGCTCCGCCGAATCTCGAAATCAACGCCGTCCACGGCACGCACGAACTGGTTCTGCCCCGTCACCAGGCGCTCGATGAAGCTCTTCTGCACCGGGAACCACTTCTTCAGCCCCCGCACTTCAACCAGATTCTGTTCTGTCATCCCTACCTCACTGGTACAACCAGCACGCGACCCAGCGCCCCGGCTTAACCTCTCTGAAGTTCGGCTCCTCCGCCCGACAGCGGTCCATGACGTGCGGACACCGCGGGTGAAACCGGCAGCCAGAGGGCGGGTGAAGCAGATTCGGCGGAGCGCCTTCCATAATCTCAAGCTGCCCGTCACCAAGCTCGATATTCGGCACGGAGGCCAGCAGCCCCTGCGTATAGGGGTGGAGCGGATCGTCGAAGAGTGGATAGACGTCCGCCAGCTCCATCATCTTCGCCGCGTACATCACCGCCACGCGATCGGAGATCTCGGCGATGACGCCGATGTTGTGCGTGATGAGCAGGATGGTCAGGTTGAACTGCTGCTGCAGATCCCGCAGCAGATCCAGGAACTGCGCCTCGACAATCACATCCAGCGAGGTCGTCGCCTCGTCTGCGATGATCAGGTCAGCCTTGAGCGCCAGCGCCAGCCCGATCATCACCCGCTGGCGCATGCCGCCGCTCAGCTGGTGCGGATAGTCGTCCAGCCGCTCCGCCATGATCCCCAGGCGGTCGAAGAGCTCCACCGCCTGCTCCCGCGCTTTCTTCTCGCTTATGCGCGGCTCGTGGGTCCGGATCGTCTCCACCACGTGATCGCTGACTCGCTGCAGCGGATTCAGACACGTCATCGGATCCTGGAAGACCATTGAGATCCGCGCGCCGCGCAGCTGGCGCATCTCCTCCGCACTCAGCTCCATCAGATCGTCCCCGTCGAAGATGATGCTCCCGCTCGGGATCTCGCCCGGCGAGGGAGGAAGGCGCAGCAGCGCCCGTCCCAACGTCGACTTCCCACAGCCCGATTCCCCGACCAGCCCCAGGATCTCGCCCCGACGGATCGCCATGCTCACCTCGTCCACGGCGCGCACGACGCCCAGCCGGGTGGGATAGTCAACGTTCAGATTCTGCACCTGTACCAGCGTCTCGCTCATGACTCCACCAATCTTGGATTCAGGATCTCGCTCAAGCCCTCACCAAACATGCTGAAGCCCAGCGCCACCAGGGCGATGGCCAGGCCAGAGAAAGTCACCGGCCACCAGCGCCCGCCCACCAGCTCGGAGCGCCCACGATAGATATCGTACCCCCAATCCGGCTTCGAGGGGTCCACCCCCAGGCCGATGAAAGCCAGAGCGGCCTCGGTGATGATGGCATCGGCCACGTTCATAGAGAAGACCACCACGACGGAGGGAATTACGTTCGGAAAGATGTACCGCCAGAGAATCGTCCTGTCTCGCGCGCCCAGGCTGCGAGCCGCCTCCACATACATCTCCTCCTTGATCGACAGTACCTGCCCTCGAACCAGCCGGAAGAACGTGGGGATGTAGATCACCGCAATCGCGATGGAGATGTTGATGATCCCGCTCCCCAGCAGGGCCGCCAGCGCGATGGCCAGAATCAACCCCGGGAACGAGTAGATGCTGTCCATGAACAGCGAAATCACACGATCCGCCCACCCACCCACGAAACCGGAGATCAGCCCCACAGTCACGCCCACCACCAGGGACGATGTCGCCGACAGGAACGCCACCTGGAGCACGATCTGAGCGCCGTAGATAATGCGGCTGAATACGTCGCGCCCCAGCTGATCGGTGCCGAAGAGGTGCTCCCTGCTCGGCGGCTCGAAAGGATCCGCTACCGATTTCTCCGGATTGTAGGGCGACAGGTGCGGCGTCAGGAACGAGGCAATCGTCACCGCGACGATCGAGAAGATGATCAACCCCCCGATCACCGTCATGTACCACTCCGCGCCATACCACAGCCGCCCCCG
Source organism: uncultured Anaerolineales bacterium (assembly GCA_964390305.1). Classification (GTDB taxonomy): domain Bacteria; phylum Chloroflexota; class Anaerolineae; order B4-G1; family B4-G1; genus SKLM01. The sequence goes on from CAYMHT010000140.1 coordinate 2,472, forward strand.
AAAGAGGCGCGCCAACAATCCAGGTTGTTCTTCGAGCTCAGCAACTGCCATAAGATCTTCTCCGTTCCAGAAGAAAAGCGATTCCGTCCACGGGCGCGGACCCGGCGGGCCGATAGGCCCGGCCGCCTACTTCCGCTCCACCAGCGTCACCTGTTCGAAGTCGGCTGCAGCCTCACCCACTGCCGGGCCGCCGTTGCTGACGGCGAGGCCTACCCCATCCGGCACCGCGCTTCTGCTATAGCAGCGCCCGACCTCCACCCAGCCAAGCTCCGTAGGAAAAGCCGACTCCCGGCCCTCACTCACGTGGTAGTATCCGATATAGGAGTTGCCCGCCTTGCGCAGCATCAGATCCACCATATCAGCCAAGACCGCGATGCCCTTGAAGCCGCAACCCAGCCCCACGCCGTCCAGGTACACCCCTTCTCCCAGACACGCCGGGTCATACGTTTCCTCACAGCGGCCTCTCCCCAGCCAGAGCAGAGAGCCATCGTCCATCTCGATGAACACCCCCGCGCTCTGGGGGCTCCCGGCCGCATCGAACGTCACCCTGGCCATGACGTCGAAGTGGGTCGCAGGTGCGGCGTGCCCCAGCACGTTCGTCACCCCCTCCAGCCCGCCGCCCTTCCGCCGGACCGAGGTGCCGGGCGCCACGATGCGCAGAGCCCCAGGCGTCTCCTCCAGGGACCAGAGGCTGCCCTCCTCATTCATCCAGGTCCAATCAGTCCCCGGCGCGTCGTCGAATGTCTCCGCAATTCGCGGCGGCTCCTCCGATTTCCAGCTGGGGTCGTAATGGCATGCAGGCCAGCACCGCTTTCTGTAGTACGTCAGCTCTTCTGGAACCCGCGCCGTGGGCATGGGCTGCGGGATCAGCGGCGTCACGGTCGCCTGCGCCAGCGCCGGCGCCGCCGCCGGCAGGGAGCGCGCGACCGCGTAGCCGACCAGGACCAACCAACCGACGACAACCATGGCGATCACCACGCGCTTCATATCTCCCTCCCTAGCTCAGTTGCCTCAGTAGCGCACCCGCGGATCGATGCGGGCGTAGATAATATCCACCAACAGGTTAACCATCGCGATGATCAGCGCAAAGAACACGATCGTGCCCTGGATCGCGGGGAAGTCCCGTTCGCTGACGCGCTTGACCAGGAAAAGGCCCATCCCGGGCCAGTTGAACGTCGTCTCCGTCAACACGGCCCCCGCCATCAGCAGCGCAAACTGCATCCCGAACATGGTCAGGATCGGTATGAAGGCGTTCAGCAGCGCGTGCTTGTAGACGACCGCTCTCTCCCGAATGCCCCGCGCCCGCGCCGCGGCCACAAAGTCCTGCTGCAGCACGTCGAGCATGTTCGCCCGCGTCAGACGCGTGAAGTTGCCGGA
>CAYMHT010000140.1:3948-6874 GCA_964390305.1 uncultured Anaerolineales bacterium
CCCAGCCAGAAGATCGGCACCGCGTAGGCCACGATGCTGTAGATTCGCAGGCTGTAGTCGACCGGGCTGCGCCGGTTCTGGGCGGCGAACGCGCCGCTGAAGACGCCCACCACCCCGGCCACCAATATGCCGCAGATTCCCAGCTCCACCGTCGCCGGGAACTTCAATACCAGATCCGCCGCGATGGGTCGCCCGCGCAGCGTGATCGACTTGCCGAGATCGAAGCGGGTCACCAGACCCCACAGGTAGCTGAAAAACTGGCTGTCGAAGGGGTTGACGGCGATGTGGAAATTCTCAGCCCGTGCCCAACCCTCCACGCCGCCCGACGAAAGCGTCACCCGCCTCCACTCCCCCTCCACTCCGGCGGGCAGCTCCGCCCCTTCCACCTCCGTGAAGTGAAACTCCACCCTCCGCAGCCACTTCAACTTCTCCTCGGCAACCCACGCCGGCCTCTCCGTCCCGATCGTCACCCGCACCCAGTCCTCCCCATCCTCTCGGAACCGCTCAGTGATGGGGAACGCCCTCTCGTCCGTCACCAGGATCACCGGGGCACTCGACGCATCGTGCTCCTCATACAGCACCAGCGGGGGCTCCTCGACTCTCGCACGTGAGCCCCGGAAGTTGAACAGGATCGGCCGGTCGAGGCCCAGGTTGTGTCGGATCTGGTTCTTGAACTCCTCCGGGACGCCCGGTCGCATGGTGGCCTCCACCGGATCGCCCGGCATAACGCGCAACAGAATAAAGACGAACACAAGCAGGATGAGGACCATCGGAATGGTCAACAACATGCGTGTGATCACGTACGCACGCAATGATTTCATACGTCTTTCACTCCGTCAACCAGGTAACGACCCAGACTCATTCTTCGACAAATCTGCTGCCATCGATGGGGAAAACCAACAGCGCGGCCAGGAAGAAACGCGGATTCGCCGGTAGACAATGGTCAAGAGGGGTCTGGAGGATCGATCCGCCAGACCCCTCAACTCAGCCTAGAACGTCTCGTCTACTCCTCAGCGATCGTGAAGTAGTGCAGGAACAGCGTCGGGTCCAGCACGACGTCGCTGATGTCCTTCTGCGTCACGACCTGCAGCAGACCCTGGGTGAAGGGGAGCGTCGGCACTTCTTCCGTCCACAGCTCCTGGATCTCCGCGTACAGCTCCTCGCGCTCGGCCTCATCCGTGCTTGTCCGGGCCTCGACCAGAAGCTCGTCCATCTCCTCGCTGCAGTAGAAGATGCCCAGATCCTCCGACGCGTCACACTCCGCGAAAGGAGAGGTGTAGTTATCGGGATCCAGGTAGTCCGGGTACCAGCCCAGCAGGAAGACAGGCATCGTGCCCGGGCCGAAGTAGTCGGTGTAAGTCGCCCACTCGGCGCTCTGCAGTGACACCTCGATCACGCCCGTCTCCTCCAGCGCCTGCTTCAGCGACGACCCGACGTCACCCTCGGTGGGGCCGTAGTGGCTCGGCGTCCACCACAGGTCCATCTCCAGCGGGTTGTCCTCGTCGAAGCCGGCCTCGGCCAGCAGCGCCTTTGCCTCCTCCACGTCCCGCTCGGGGAATGCGTCCGTGTGCGCGAACATCCCGATCGGCACCATGCTGTACAGGTTCTCGTGCGTGCCCTGGAACACCACGTCAGAGATCTGATCGCGGTCGATGGCCAGCGAGATCGCCTGGCGCACCACCGGGTTGTCAAACGGCTCCGTCGTGGCGTTGAAGCAGATGTAGCGGATGTAGGGCCCGGCCGCCTCGAAGAGTTTGTAGTCCGGGTTTTCCTCGAGGTCGGCGTAATCGGACGGCGTCAGCGTCTTCCACGCGACGTCGATGTCGCCGGCCTCCAGCGCCAGCCGCTCCGCCGTCGAGTCGGCGAAGTAGCGCACGATCACCCGCGGCGACGCCGGCGGGTCACCGTACCAGCCCTCATTCGCGATCAGCTCCATCTCCACGTCGCGCTCCCAGCGCACGATCTTGTAGGGACCGATCCCGCCGCACGTGCTGTCCACGTCGAAGTCATCTTCCGGATAGCACTCGGGGCTGGCGATGGCATAGGGCATGGTCGCCACCAGCTTGGGGAAGAAGCCTACCGCGTTCTTGAGCACGAACTTGACCGTGTATTCATCCACCTTCTCGACGCTCTCCACATAGGCAGTGACCAGCGCGCTGGGGTCACCCTCCAGCCGCATCACACGGTTGATGGACCAGGTCACCGCGTCGGCGTTGAACGGCGCCCCGTCGGGGAACGACAGCCCCTCGCGGAGCTTGAAGGTGTACTCCAGCCCGTCGTCGCTGATCTCGTAGGACTCGGCCAGGCCCGGCTCCAGCTCCGTGGTCCCCGGGATGTAGTGAACCAGCGTGTCCATCGTGTTGTGATGGATCTCCCAGGTGTGGAAGTCGTACGAGTTGGCCGGATCGAGGTCGGTCACTGAGTCGGTTGTGCCGATGATCAGCGGCTCGGCCTCCTCGGGCGGCACCTCTGCCTCGGGCGGGGCCTCGATGCCCAGGCCTGCCCCGGTTTCGATCTCGCCATCGATGATACCCTGGCGGACCTCGTCGAGCTCAGCCTTCAGATCGTCCGGCACCTCGTCCTCGAACTCGTTGAACGGTGCAAGCCCGACGCCGTCGTTCGCCAGTGTCCCGACGTAGTTGCTGCCACCCTGGAAGTTGCCCTCGTACGCCTGCTGGATGGAGTTGAAGACCACCACGTCCATCCGCTTCTCCACGCTGGTGAGGATGACGTCGCAGTACTCAGGTTCGCTCACGCACCAGTCGGTGTCGACGCCAATCATCATTGTGCCCGGGTTCGCCTGGACCGCAGCACCGGTGCCTCGACCCACCGGGCCGGCAACCGGCATGATGATGTCGGCGCCCTCCGCGATCAGGTCCTCACTCACGCGGCGCCCGTCCTCCGTCGACTCGAAGTTCCCGACGAA
>CAYMHT010000141.1:0-6778 GCA_964390305.1 uncultured Anaerolineales bacterium
CTCACCCAGGTCCGCGACGGGCGCCCTCTATGACCAGCTGTCACCGTGCTCGTTTGAAGGGGGTCAGGGCCACCGTTTGCCAACCTGTATGCCTCAGGTATAATGATAATTGGGCGCAGCGCCCGGTCAGGAGGAAAAGATGATTGAAGTCGAGATCGATAGCATTCGGGTGAGCTTGATGTCGGAGCACCGTGTCATCGTCCTGAAGGCACTCGACGAAGAGCTCTATCTCCCAATTTGGATCGGTCCCTATGAAGCAGAGGCTATCGCCATCCGTCTCAAGGATGTGGATATCGCTCGGCCCCTTACCCACGATCTCCTCAACAATGTCATTGGTGAAATGGGCGGGAACATCTCTCACATTCTTGTATGTGACCTGCGCGACGACACGTTCTATGCATTGATCAACGTGGACTTGAATGGGCAGCGACTGGAGATAGACTCGCGTCCCTCTGACGCAATCGCGCTTGCGGTGCGCGCGGGGGTTCCCATCTTCGTGGCTGAGAGCGTCATGGAGCAGGCCAGCATCACGCCGGAAGAAGACATCACCGAGGAGACAGAGGGAGAGGAGGATCTGTCGGCCTTCCGAGACTTCGTGGAGGGACTGGATCTGGATGACCTCTCCTCCTAGAGAGTTGGAGGTGAGTGATATAGGGGCAGTGGATGGTAGCTCCAGATAAGCTGGTTCCTCACAATGTCGAAGCCGAAGAGGCCGTTCTCGGCTCTCTTCTGATTGACCCCGAAGCCCTGTTTCGTGTCTCCCCTTTCCTGGCACCGGACGACTTCTATCTCCAGAAGAACGGTTGGATCTATGACGCGATCTTGGCGCTCCACGAGCGGAGAGAGGCGATCGACTTTGTCACGCTATGTGATGAGCTCGAGCGTCAGGAGAGACTGGAGGAGATCGGAGGCGCCGCTTACGTCACGCACCTGATCAACGCGGTTCCGAGTGCCATTCACGTTGAAGCTTATGGTCATATCGTCGAGCACGCCGCCATCCGACGCCGCTTGATCAATGCGGCAAGCCAGATTGCCCAGCTGGCCTATCAAGAAGGTGAGGACATCGATCAGGCGGTCGACCGCGCCGAGCAGACCCTCTTCAGCGTCTCCCAACGCCGTATCACGCGCGATCTGACGCCCGTGCAGGACGTGATTCGCCGCTACTACGACCGCATTGAGTATCTCTACGATCACCGAGACGAGCCTCTGGGTGTGCCTACAGGATTCATTGACCTGGATCGCCTGTTGGGCGGTCTTCAGCGTTCCGATCTGATCCTGATTGCCGCGAGACCCGCCGTGGGAAAGACCTCTCTCGGTATCTCGGTCGCGCGACATGCGGCGAGTCTGGGTCAGCACGTGGCTATCTTCAGCCTGGAGATGTCGAGTGAGCAGGTGGTGCAGCGTATGGTGTCTGCTGAGACAGGAATCGATGCTCAACGTCTCCGTCTTGCCGACCTGCGCGAGGACGAGTGGCCCCTCTTCGTCCAGGCGACCGGGCGGCTGTCCGATCTCTCTCTTTTCATCGATGACACCCCCTCCATCTCTGTTCTACAGATGCGCACAAAGGCGCGACGTCTCCACGCGGAACATGGAATTGACCTTATCCTGGTCGACTATCTGCAGCTGATGACTGCCGGTGACCTGCGTCACGAAGGCCGGGTTCAGGAGGTCTCGTACATCTCTCGCTCTCTCAAGGGGCTGGCGAGAGAACTCGATGTCCCCCTGGTGGCCATCTCGCAGCTGTCGCGTGCCGTGGAGCAGCGAACCAACAAGCGACCGATCCTGGCGGATTTGAGGGCCAGTGGCAGCTTAGAACAGGACGCCGACGTGGTGATGTTCATCTACCGTGACGAGCTTTATGACCCCGATACCGAGGAGCAGAACATCGCTGAGATCATTATCGCCAAGCATCGTAATGGCCCCACGGGTTCCGTGCAGCTATTCTTCCGCGACCGTCTGGCCCAGTTCCTCGACGCGGAGACTCGGCAGGCGCCGGTTGAATTCTAGCCACAAGCGTCTTAGACTCTGGCTTCCTTCATCTCCAAAGCCTTCCCTCCCACTTATCATGCTTGGCTCTGGACATCGCAAACAGCCCTGGTTTGGGCGCAGACCAGTTGCATCTGGCTTGGCTGTCGACGGGGAACGAAGGAGGTCATGCGAAGACTGACTGACATCCCTCTTGCGCTCACTGTCGAGGATGTCCTGCGAGGACAGGGCATTGCTCCCGATCGCGCACGGTCGGGACTCCTGGCTTCAGCGCAGGAAATCCTCGATGCCGTGCCCGACCTCCTTGATCCTGCGGCAGTGTACGACGTGGTCTCTGTCGCAGGGTTTCATCACCAGACCATCGAACTGGAGGATGGTGACGCGTTTGAGGGCCCTCTGGCTGCACGCGCACTGGCCGGTGCGGAGAAGGTGGCTCTCGCCGTATGCACCGTCGGTCCAACTCTGGAGGCGCGCATGAGCCAGCTCTTCGCCGAGGATCCGGTAGGGGCGATGGCCCTGGACGGAGCGGGGACCGCGGCTCTCAGGAAGATCTCCGACACCGTTATCGAAGAGTTACGCGAGATCGCAGCAGGTCACGACTGGGGCCTGGGTATGCGTGCCCAGCCGGGCCAGGAGGGTTGGTCAATCTGGCAGCAGCGGGTCGTTTTCGACCACCTCTCGACGGAAGAAATCGGCGTTCATCTGACGGAGAGCTGCCTCATGATACCGCGGAAGTCAGTCTCATTCGTGATTGGGATGGGCCCCCACATGCGCCCCGACGCCGTTGCGTGTGATTTCTGCTCGAAACGAGACCGCTGTCCGTGGCGCGTGACAGCCGAGATGACCGCCTAGAGAATCAGGGTATCAGGCGCAGGACGTTCCTCGCAAATCACCAAGACAAGGACATGGACAATGACCACCGATCATACGATAGACTTTCAGCCGCTGGGTCGCCGCGTGCGGGTGACCGAGGGCAGATCGCTCCTTGAGGCTGCCCGCAAGGCGGGGGTGGGCTTGAACGCCGTCTGTGGCGGCGCTGGCAGCTGCGGAACGTGCCGCGTGCGCATCGTTGACGGCGAGGTGTCGCCACCCAACAAGTCCGAAGAGAAGTTTCTGGATCAGACCGAGTTGGACGAGGGGTACCGGCTGGCGTGTCAGGTCGAGGTGCTGGGGGACGTACTGGTGGACGTGCCGCCGGAGTCTATCACTGCCCCGCAGCGGGCCCAGATTGAAGGACGGGAGCGACCCGTTGAGATCGACCCGACTGTGCGCGCCTTCGATGTCAGGCCGACGCCTCCCAGCCTTCACGACCTGCGTTCCGACGAGAAGCGTCTCCGTGAGGCGCTCGAGGAGCAGCACAACCTTGTGTCCGTGCGGTTCGATCCCATCGTCTTGACCCGCATCCCTTCTCGGCTTCGGGATCGCGACTGGGAGACTCGCCTGTTCGTCCGAAATGGCGAGCTCATCGGCGCTGCACCAGCTGGGACCCCTCCGCTCGGGCTGGCGGTCGACATTGGCACCACGAAGGTGGCTGCCTACCTGGTAGACCTTGAAACGGGGGAGATGTTGGGAGCGTCTGGAGAGATGAACCCCCAGATCGCCTTTGGGGAGGACGTGATGGCTCGTATCGCCTACGCGATGGAGGCGGAGGAACACAGACACGAGCTGCAGGAGGCGATCATTGGGGAATTGAACGATCGAACTCGCGAGCTGTGCGAGCAGTGCGGCCGCGACCGCGAGGAGATCCTCGAGGCCGTGCTGGTTGGGAATACGTGTATGCACCACCTGGCGATGGGGCTGCCGGTGGATCAGCTCGGCGTGGCGCCCTACGTGCCCGCGCTTTCATCGTCTTGCGACGTCAAGGCGCGGGATCTCAGACTGGACCTGGCTGCCGGGGCATACGTTCATCTCTTGCCGAACATCGCGGGGTTCGTCGGGGCTGATCACGTGTCGATGGTGATGGCCAGCGGTCTTCACGAAACCGATAAGGTCACCCTCGGCTTGGACATCGGCACCAACACGGAGGTCAGCCTGGCGGCGAACGAGCGTCTCTTGAGTTGCTCGACGGCTTCCGGGCCCGCTTTTGAAGGTGCGCACATCCGCGACGGTATGCGAGCGGCACCCGGTGCGATCGAGTGGGTGAAAATGGTCGATGGTCAGACCAACTATCAAACCATCGACGCAGCGCCGCCCGTGGGCATCTGTGGCTCCGGGATCTTGGACAGCGTGGCTGAGTTGCGCCGGATCGGCGTGTTGAAGGAGAATGGCTCGATGAGGCCCGACAGCCATCCCCGGGTCCGTCAGCGTCGCGACCGGCCCGAGTTTCTTCTTGTCGCGGCCGGCGAGAACGGTGCGCCCAATGACATTGTGGTCAACCGAAAGGATGTCAGTGAGATCCAGCTTGCGAAGGGCGCTATCAGGGCTGGGATCGAGGTACTACTGGATGAGGCGGGCGTACAGGTTGGTCAGGTTGAACGGGTTGTCGTGGCGGGGGCCTTTGGGACTTACCTGAGTGTGGCCAGCGCGCGTGCCATAGGGATGTTCCCCCCGCTGCCCCTGGATCGGTTCGACCAGGTGGGTAACGCCGCTGGGATTGGGGCCAAGCTAGCGCTGCTGTCCCGCCGCTGCCGCGACGTGGCCGAGGAAATCGCGCAGCGCGTCGAGTACATCGAGCTGACGACTGATGCCCGATTTTCTGGTGCGTATATGGATGCGATGAGCCTGCCCAGCCCTGCTGACGTAGATGTCTAGCTCGTAGGGCCGCGTAGGAGTTGACTCACCAGGTCAGATGCAGACATCCAGCACGTTGGGAAGGATCTCACACCGGATCCAAGTCGCGTCCGTGCAGAGAACCTCTCCGTCAACGTGAGCGATCAGGCCGTCTGGTGAGGAGATGCTTACCCGCTCAGCTTGGAGCATTGTGATGGGCTCGAGGTCGACGTGCGTTCCCCTCAAGAAATGGGGAAGAAGACGCAGCATGGTCAGCCGGTCTACCTCGCGGGCGATACACACGTCGAAGAGGCCGTCGTCCGGCTTTGCTTCAGGCGCAATAAAGAATCCGCCTCCTTCCCGCGGGCCGTTCGTCACGGAGATGAGCATCGCCGGCAGCACCATCTCCTCTCCGTCGTATCGGACCGTGGTCATCGGTGCCTCGAAAGTCAGCAAGATGGTCTTTAGGACAGCTACCAGGTAGAGTGCGAGGCCTCGAAGGTGCTTGATCTTCAAGGTTTCAATCAGCGCAGCGCCGTCGAAACCGACCCCCACGACGTTTCCAAAGTATCGTGGTTCTTGTCCCGCTACGGTGACGCGACCGATGTCTATCGTCCTGTTCTCACCCCGAGCTATGCGCCGGCATGCCTCTCGGAGATCGGCAGGGAGGCCGATTCCACTGGCGAAGTCGCTGCCTGAGCCCGCAGGAATCACCCCTAGCTTCGGCCCCGTGCCATTCTGCGACACTGCCAATAGACCGTTGATGATCTCGTTGGCAGTGCCGTCGCCACCCGCGGCGACGACGGTCTCGAAGCCTTCCCTGGCTGCTTGCTCTGCTAGCTGAGCTGCATGCCAGGGGCTCTTCGTCCGAACTAGGTCAAAATCTACCCCTTCGGCTTCCAGGCACTGACGCACTTCCGGCTCTGCCCGGGCACCATAGCCACGTCCAGCTGCCGGGTTCAATATGACCTTGATGGGTCTCACAAGTTCCTCCGCTAAACCAGCAAGTCACCGATGCTGCGGTAGAAGTAACACAGCCCACGGCCTCGAGTTACGACAGCGTGCGTGATGCCGCGTTTCAACCGGTCGATACGCCCGCGTTGGGGCTCCTCCAGCTGCTCCGCGATGAGCGCTTCTTGACCTTAAGACTCCGGTATGATGTACGTGTCGACCACGTTCCCGTCCGCATTGCGGAGCGTGACCAGTTGCCCCACCTCCCAGGCTCCTTCTGACCGCCCCCAGTAGAGGTTGCCTGGTGCATCTTGACCATTCGCTGAATGCACTCGTACCGTCGCCTGTGGGAAGAGCGTCAGAGCAGGGAAGACGAACGTGGCATCGCCTGCTGCCGAAAGCGTCCAGGCCTCCAAACTGACCGTCCCTCCGCGGTTCTCTAGGATTACAGTCTCACCTGCAAGATCACCGACGTTGAGCACTGCCCTGATCTCAACCAGGGGAGGGCCAGACGGGGTCAGGGTGGGAGGTTCCACGTAGTCCCGTTCTTCCGCTGATGAGGTTTGAGCAGGGGCTGCTGTTGAGGGGACAGCTCGCGAAGCGGCTGTTTCACCCTGGGGAATGACCAGTGTCTGGCCGACTTGTAGCACGTCTGGATTCTCTATGTCATTGGCAGCGATCAGCGCCTCAAGGGAGATGTCGTATGCCTGAGCGATGCCAGACAGAGTGTCACCCCCTTCCACCACGTACGTGACGGGCGGTGGAAGTGTGGGAGAGACCGTCGGACGCGGTGAGGCAGTGACATTCGCCTGTTCACTGGCTGCTTCTTCGGTGACCCCAGGTGTGACGGGGACGGTCGCCTGCGGACCCCCTCGCCAGATCAGGGCGATGCCCAGCAATACGGCTCCTACGACAAGGACAACCCCGGCAATCAGTCCCCAGTTACGCGACTGCATGATGGATCGCCTCCGCCCTTCCCACTATGGTCTGCACACTCACATTCTACCACGATTCAGTGAAATGACGAAGCATGTGTCCCGCTGTGCCCTATCCGAATCTCTCTTGGAGCGAGGAACCGATCCTTCAGCTCGCACCGCAAATGCTTGCTCCTGGAGGGTGCCCGTGTTATAAT
>CAYMHT010000142.1:0-6682 GCA_964390305.1 uncultured Anaerolineales bacterium
CCAAACGCGGCGACCAGACCGGCCACCGTGGGAGCGTGTCAGAGCCTGGCGCAGTGATCGACGTTGTTCGTCTTAATCACCGCGCGAGCCAGCTTCTGGATGAGATAGTTCTCCTCGTTCGTGCACTTGGCGGACGCCAGGAATCCGACGGCATCCGATCCGAACTGGTCGCGGGTATCGGTGACCCTTTCTGCGATCAGGTCGAGCGCCTCATCCCACGTTGCCTCTTGGAACTCGGATGATGGGCCATCGCCCCGTCGTATGAGGGGCTTCGTCAGTCGGTCCGGATGATGGACAAAGGACGCGGCGTTCCAACCTTTGATACATAGCCCGCCACGGCTGATAGGATGCTCTTTGTCGGGGAGAACGCCGACGATTTCTCCGTCCAGTATCTGTAGATAGAGCTTGCAGCCGGCTCCGCAGTACGGGCACGTGGTGAGGACGTTCTTGTATTCCATCAGCTTGTTTCTCCTACTCCTCTTCTGCCTGCAGCAAAGGTGCTTCGTCGAACGTCACCGAGAGCGGCGGAAGTGTCTCCAGGTCAGCCCCCGGCTCGTAGCCGAGCAGCTCCACCACGTCCTGTCGGATCAGATCATACAGCACCGTCAGCGGGAGGTGAGCGGGGCAGGCGATCTCGCACTGACGGCAGGCCACGCATCGTCCGGACATATGCATTGCCTTAATCAGGTGGAACATAGGGAACGGCGGGGCCAGCTCCCCGGGCTCCACCCACAGGGGATCCTCGAGTGCGCAGGACTCGCAGAAGCATACGGGGCAGATGTCGCGGCAGCCATAACACTTGAGGCACTTCCTAAACTGCTCCTTCCAGAACGCCCGTCGCTCGCGGAGCGACATCTCGCTGTACTTGGCAACGAGGGGATTGGCCTGGCTCCCTTCCGCCGGGATCCCAAAGACCTCCGCTCGGGGCCAGGGGGCGAGATCGGGAGTTGGGTCAGCGCAGTGACACGCCTCGGCCTGCTCGGCGCTGCACGCTATCCCAAAGACGTGCAGCCGATCGGGATCGATCTGCTCTCGCTTTGCCATCTCAATCAGAGCCCGCATGTCGCACGCCCGGACCACGATGCCAAATTCGGCGTCTGGGAAACGCTTCTGCAGCGTGGAGATGATCTTTCCCACCGGATACCGCGGTTCCAGCGCCAGGCTGGAGAGATCCTCCTCCCTCTGGAAGAGGTAGGGCGCGGTTCCAACCTCCGTCTGCCGTAGGGCTAAAACGCCGTCCAATTCCTCCAACGTCTTGGCCACGTCCTCGCGAAGTTGCTCCATCCGTGTGTTTCGTTCAACCATCGTGTTGCTCCCCCATCTCGTCTTCGAGTGGCCCCAGGTCGCGGACCGTTTCCACGAAGTCCTTTGTCACTCGAGCGAACTTCGGCGCCTCAGCTGACGAGACCCAATCCAAGCGCAGGCGGTCGGGGTTGATCCCCACGTAGCCCAACATGTTTCGCACCAGCGGCATGCGTTTGGCGGTGCGGTGGTTGCCGTCGATGTAGTGGCAATCACCGATGTGGCAGCCGAGCACCAGGACGCCGTCGGCGCCGGCGCGAAACGCGCGCAACACCATCTCCGGCGAAACCCGCCCGGAGCACATCACTCTGATGGGCAACACGTTGGCCGGGGATGCCATGCGAGCCACGCCTGCGCTGTCGGCCCCCGCATAGGAGCACCAGTTGCAGAGGAAGGCAACGATCCTTGGCTCGAAATTCTCAGTCATTCCATTCATCTCCTGACGTCTCACGCTCGACGCGTTGTTTCGCTTGGAGGGGGAAGCATGTGCCGCGAGGGACTACCATACCATCTCCAACAGCCCGTCGATCTCGGCGACGATCTCCTGGTCGGTGAAATGGAGCTCCATCATCGCACCGGACGGGCAAGCGGCGACGCACGTACCGCATCCGTGGCATAGCGCTGCGTTGACCTCTGCTTTGTGATTTGCATCGAACGCAATGGCGGAATAGGGACAGGCCAGGATGCACTCGCCGCACCCCACGCACTTCTCCTCCACGACCTGCGCGACGACGGGAGATATGGTCACCTGGCCTTTGTTCAACAGCTGGATCGCCTCCTGCGCCGCGTCTCCCGCGTGGGCCACCGTGTCGGGTATGTCGCGAGGGCCCTGGCACGATCCGGCCAGGAAGATCCCGGCTGTGCTCGTCTCGGCCGGACGCAGCTTGGGGTGCGCCTCGGCAAACCAGCCGTCGGCCGTGCGTCCCAGCCCGAAGAGAGTGGCGACCTTGGCCGTTTCCGGGCGCGGCTCAATAGCCGATGCCAGGATCACCATGTCTACGTCCGCGGTCACCGTGCGTCCCAGGGTGACATCCTCGCCCTTGACGCGCAGCCTGCCGTCCGCCAGGACGTCCACCTCGGCCCCGCGCCCGTTCACAAACGTGACACCGTCTTCCTGAACCCGCTGATAGAACTCTTCATAGGCCTTACTGGAGGTCCGCATGTCCATGTAGAACTCATAGACCTCGGCCCCGGTCTTGTCGCGAACCTGATGGGCGTGCTTGAGCGAATACATGCAGCAGAAGCGAGAGCAGTGCGGGTGCGCGTGTTCGTCGCGGCTGCCGACACAGTGGATGATCGCGACTCTCTCCGGGACGCTTCCTTCGTTGGTCAGAATCTCCCCCTCGGTGGGACCCGTGGCGCTGGTCAGTCGCTCGAACTGAAGTCCCGTGAGGATATTGGGAGATTTGCCATAGGAATACTGAGGCAGCTGGGCGGGATCCCACATTCCAAAGCCCGTGGCAATGATGATGGTCCCGACCTCCACATCGAGGAGTTCGTCTTCCTGCTCGTAGTCGACGGCGCCGGTGGGGCAGAGCTTCGCACACGCCCCACAGCGCCCATCGCGCTGGAAGTAGATGCAGTGCTCCGTATCAAGAACCGGCACGTTGGGGACAGCCTGAGAGAAGGGCCGGTAGATCGCCTTTCGCTCGCCCATTCCGGCCTCATAGGCCGTATCGATGACCTTCGACGGACATTTCTCCTGGCACAGGCCGCAGCCTGTGCAAAGGTCCTCGTTCACATACCGGGCCCGCTTACGTATACGAACCTGGAAGCGACCAATGTACCCGGAGACGTCCTCGACCTCGCTGTAGGTGAGAAGTGTGATGTTGGGATGCCGACCGGCATCCATCATCTTCGGTCCAAGTATTCAGGTGCTACAGTCGAGGGTGGGGAAGGTCTTATCGAGCTGAGCCATCCGGCCCCCGATGGAGGGTTCCTTCTCCACTAGGTAGACGTGATAGCCCGCCTCGGCGATTGACAGTGCGGACTTGATCCCGGCGATCCCACCGCCGACGACCAGGGCAGCCTCGGTCACGGGCTCCTGGCGAGCCTCCAGAGCGCGGTGATGTGCGACCCGGGCGACAGCCGCCCGGGTCACCCGTTTGGCCTTCTCTGTGGCCTTATCCTTGTCCTTGACTGCCCAAGAGACGTGCTCGCGTATGTTGGCCATCTCAAAGAAGTAGGGATTGAGCCCGGCTTCCTGGAGGGCGCGCTGAAACGTCGGTTCGTGCATACGCGGGGTGCACGAGGCAACCACCACGCGGTTCAGACCATGCTCCCGGATGTCCTTCTGGATCATGTCCTGACCAGGCTCGGAACACATGTACTTGTGCTGCCGAGCGACGACCACGCCGGGCAGGTCGCTGACCATCTCCACCACGTCCTCCACATCCACCGTGGCGGCGATGTTGACCCCGCACTCACATACATAAACGCCTATACGAGGCTCTTCCATCGTATGAACTCCTCACGCTATCTCCGGTCGTTCTGATGTCTTGGACGCTGGAGGCTGGCGACCCACTGGTTGAGCCCTCGAGTCACACCTGCTTCGCGCTAGCAGGGCCTGCTGTCATACTGGTCGTCGCCACCGACCCGTACGCTGCTGCACCGTTGAGATGATGAAGGGGCGGTGCGCCACTCTGCTGCAGCCGCCGGGAGGTTCTGTTCTAGAGACGGGATGCCCTCCTGTTGTCGCCGGAGGGCATGCCCGTAGACTGTGCGGTCGTCCGTTATCCTACCGGGTTGTGCTATCCTTCCCCGCGCTCATCTACGGCCTCGACTTTCACAGCGCAGACCTTATACTCCGGGATCTTGGCTACGGGATCCAGGGCTGGATTGGTGAGAAAATTGACAGCCGAGTCAGGGTAGTGGAACGTCGCGAAGATGAGACCCGCGGGCACGCGGTCGGTGACTTGGGCCTTGGCGACGATCTCCCCGCGCCGCGAGGCGACCTTCATCATATCGCCATCCTGAATGCCCCGCGCCTGCGCGTCGGGCGGACTGATTTGGATCTCAGCCTCTGGGTACATGGCCTTCAGGTTGCGCGCACGACGGGTCATCTCGCCACCGTGCCAATGGTAGAGGACGCGCCCGCTGGTCAGCATCAGGGGGTACTCTTCGTCCGGCAGTTCGTCCGGCGGGGTGTGATCCACGGGCTCGAAGTGGCCGAGTCCACGGCTGAATTTGCCGCAGTGGAGGATTGGTGTACCCGGATGGTCTTCGGTAGGGACGGGCCACTGGAGTTGCTCGCCAGCGTTCAGCCTTTCGTACGTCACGCCGCCGTAGATCGGGGTGAGGGCGTTGATCTCGGCCATCACCTCGTCCGCGCTGGCTCGGTCCCATCCTGCGAAGGGCGCCTCCTCACGCGGATTCGCTGCGCCCAGGTCGAGGAGGCGCCTTGCCAGCTGTGTCACGATCCACGTGTCATCCTTCGACTCCCCGACAGGCTCGATCGCCTGCCGCACGCGCTGGACGCGCCGCTCCGTATTGGTGAAGGTGCCCTCCTTCTCGGCGAAGCTGCAGGCGGGGAAGATGACGTCGGCCAGTTGCCCCGTCTCGGTCAAGAAGAGGTCTTGAACCACGAGGAACTCCGTCGCCTCCAGAGCGTGGCGCACGTGATTCAGATCAGGATCGCTGGTCATCGGATTCTCGCCAATGACGTAGAGACAGCGAACCTCTCCCGCGTCCGCTGCATCGAGCATCTCTGTGACGGTCAATCCGACCTCGTCCGAGAGGGGCACGCCCCAGGCGCGCTGGAACTTGTCCTGAATGGCTGGATCAGTCACGGATTGATATCCGGGATACACGTTGGGCAGGCTACCCAGGTCACAGGCGCCCTGCACGTTGTTCTGGCCACGCAGCGGGTTGACGCCGCCACCCGGAATGCCCATGTTGCCAAGGACCATCTGCAGGTTGGCGCAGCTCATCACGTTGCCCACGCCCACCGTATGCTGCGTGATGCCCATGGCGTAGAGCAGCGCTCCCGGCCGATTCTCGGCCATCATGCGTGCTGCCCTCTCGAGGTCCTCCGCGGGTACTCCCGTGATCTGGCTCGTCACTGCCGGTGGATAGGCCTCAACCGTCTCCCTGAGTGCCTCGAAGCCCTCCGTCCGGTCGGCGATGAAATCTTCGTCGTGCCAACCCTCGCGGATGATGATGTGCATCAACCCGTTGAGCAGCGCGATGTCCGTGCCCGGCTCATGCTGCAGATATAGATCGGCGTAATCCGCGATGTCAATGCGGCGGGGATCCGCCACGATGAGCTTGGCCCCGCGTTGCCGCTTCGCAGCCCGGACTCTGATCCCGATGACCGGATGTTGCTCCGTCGTGTTGCTGCCGACAATGAAGATGCAGTTGCTCCTCTCGGTAATATCCCGAATGGAGTTTGTCATCGCGCCACTCCCGAAACTCGTCACCAGACCGGCGACAGTAGCGCTGTGTCAGAGGCGAGCGCAGTGGTCGATCGTGTTGGTCATCATCAACTGCCGCGTGAACTTGCTGAAGAGGTAATTCTCCTCGTTGGTGCACTTGGCAGAGGCTAACATGGCGAAAGCGTCCGGGCCGCTCTCGGCTTTCACAGCGGCGAACTTCCCAGCGGTCACGTCAAGGGCTGTGTCCCAATCGGTCTCGATGAATGATTGGGGATCAATCGTCGCCGCGTGACCACCCTTCCCACCGGCATCGTACACCTTCCATGCCCCGCTCCGAACCTGTTCGTCGACGTCATTCAACCATCTGGCCCGGACCAACGGGCGTTTGAGCCGATCGGGGTGGTGGATGTAGTCATACCCGTAGCGTCCCTTCACGCAGAGTGACAGCCCGTTGACCGACGCATCCTCGGCGCTGGTCACGCGCACAATCTCGTCGTCACGCACGTTCAGGTCGAAGGTGCAGCCCACACCGCAGTAGGCGCAAGTGGTGCGTACTCTCTCCACCGGCCCGAGCCATCCCTTATCTACGCTCATCTTGTCATACAGAGCCCCCGTGGGGCAGTAGGCCACACACTGTCCGCAGCTTTCGCATCGGGCGTCGAGCATCAGCTGATCGGCGCCGGCAACGAGCTTCGTCTCGAACCCGCGATTGGCGAAGCTCCAGACGTCGCGGTTCTGGATCTCTGCGCACGCGCGGATACAGCGGCTGCAGAGGATGCACTTGTTGCGGTCGATGAGAACGAAGGGGTTCGGGTCAGGATCGATTTCATAACGCTGGGTCTCACCCTTGTATGTCGGACCTTCCACGCCGTATTCGGCCGCGAGCCGCTGCAAGTCACAGGCCCCGTTGACTTGGCAAGCACAGGCCAGGCATCGTCCCGCCTCGGCGATAGCCGCCTCCTCGGTGAAGCCGCATTCCACCTGTTCGAACGTGCAGACGCGTTTCG
>CAYMHT010000143.1:0-3317 GCA_964390305.1 uncultured Anaerolineales bacterium
GTTAGACTCCGCGACGGTGAGTGAGTCGAGCGGGCCGCGGCTGCTTGATTTCGATTGATCGTGTGCGATTTCAAGCGGAATCGCTCACAAATGAGCAATCCCTCTTGACAGATCTTCGCGAATGTGATAGACTGGGGGTGATGGATAAGCACGCACGACCGACACTGACGGCCGAAAGACGAGACGCTATGGGCGATCTGGTGGTCCGAAAGGGCGCTGCCCGGGTGTCCGAGTTGGCGGATCACTTCGAGGTCAGCCCGGCAACCGTGCGGCGGGACCTGGAGACGCTGGAGGAACGTGGAACGTTGGAGCGTGTCCACGGAGGCGCTGTGGCGGTCCGGGAGAAGGACTCGCGGGGTGGGGGCGCGGGCGAGCCCGTCCCTGCGTACGCTGCGCGCATCGGTCGGGCCGTGGTCGACATGATCGATGACGGCGAGACCATCTTTCTGGGGCCGGGTTCTCTCTCGCTAGAGGTGGCCCGGAAGCTGGCGGAGCATTCCCGGGTGACAGTCATCACGAATGGGCTGGAGATCGGTCACTGGCTGGCTGCCCATACGTCACATCGGCTCATCATGACCGGGGGCCAAGCTGAAGGCCCCGATCTGGCGCTCGTGGGGCAGCTGGCTCGCGATGCCCTCTCCAGTCTTCGCGCTGATCGCGTCGTGCTCGAGCTGGGCGGGGTGAGCGCTGTAGAAGGGCTGACCGAGGACAGCCTTCCCCAGGCGGACGTTTCGCGGGTGCTGGTGGGGGCGGGAGTGACTATCGTTGCCGTGGTTCCGCCGGAGCGAGTGGGACGCGTGGCCGCTGTCCAGGTCGCGCCGGTCGCCAGCGTGGACGTCATCGTCACCGGTCGGGAAGCACCCTCGGCGTACCTTTGGGATCTCAGCGAGGTGGGCGTGGAGATTGTTCTGGCCTGACGGCAGGCGTACGACATATACTTGAGCAGAAAAGGAGTAGACAGATGGCAAGTGTAACCTACAAACACGTGACGAAGCGATTCGGCGACGTCGTCGCCGTCAAAGATCTCGACATCTACATCGAGGACAAGGAGTTTCTGGTCTTTGTTGGCCCCTCTGGCTGTGGCAAGTCGACGAGCCTACGTGTCCTGGCAGGGCTGGACGAGATCACCGAAGGGGAGATCTTGATCGGCGATCGCGTGGTCAACGACGTGCCCCCCAAGGACCGGGACATCGCGATGGTGTTCCAGTCGTATGCGCTCTACCCGCACATGGACGTCTACGACAACATGGCCTTTGGGCTGAAACTGCGGGGGACGCCGAAGGAGGACATCAGGAGGCGTGTGGAGAAAGCAGCTGACATCCTCGGGATTCACAACCTGCTTGCCCGCAAGCCCAAGCAGCTTTCGGGTGGCCAGCGGCAGCGGGTGGCCGTGGGACGTGCCATCGTCCGGGAGCCTAACGTCTTCCTGATGGACGAGCCGCTCTCGAACCTCGATGCCAAGCTTCGCGTCCAGGCGCGGGCTGAGATCAGCAAGCTCCATCAGCGTCTGGAGACGACGTTCATCTACGTGACCCACGACCAGGTCGAGGCGATGACGATGGGCACCCGCATCGCCGTTCTGAACGACGGCATCCTCCAGCAGGTCGATACGCCACAGAAGCTGTACGATTACCCGTCGAATATCTTCGTCGCTGGCTTCATCGGGAGTCCAGCGATGAACTTCTTCGACGCCGAGTTGGTCGAGCGCGACGGGAAGGTGGCTGTGAAGACCGATCAGTTCTTGCTCGACATCCCTGAGGATCGGGAGGACACGTATCGGCCTCATCTGGGCGAGGAAGTTGTAGTCGGCGTGCGCCCTGAAGACATTCACGACCCCGACTTCGCCCCTCCTGACATCGCTCAACAGCTGGTGGAGGCCGAGGTGACCGTGGTCGAGATGATGGGCGACGAGGTGGTCGTGTATCTGAATAAGGAAGGCACGGAGTTCCTGGGCCGCTTCGATCCTCGGACCGATGCGAAGGTGGGTAAGACGATGTCCACAGCGTTCAACATGGACCGCATGCACATCTTCAATCGGACGACGGAGAAGGCGATTCGGTAGCCCAAAGGGAATGGGTCTGGATATGGCCGACTTGGAGCTGATGAGCAGCCTGGCGGAAGAAAAAGAGACGAAGATCGTGCTGATCGTGCTGGATGGACTCGGTGGGTTGCCACGGACGCCGGAAGGGCCCACGGAGCTGGAAGCCGCCCGAACGACGAACCTCGATGCCCTCGCCGCTCGCTCGATCTGCGGCCTGAGCACGGCCGTGGCCCCCGGCGTGACCCCAGGCAGCGGCCCCGGCCACCTGAGCTTGTTTGGCTACGATCCGGTCGAATGTCTGGTCAAACGGGGCGTGCTCTCGGCCCTGGGGATCGGTTTCGACCTCCGGTCCGGGGATCTCGCAGCGCGGGGCAACTTCTGCAGCGTGGATCCGGAGACGGGTGCGATCACCGATCGGCGGGCGGGGCGGATCTCCTCTGAGTTGGGAGCGCGCTTGTGCGAGGAGCTCAGTCAGGTTCAGCTGCGCGAGGTGGAGCGAATCTTCGTCAAGCCGGTCAAGGAATACCGCTTCACGCTGATCCTCCGGGGCGAGGGCCTGGAGGACGGTCTGACGGACACCGATCCTCAGGAGACCGGCGTGCCGCCGCAGCCCGTTCAGGCGACCCGTCCTGAGGCGGAAGGGACCGCCGAGCTGATCAACGAGTGGTTGGAGAAGGCGCGTGAGGTGCTGGCCGCCGATGCCGAGCAGAACGATCACCCGGCCAATAGCTGCAACCTGCGCGGCATCTCCAAGAGGCCGGAGTTGCCCCAGATGCCCGAGGTCTGGAAGCTTAGATGCGGTGCCATCGCCACGTACCCTATGTATCGCGGTGTGTCCAGGCTGGTGGGGATGGACGTGCTTCCCACAGGTCACACCATCGAGGACGAGGTGGAGACGCTGAGGGAGAACTGGGACGACTATGACTTCTTCTTCTTCCACGTCAAGAAAATCGACAGCCGGGGCGAGGATGGCGACTTCGACGCCAAGGCGGCCGTGATCGAGCACTTCGACCAGGTCCTCCCAGAGATCCTGGCCCTGGAGCCAGATGTCGTGATTGTCACAGGTGATCATTCGACGCCGGCGGTATGGAGGTCGCACAGCTGGCATGAGCTGCCCGTTCTCCTCTGGTCCCGGTACGTCCGCCGAGACGGCGTTACCGTGTTCGGCGAGCGACCGTGTGTGGTGGGGGGGCTCGGTCACATCAAGCACGTTGACCTGATGCCGCTGGCCATGGCGAACGCGGGTCGCCTGGCCAAGTTTGGGGCCTGACTGCTG
>CAYMHT010000143.1:3417-6664 GCA_964390305.1 uncultured Anaerolineales bacterium
GGCGTGCTGGCCTCCTGAGCCGCCCGAACCGCGCATGGTTCAGGCGGCTCTTTCTTGTTGGGGTCGAGGCTGTTCGGCTGCTCGCCCTGGACGTGCGAGTTCGGTCGCGGCGCTGAGCCCCGGTCCGGGCTCTGCCTGCCAAACCGATTGACAGCGGTTCCTCGTTCTGCTATAGTGACGCACAATCGAAGGCTAGAGGAGCCCATGGCCAAGCGACACTCAACGGCGAAGCGAGACATGGAGCCACTGGTTCACGGTGCGCGAGAGCTGGGCATCAGTCTGACTGATAGCCACTTGGCGGCATTTGCGACGTGCTACGAGACGCTGGTGGAGTGGAACCAGCGCTTCAATCTGACGGCGATTACCGACTGGGAAGGGGTGTTGGTACGCCACTTTCTGGATTCCCTATCGTGTCTGAAGGCTATTCCCCGGTCGGAGCTATCGGCGGGGGCTCGGACCATCGACGTGGGAACCGGTGCAGGATACCCTGGTATTCCCCTCAAGATCGTCTGCCCAGGGATGCGGCTGACGCTGTTAGAGGCGACGCGCAAGAAGGTGTCGTACCTGGAGCACCTGATTGATGAGCTGGGATTGAAGGACGTTTGGGCCATCCACGCCCGCTCGGAGCAGTTGGGGCAGGACCCGATCCACCGTGAGGGGTACGATTGGGCGCTGGCGCGGGCTGTGGCCAAGATGCCGACCCTTGTGGAATACCTTCTCCCGCTGGTGCGGGTGGGCGGTGCAATGCTGGCTCAGAAGGGGGAGGACGCCCCCGCGGAGGTGCAGGAGGCGAGCCACGCGATTTCCGCGCTGGGGGGAGAAGTGCGACAGCTGGTGCCGGTGGAGCTGCGCGGGCTGGCCGAAACCCGCTATCTCGTCGTAGTGAGCAAGGTAGCCCCCACCCCGGAGAGGTACCCGCGCCGCCCGGGCATTCCGGACAAGCGGCCTCTGGCGTAGTGGGTCGACCGGCGAAGGCCGACGGAGGGCGGGCTCCCGTCCTTGCTGCTACTCCGTCTGCACGATTCCCGCCTCCACCTTCCAGACCACGGCCTGCTCCAGGAACTTGGTGCTGAACATCTCTGGGTCCGTAGCGGTGAGGATGGCCTGTTCCACGCCGTTGACCTGCCCAAGCAGATAGGCGCGGCGGGCCGTGTCGAGCTCTGCCAGAACCTCGTCGAGCAAAAGCACCGGCATCTGCCCCGTCTGCTCGCGCATCCACCCGAGCTCTGCTAGCTTGAGGGAGAGCACTGCCGTCCTCTGCTGTCCTCGGGACCCGTAGGTGCCCAGGTCTACCTGGTGTGTGCCGAGCACAGGGCTTCCGGCGATGAAGTGAATCTCGTCGCGGTGCGGCCCGAAGACGGTCACCCCGCGCGCGATTTCCCGTGACCGCCGTTCAACGAGCACCTGCCGGTAGGCCTCCACGAGATCGTCGAAGCCCACGTCAGGGGGAGGTTCTTTGTTCCCCTGCAAGGCCATTCCCATCTGATACTTGAGCGCGGGCGGCGCGGCCGGATCGAAGTTGGGCACGTACTCCAGCCGCAGCCACTCCTGGCCGCCGGTGAGCCGCTCGTGAATGCGCTTCACGCGAGTGGATAGGCGATCCAGGAATGCACGTCGCCTTGCGGCGACGATGACCCCGTTACGCGCAAGCACTTCCTCGAAGGGAGCGAGTTGCGCGGGAGTTCCGCCCTCGTCCCGCACGTGACGGAGCGCCGCGTTGCGCTGGCGCAGCGCCTTCGTGTACCGCTCCAGAGCCTCGCTATAGACCTCTTCTACCTGACATAGCGCGTCGTTCATATAGCGTCGCCGGCCTGAAGGGGGGCCGGAGACGAGATCGACGTTCTGAGGGGTGAATAGGACCACGTTTAGTTTCCCGCTCAGGTCCGACCGGCGCTTCTGTGCACGGTCGACGCGAATCGTCTTTCGAAGGCGGGTGGTGCCATTCGCCAGGGTGTGTTTCTCCAATGTGACGTCCAGCTCCACACACCGGTCGCCTCGCTCCACCTCGGCCCAGACACGTGAGTACGGCAGCCCCTCTGCCTCGGCCTGCCAGCGGATCAATTCCCGATCGGAGGAGGCAAGAGGTGAGGAGCCGGTAGCCAGCAGGTAGACAGCTTCCAGAAGACTGGTCTTTCCCTGGGCGTTCCCGCCATGGAGGAGCACGGGGCGCTCGGGAAGCGTCAGCTCAAGGCGGGCGTAGTTGCGGAAGTTCGTCAGGCTCAGGTAGCGGATGCGCATGGCCTCTGTATTGTACAACGAGCGGCAGAGTGTGGAAAGGACAGAGGAGGACCGGCGGTCAAGGGAGGGCCAATTCGACGACGACCATCCGATGGTCAGAGGCTCGGGAATCGAGGACCTGGGCGTCTCGGACGTCGAGACCGCGTATCCAAACGAAGTCGATGCGCTGGTCGGGACTGATGGCGGGTGAGGTGGGCCTGGGGTCGAATCCGCCGGCGATGAACGGATCGCTGAACCCAGCGGCCCGGATGGTGTTGTAGATAGGGGAGTCGGGTCCGGCGTTGAAGTCGCCTCCGAGGACAGCGGGGGCAGCGTCGCCGATGTAGTGGAGTGCGTCGTCCAACTGACGTGCTCGCTCCTCAGGCTCCAGGCCCAGCCACGTGGCGTAGGCGTCCAGCTGAGGCCTGTCGCCCGATGTGTCATAATTCGTGTGAACGCGGGCACGGACGATGACCGTCTGTTCGAGCCGGCTGGGGAGGGAGTGCACGTCGGCCTCCATCACGGGGAAGCGAGACAGGAGCGCGACCCCGGAGAGCCTCTCCAGCGCTGGCCCGAAGACCTCCTGCATACCGAGGCGGCGGGCCAGCCAGAGGGCGTCGTCGACGCCGTAGCTGGTGATGCGACCGGCGTCCACCTCCTGAAGCATGACCATGTCGGCTCCACTGTTCTCGATGGTCTGGGCCTGCTGCTCCAGGTTGAAGTGCCAGTCGGTGTCGTAGCCGTAGTGTATGTTGTAAGTCCCGACGCGGAAGGAGTCGACAGCGGTCTCACAAGGGGTGACCTTCGGCGGGCGGGAGAGCATGGCTGTGACGATGGTGACGAGGAGCGCCCCAGCCCAACAGCTGCCCCCGAATACCCCGCTCAACCTCGACGACTCGGGGGCCGGGGTGGCGAACGCAGGAAGGAAGACGAGAGCGGCCAACAAGAGCACGTAGTCGCCTCTGTCGCGAAGGAACGGGGCGGTGTATGGATAGGTGAACGCGAGAGCCAGAAGCACGTGCAGGATGAG
>CAYMHT010000144.1:0-1245 GCA_964390305.1 uncultured Anaerolineales bacterium
TTCTAGCACGGGTTTGGGCCACGGACAACTGCGGGGGAGAACGCAGATCTCAGGGTAGTTTCGGATTTGTCTTGGGGAGGCGGCAGTTTGGATCGCGAAGGGCGCGAGAATCCGTGCCGACGCGAAAGACGCGAAAGGCCGCGAAAGGGCGCGAAATGCACGGAAGCGTTGCTCCCTGGCGTGTGAAGCGAGCAGCTTGTGAGGATGAGGTCTCAGGACACGGGGGCGTCGCGCGGTGTGTATCGGGACGCGATGGCGCGGGCCCATTCCCGCACGCGTTGACGAAGCTCCGCGGGCTCCAGCACGTCGACGTGGGGGCCGTATGAGAGCGCCACGCGGGCGGCCCATTCGAGCTCGGCGGCGCCGAAGGTCACCACCACAGAGCCGTCGGGCTGTTCGTCCATCGTGTCCCAGCGGGCACGTTCCTCTAGCGCCTCGAGGGCTCCCTGCGGTGAGAAACGCATGCGAACGTGCAGGTTGGGCTGGGGCCAGTCGTCGTGGGCCAGATATTGGTGGACGTCGAAGTCGGGAGGCAGGTCGAAGGTCCTGGCGAGCAGTGTCAGCTCCCGGATGCGGTCGACGCGGAAGGTGCGCGTGGCCTGGCGCAGGTAGCAGTAAGCGATCACGTACCACCAGCCCCAGCGGTGGAGCAGGGCATACGGGTCGACGTCCCGCTCCAGCGGTTCCGGTCGACTCCGGCTCTGATAGAGCATACGCAAGCCCCGTCGCTCGCGGGCCGCGCGGCGGAGCTTTTCCAAGACCGGGGCCAGCGGCGTGTGGTCGGCGCGGTGCATGCCGGTCGCCAGCAGGGTGCGCCGAGCCCAGGCGACCTCGTGTCGTTGCTCATCGGGGAGGACGTTCTCCAGCTTGGCCATGGTGGCGCGGGCGGCATCCCTGTACAGGGGGCCCCATATCTCCTCTACCAGACCGGTGCCCAGGTAGACAGCGACGGCCTCCTCGGGTGTGAAGATGACGGGCGGGATCTTGTAGCCGCGGACGAGGGAGAACCCGCCATAGGGGCCCCGCTCGGAGTAGATGGGGATGCCCATCTCGTTGAGCATGTCGACGTAGCGATGGACGGTGCGGACGGAGACGCCCAACTCGTCCGCCAGGTCAGCGGCTTTCTGCCCTGGGCGGCGCTGCAGAAGCATGATCAGCGTGATGAGGCGAGTGGCTGTGGTCGACATGGTGTCTCCTTGTGGATCCATTCTACATTTGTTGGTGGGCGTTGTCCAGTGTGAGGGG
>CAYMHT010000144.1:1345-6618 GCA_964390305.1 uncultured Anaerolineales bacterium
GGAGTGAGAGAAGAGACCATAGGATCGACGTCATCTCCAGAGGTCCACCCACAGCCTGTCTGGGAACGGTGTGCGAAGGTGACCTGGACTTGCTTCGTCTGTCCTTGCTTCCGGGGGAGGTTGCCCGTAGGCACGGGCGGGAGTAGAATCGAGTTCTCTGTAGGGTGTAGGGATAGGATTGGCTTGTTCTGTGCCAGCGGACTGGAGGCAATCGATGGCAAACGGAGGACTCGAAGGGGCAACGGGCATGCTGGAAGGGCTGCTGCGGCCGTGGCACGAGGCGGTGGCGGACCCGGTGGGGGCTCAAGAGCAGGTATTGGAGCGGCTCCTGGAGGGGTACGCGGAGACCCGGTACGGGCGTGAGCACGGTGCCGCTCAGGTGGCGTCTCTCGAGGAGTACCGCCGCGCCTTTCCCGTCGGGACCTACGCGGATTACGAACCGCTGCTCAGGCGGGTGATGGAGGGGGAGATCGACCTGCTCCTGAATGAGGAGCCGGTGGGGTGGGCGATCACGCGGGGCACGACGGGCGAGCAGAAGTTCATCCCGATGACGCCGACGGACATCGCGATGCGCGCCAGCGCGGGGCGGGCGATGATGACGTACGTGGCTGAGACCGGCCGGTACGATCTGTTTGAAGGCGTCAACCTGAACCTGAACTTCCCCTCGGTCGTGGGCACGCTCCGCGTAGGCGACCGGGAGGTGGAGTACGGCTACAGCTCCGGGATCTACGTGAAGCACGTGTCCGCCCGCACCCCGATCCGCTCCGTGCCGTCTCAGGAGGAGATCGATGCGCTGGGCGGGGGGAAGACGATCAAGGACTGGGAGGCGCGCTTCGAGCTGGCGTACCAGAGGTGCAAGGATGAGAATGTCACGCTCGTCGGCGGCGTGGCGCCCACGGCGATCCGCTTCGCGCGGTACCTCCACCGGGAGCACGAGGTCTATCCGAAAGACCTGTGGCAGACTCAGGTCGCGACGCTGGGGAGCGTGGCGGGCATCAACACGCGGTACAGCCCGGCGATCCGCGCGCTTTACGGTCCGGTGGCCGTGCGCGAGATCTACGGGACGACCGAGGGCATGTTCGGCCAGCAGCGCGACGAGAAGCGCGCCTGGGTGCCGAACTACGATCTGTTCTTCTTCGAGGTGAAGATCACCTCGGCGCCGCTGCGGCTGTCAGGCCTGACGGGGCCAGGGAGGGCGGGCTCCAGGATCAAGATGCTTCACGAGATGCGGCCCGGTGAGATGGGCAGCGTGGTGGTATCGACGCCGACGCTGCCGCGGTATGAGATCGGCGACCTGATCCTGGCGTTCCGCCCGCCCCATTTCCGCTGCATCGGCCGCGATCGCTGGTGGACGCCGCTGCGCTACGCCTGGCACGAGTTCATGACGCTGAACCTGGGCCGGTTGTGAGCGCAACCGTTGGTCGACGGTACCTTGTCAACCGCCGATCAATCCCCTGAGGAGCAGAGCTACGCCGATGGCGATCAGAATCAGAGGCCAGGCGATGGTCGCCCCAACAAGATTGCCCAGCCCTAACCCGAGCAGGATGGCGGCCCAGATGATCGAGCCGCCCACAGGGCGTCGGTAGGCGGGAATCAGCAATCGCGCTGCGATCTGCAGCAACACAATCAGGCCGGCCCCGGTGAGGATCAGGCCCCAGACGTTGAACCAGTCAGCACCGGCGAAGAGGTCCAGGTTGTCCGCAAGCAGCACGAGCCCTGCCCAGATGAGGGTGAGAGCCCAGCCTGCGGCGTTCAGCGGATCCCGGCGCCACTTCTCCTCCCAGGTCAGATCCTCTTTCTCGTGCTTCTCCTGCTCTTTCTCGGCCTTCTCTTCCTCTTTCCCGTGTCGCTCACGTTCGGACATGATTTCCCCCTGTTGTGTTCCATGATGGTGCCGGCGGACGGCGCGGGCTCGTCGCTGAGGGGCTTCGGCATCCATGCGCCGTCGTGGACCCCGGGAGCACGCCGCGACTCCCGCACTAGCGGCCGAATCTGCCTATCAGCTGGCCTTGCGCCAGGACGTGGCCCTCCATCGCCTCCAGCAGCTGCTGCTTCGTCGCGCCCGCCTTCAGGTCGAGCTTCGTGTTCAGCGCGAAGAGCTTGAAGACGTAGCGATGCGTGCTGCCCGACGGGGGGCATGGACCGCCATAGTCGCGGCGCTCCCAGCTGTTGGTCCCGTGGAGAGCGCCATCCGAGAGCTGATCCTCGGCGGGGACGCTCTCCGGCAAGGAGCGCCAGTCGGCGGGGAGGTTATGCAGCACCCAGTGGACCCAGGTACCCATCGGGGCATCGGGGTCGTCCACGATCAGGGCGAAGCTCTCTGTACCCTCCGGAGGGTCACCCCACGAGAGCGGCGGCGAGACGTCCTCCCCGGCGCAGGTATACTTCTCCGGAATTGTCTCCCCGTCGGCGAAGGCTGCGCTCGTGAGTTGGAGGGCGGCCGGCTCCGCGCCCTTTTCGGAAGGCTCCAAGCCCCCGGTGGTGGGCGAAGGGGGCGGTGACGGAGGCCCACAGCCGCTGATCAGACAGATGCCGATCGACAGGATCACAGGCAAGAACAGGCGGCGATACCTCATCCAGTCCCTCCGTACCGCGGCGCGAGGCCGGAATCCCCGGGCCAGGGTCTGCGAGAACCGTCATGCGAACCAGGACCCGCTTGCAGGGCGATTCTACACCGATGATCGCGCTGCGGCAAGTGCAGGGCCGGGCTCATTCCGCTTCCAGGGCAGGGGAGGACGGGGGAGGCAGCTGGTCAAAGGACGACGGGACGCTTCGCTGTGGGCGAATGGAGAGGAGAGGCATGGAGGGTTGGTGCTGGTGTGGTGAGCGCGGCGGGAGTGGTGGGGAGGCGCGATCCTTCCAGATGGCGCATCCGGCGGTCAGATGGCATCGCTCAACGCGCGCGTGACGTCGATCCATTCCTCGACTGAGAGGCTCTGCGCCCGTCGACGAGGATCCACGCCGGCCTCCTCCAGCCTGTCGGCGGCGTCGTACTTGGAGACCCGTTCGCCGAGCCCTGCACTCAGGGAGTTGTGGAGCTGCTTTCGGCGCTGGGAGAAGCCGGCCCGCACGACCGTGAAGAACGTGTCTATCTGATCGCGGGGCAGCGGCGGCGCGGGGTGAACGTCGACGCGGAGCACGGCCGATTCCACGTCTGGCGACGGGTAGAAGCTTCCCGGCTTGATGCGAAAGAGGAGCTCTGGGTCCCCGTAGAACTGGACGCTCACGGCCAGGATGCTCATGTCGCCGGGACGGGCGACGACGCGCTCGGCCACCTCTCGCTGCACGGTGAGCACCATCAGCTCCGGTCTGCGGTCGGCCTCCAGCAGGTGGCGCAGGATGGCCGAGGTGATGTAGTAGGGTAGATTGGCGACCACCTTGTAGTGAACGTGAGGCGCTTCGAGGTCCCGGGCGGCCTCCCGGATCAAGGCAGCGGGGTCGATGGCAAGAATATCTCCCTGGATGACGGTGACGTTGTCGAACCCGGACGACTCGCTCTCCAGGATTGGAATCAGCCGCTGGTCGAGCTCGACGGCCAGGACGTACACGGCGTCCTGAGCGAGCAGCTTTGTCAGGGCGCCCGTTCCAGCGCCGATCTCCAAGACGACATCCTCGCCCGTCAGCTCAGCCGCTCGAGCAATCCTCTCAAGAATCACCTGATCGACGAGGAAGTTCTGCCCCAGCGCCCTGTCCGGCCGCAAGTCCCACTCCCGGAGCGTCTTGCGTACGTTCATCGCTGGCTCAGGGGAGGGTATAGTCGATCTGACCGGCAGGAGGGGCGGGGGTCAGCAGGTAGACGTCGACCCAACGGTACCAGAGCTGGAGGTTGCTGTCGTCGTATCCGAGGTCGATGCGCTTCCCCTTGATGGCCCCACCCGTGTCCCCGGCCACGCCGACTCCGTAGCCCGGCACGTAGACCTCGCTGTGCAGATCGATCACGCGGGGATCCACGGCGACGATGCCCTTTCTCATCTTCATGCCGGTGGCTGTTCGCCCGTACCAGTCGGCGGACCGCGCCGTGCCCGCCGTGCCGGCGGAGTAGG
Organism: uncultured Anaerolineales bacterium; assembly: GCA_964390305.1. Taxonomy (GTDB): domain Bacteria; phylum Chloroflexota; class Anaerolineae; order B4-G1; family B4-G1; genus SKLM01. Next base: position 5,389 of record CAYMHT010000144.1, read on the forward strand.
AGGTGGCCAGCATGCGGATCTTGCGCCAGTACTCGACGGGACCTGACGGGGTATCGAGAGTACGGACCACGACTTTCGTCCCGTATCCCTGGACCTTCGTCGTCGGGGGGACGGCCACGTATTGGTTCTCCACCGTTCGAGAGACCTCGTGCCCGTTCTCGTAGTGGACGCGGATGCGCCGCTCCCGCACACCCGGCGAGCCCTCCTGGAGCAGCCGCTGGTGGTCGATCTCCAGATCGGGGTCGGGGCGCCATTCGGATTCGAAGGGAATGGGCTCCTGTTCGATGAGGAAGCGCTCGCTGACGCGGACGACGTCGACCGTTGCGTTCTCCCCGAGAGAGGCCTCGGCCGGCGGCACCGTATAATCCTCGCCGGTCAGAGCGATCCCGAGGTCGGCCAGGACATCGCCGACGAGCTCCCGGTGGGTGCGGGTGCGGACCGTCCTCCCGTCAACCTGGACGGTCACCGGGGTAGACCGTTCCACAGACACCGACATCCCGGCCGATATCCGGGTGTTCAAATCGGGCTCCACGCGGTCGGCGAGGTAGAGCGTGAGCCCTGCCTGATGGAGGGCTTCGCCGACAGTGGCGGCGGTGGTGTGGAAGGTGGTCGTTCTCTTGCCTTCGTGGAGGGTGAAGGGGAGCGCCCGGCGGACGACGATGCGAGCTGGCTGGGCGTCGGACGACGCGGTGCGGAGATCGCCCTCGATCCGCAGCTGGTCGTGGGGGCCCAACGTCACCTGGGCTTCTTCCAGTACGTCCTCGACCGTGGTGGCACGGGTCTGGACCGTGGTGCTCTGTCCGTCGACGGATACGTGCACGGGCCGGGCCCGATCGAGACGGACAGTCATTCCGGCGCGGATCGGGCTTTGCGGCGGCGGATCGACGAGGTCTTCCGGATGGACGGCGATGCCAACGTCTGTCAGCAGCGCGTCGACCGTGTCCTGGTGGGTCCGAAGTCGGCGGGGTTCTCCGTCGATGACGAGGGTGACTGGGGCGCGGGTCGACCGATAGCCCGCCGCGAGCGTGCCCACCGTGAGGACGAGCGTGGCGAAAGCTTGCAGCGTCCTGGGAAGAGCCAGGCGTTCTATAATGGCTGCAGTCGCTATTTCCATAAGGAAAAAAGGCCGTGCACCCTCCGTCGAAACGGTACTCCCGACTTACCGGGGCCCTTGAGCTCCGGCCAGGCACCCCTGCGGCGCCCAGGAGAGGACTCCTTACCGCTGCTTCC
>CAYMHT010000145.1:0-6489 GCA_964390305.1 uncultured Anaerolineales bacterium
GCGATCGAAGCTCGTCGAAGGTCTCTTCTCTGATCCACTCGCGGGAGCGGAACTCGACCACCACCGGCAGATCGCCCAGCCCCTCGCGCACGCGCTTCAGGTAGTCGCGGTTCGCTTGGTTGGCGTGGAAGGAGTGTGGGAACTGGGCCAACACGCAAGCGAACTTTCCCTGATCGATCAGCGGGCCCAGGGCCCTGGAGAACTGCTCCATGTCGGGCTCTGGGTCCTCCCTCTCATGGGTGATGCCGCGGTACGCCTTGATCGAAAAGAGAAACCCCTCGGGGACCTTCGCTGCTATCTGCCCCAACGTGCGGGCGTCCGGGATGCGATAGTAGCTGAAGTTGAGTTCACAGGTGGAGAAGTCCTGAGCATAGTAGCTCAACCACTGCCGCTTGGGTAGGTCCTCTGGATAGACGGGTCCCACCCAGTCATCGAAGCTGAAGCCACTGGTGCCGATAAGCACTGTCATCATACCCTCATTTCACTCGTCAGGTTGTACATGTCTCAGTCGGTCCACCCTCGAAGAATCGTGGGCGGGCGGGTCCGGTGGGCTGGTGCTGGCTTTGTATCTCTTGAGCGAGCTCAATCTCTATTATACCAAGACTCGGCCACTGGCGCACTCTCAATCCGACAATCTTCAACGGATCTTCATTTCCCCTTCATGGAATCTTCATGCCTCGGTGGTAGTATTCACCCAAAACATGATCCGAGGAGGTGGAAATGTCGAAAACGAAGCTGAACTACTTGCTGGACGCAGTGATCGCGCTCGGTCTTGTCCTCTCAGCCCTGAGCCGGGTCGTGTTCCTGTTTGCGGGCTCAGGGGGATATCCAGGGGGGCGCGATCCAGGCTTTCAGACCGAGTTCTTGGGCATCAGCCGCTCTGTCTGGAGTGATCTTCATACCTGGGTCAGCCTGGTGATGATCGTCGGAGTGGCGGTCCATCTGCTGCTCCACTGGGAGTGGATCGTCTGCATGACTATATCCTGCTGCGACCCGATGACGTCGTGACTGCCCGGAACGCTGGTGCATACAACATGGGCGACAGCCTGGCAACACAGCAGGGGAGGGCCATCAGGGTGATCGAGACGACGAGCGACAGTTCGCTGCTAGCGAAGATGGGAATGAGTCGGTGAGGTCAAGGCACTACGCCGATCAATGACCAGAAGGCCCGAACAGGGTCGCACAGAGAGGCGCCGAGAACCTTGGCGGCTTGTTGCAGTTTGAGGCTCTGTGTAGTAGGATGGGAGCGATATTGCCGTCGACCATCCATATGCTTCCACCGGCCCCACGGTTAAGGAGGCTCTCATGTGGTACAGTCTACGCAAGTCGCGGAAAGCCGACCCCGACTTTATCCGCTCTGTGACGGAATTGATGCAGTCTGCACTGCGTAACCTTATCCTCGCCACAGGTGGCATCTACCTGGTCTGGCACCTCATAGCGACCTTGACCTGGCCAGGAAGCGCTGGGTGTCAGGCATGGCTTGTCACACCGGTCGTCGTGTTGATCTGGACCCTCTCCCTTAAGCTGCTCAAGGATCATCTGGCGGTAGCCCACGTCGTCTGGTCACTAGGACTCGTAGTAGCCATCACACTGGCCCTATACGTATTCCAGCAACCCCAGATCGCCTTCCTGTACGCACTGCTGCCGCTTATGGCTGCGGTCACCGCCGGCTGGCAAGGCACCTTGCTTGCGGAAGGGATCGTAGTCGCGCTAATGTGGGCGCTTCCCCGCAGCTCCATCATGCCCCCCATGCTTGCTGCCCACAGCGTTGTGATCGCTATCGGAGGAGCACTCACCGGTTCGCTTGGTCTGATTGCTACCCATACGCTCGTAACTGTGACGCAGTGGTCCATCTTCAGCTTTGAACGGGCCCGAGAGAAGATGGAGGAGGCGCGCGACCAGCGCCTGGAGCTCAAGCAGACCCAAGAGGACCTTATTCAGGTCAATCGGCAGTTGGCCCGTCTGTCAGACCGGCTGAGCGCGATGCACCGGATCGCGGAGGAGGCACGTCAGGCGAAAGAACGCTTTGTAGCAAACGTCAGTCATGAACTGCGTACGCCCCTTAACATGATCATTGGCTTCAGTGAGATGATCACGCAGTCGCCCCAAGTCTATGGCGATGAAATCCCCCCTGCTTTGCTAGCGGATATTGCCGCCATCCAACGCAACAGCCAGCACCTGACCAAGCTGGTGAACGACGTGCTTGACCTGAGCCAGATTGAGGCCGGGCGTATGGCGCTGAGCAAGGAGTGGACCTCCCTGGAACAGATCGTAGACGCAGCCGTCGAGGCGACACGTGCCCTATTTGATTCCAAGGGGCTCTACCTGGAGACCGAGATAGTTCCCGACCTTCCACCCATATTCTGCGACAGCACGCGGATTCGTCAGGTGGTGATCAATCTGCTCAGTAACGCTGGTCGCTTCACAGACCAAGGGGGTGTGCGGATAGAGGCCTGGGACGAGGACGATGACATCCTGGTCAGCGTGGCCGACACTGGCCCCGGGATAGCGCCTGAGGATCAGAAGACGCTCTTCGAGCCGTTCCAGCAGATTGACGATTCCATACGTCGGCGCCACGACGGAAGCGGCCTGGGGTTGAGCATTAGCAAGTGGTTCGTGGAGATGCACGAAGGCAAGATGTGGCTGGAGAGTGAGATCGGCGTGGGGACGACGATCACCTTCAGCCTGCCGCTGGACACGCCATCTCCGGCTGTCCTGGCCAGAGACGACGTCAGGCGGTGGTTCAACCCTTACCAGCGTTATGTAGCGCGCACTAGGCCCTCCAAGGCACCCAAGCCGGATCCGCTACCCCGCTTTGTCATCCTAGAGACGGGCGAAGCCCTGCTGAGGTTTTTCAGTCGCTATCTGGACGAGGCAGAGATTGTTCCCGTTCAGAGCATCGAAGAGGCCGCCCGGGAGCTGCGTCGTTCGCCGGCCCGGGCACTGGTGGTCAATGCGGCTTCATCGCAAGAGGCGACAGATCTGACGGATCAGCTTGCTGACCTGCCCTATGAGACACCGGTGATGACTTGTTGGGTGCCTGGTGAAGACACGATGGCCGAGCGATTGGGTGCAGTACGCTATCTCGTGAAGCCGGTCACCCGTGAGGGGCTCCTTTCCACGTTAGAGAGCCTGGGAGAGGATGTGGAGAGCGTGCTTTTGGTGGACGACAAGCCAGAGGTCTTGCAGCTCTTCGGTCGCATGCTCTCCTCGGCGGAGCGCGATTATCGTGTTCTCCGAGCAAAGAGCGGGCCACAGGCCCTTGATCTACTGCGCCAGCGTCAGCCCGATGTGATCATCCTTGATCTCATCATGCCTGGCATGGATGGCTTTCAAGTATTACGAGAGAAGAGCGAGGATGTGTCCATACGGGAAATACCGACTATCATCATCTCCGCCAAGGACCCCGCGGGGGAGCCTATTGTGAGCAATTTATTGACCGTGGCGCGCAATGGAGGATTATCGGTAGGGGAGCTCCTGGCCTGCATCCAGGCCGTCAGCGAGATTCTGGCGCCCTCCGGGCGATCTGACCCTCAAGAGCAGCCAGAAAATCCTGCCGGCTGACCGGCTTATGGATAAACCCGCTGGCCCCCAGAGCGAGAGCGAGCTCCTCCTGAGCCAAGATCGTGCATACGATGATAGGCGTACGATGGGTGACTGGGTGCTGCCGCAGCCGGCCCAGTACCTCCCATCCGTCCACGTCGGGCATCATCACGTCCAGCACGATGACCTGAGGAGAGAACTCCTTCGCCAGATCAAGGGCCTGCTGTGGGTCTTGCGCCCCGATGAGACGATAGTGCGTTCCCGAAGCGTAGCGTTGCATGAGTTGCAGGGTGTCCGCGTTATCGTCGATGACTAGCACCGGTAGCTGTTCAAGGGCTGGGAGGATCAAGGTGGTGCTGAGGGAGCCCCCCTCAGTTGAAAGGGTCAAGCTCGCTTGACAGAGATCCGTCAGCCGGCGGGCCATACTCAGGCTGTTTGCGTCGTCATCTGAGAGATCGTCAGGCCCGCGCGTCAGGTTCGCCCCCTGCACCTGGACCTGAACTTCCCATCGCAGTGGCCTGACCGAGATGTCTACCTGACGCCCGCGGGACCGGCGAATAGCAACGCTCAGCAGACTCAGCAGGGCCTGACGCAGGGCAACCGGGTGCACAGCCACTGCAGGGAGATCGTCGGGTACCTTAACCTCGAGGCAGGAGCCGTGCTGGGCGGCGAGCGGGCGCGCAAGATCCAATACGGCAGGCAACACGTGGTCCAGTTCTGCAGAGCTTCCCAGAGGGGCATCTTTCAACCACGCCAGTTCCTCGCTGACCGAAGGGCCGGTTGCCGATTCCGCAGCAACCTGAACGTCCGCCCCCTCGCGCACCCTGTCACCAAGACGAAACTGCTCCCAGAGATGGTAGGCCAGTGCCTCCAGGGCCGCGTGCTGCTTGCGCCGTAGGTGTCGAACGCTCATGCCCAGTTGATCCGCAATCTCCCGTTGGCTGAACTGCTGGACGTAACGATAGAAGAGAAGTTCGTAGGTCTGTCGGGCAGGGGAATGATGGGACACATCAGCCCCGGGTTCGAGCTCTTCGATGGCCTCAGTCAGGATGCGCTGGAGGGTATAGGGCGTATCGAACCGATCCGCCACGCCAAAGAGGGGAGCCAGAGGGCTTCTGCGCAGGCGATCGGGATCATAGAGGTGGTTCAAGGCGCCACGCAGATGCTCCAGAAATTCTTCACTCGTCAACATGGCCGCTTCATGGCCTCTTTATGACTGTCCACGGGCCGAAAAACTTCCAAGAGTCCATCGTTTCTGGTATTATATGTAATGTAGCACCCACTGGCAACTGCGTTGCCTGACGACGTTGCCCTCACGTCGGTGCCCAGTGTTGACGCCTCTTCGTACTAAGTGGAACTCCGTTAGGTGGTGCGTGATCAACTCGCCAGGATGATGGCCAATCTACTATGAGCAAAGGAGGTGCCTATAGATGCAGGGTCCGAGCAGGATTCAGCTGTGACGGAGGAAACGAACCTCTTTGACAGATAGGCAGAGGGCTCAGAGACGCCCGATGCCTGGACTGTCGAGAGAGACCAAACGCAGTGTTGGGAGGATTAGGAGGAAAGAGATGTCTAGAAAACTCTACCTGGCGATGGTTTTGTGGCTCATCAGCGCCGTCCTTCTCGCGGCATGTGCAGGTCCCACACCGACTGCGGAGCCGACGGAACCACCTGCCGAAGAGGCCACTGACGTGGCAACCGAAGAACCCGAGGAAGCTGGCGGCGAGTTGGAGATCTTCAGCTGGTGGACGGCCGGTGGCGAGGCGGAGGGCCTGAACGCCATGTATGAGGTCTTCAAGGAGGAGAACCCGAACGTCGAGATCATCAACGCCACTGTGGCCGGCGGTGCAGGCTCCCAGGCGAAGGCCGTGCTCGCCACCCGCATGCAGGCTGGCGACCCGCCCGATTCCTTCCAGGTGCACGCGGGTCACGAGCTGATCGACTCGTGGGTCAAGGCAGGCAAGATGGAGCCGGTGACGTTCATCTTCGAGGAGAACGACTGGCTCGACGTGTATCCGGAGGATGTGATCGACATTCTCTCGTACGACGGCGAGATTTGGAGTGTGCCGGTGAACATCCACCGCTCCAACGTGCTGTGGTACAATAAGGCCGTCTTCGAGGAGAACGACCTGAGCCCGCCGACGACCTTCGACGACTTCTTCGCGGTGGCGGAGGCGCTGGAGGCGGCTGGCGTGACGCCGCTGGCCCTGGGCGACAACGGCATCTGGACCGCCACGCATCTGCTGGAGTCGGTGCTGCTGGGCGTGTTGGGTCCGGAGGGCTACCGTGGCCTGTGGACCGGCGACACCGACTGGAGCAGTGCCCGGGTTGGTATCGCGCTGGATACGTTCAAGCGCATGATGGACTACGTCAACGAGGATCACGCGGCGCTGACGTGGGATCAGGCGGCACAGCTGGTTGCCGACGGGGACGCGGCGATGACCATCATGGGCGACTGGGCCGAGGGCTACTTCAAGTCTATCGGGCTGGAGCCGGATGTTGACTTTGGCTACGTTCCCTCGCCGGAGACGGGGGGCACGTTCATGATGCTGTCCGACTCCTTCGGTCTGCCCGAGGGGGCGTCGAACCGCCAGGCTGCCATCGAGTGGCTCACCGTGTGCGGCTCCAAGGAGGGCCAGGATGCCTTCAACCCGATCAAGGGCTCCATCCCGGCCCGGACTGACGCGGACCGCGAGCTCTACGATGTCTACCTGAACGCGGCGATGGATGACTTTGCCTCCAACGCGATCGCGCCCAGCGTGGCACACGGCGCTGCAGCGTCGGAGGGCTGGGTGACGGCCATCAACGACGTGATGACCCTGTTCGTCAGCGACCTGGATGCCGCGGCGGCCCAGGATGGATTGGCGCAGGCTGCCGAGGAGGCGGGTGTGACCCCGTCGGAGGAAGTTGGCGGCGAGTTGGAGATCTTCAGCTGGTGGACGGCCG
>CAYMHT010000146.1:0-6408 GCA_964390305.1 uncultured Anaerolineales bacterium
GTGCCCCAACGGGATCCGCACGAATGCGGCGTGCACGCAGAAGATCGAGGCCCATGGCGTCATCGGAGACCTGGTGAGCCACGACCCGGATGAGGTGGCGGCGTGCGCGATCAAAGGGCTGCTAGCGGGGAAAGCCGTCATCGTTCCGGGTTTTCTGAATCGGTGCCTGGCAGCGCTGGGGAGGCACGCGCCCCGGCCCGTCGTCTGCGCCGTGGTGTCTTCGTTCTACGGCAAGACGGCCTCTGGGCGGACGGCCGCGCAGGTGAACCCAGCGCCGGAGCGGCGCCGCTCCGAGCAGCCGGCCGCCCATGGAGGGAGCTATGAACCGACCCACCGTCGCCTTGGTGCGTTGTCCGACGTATGACCCGGAGCTCGTCTACGAGGCCCTGAGCCGGGGCGTCGAGCTCCTCGGAGGGCTCGACCGCTTCGTGACGGCCGGCGAGCGCCTGCTCCTTAAGCCGAACCTGCTGGCCGGGGACGATCCGGAGAGCGTCGTCACCACCCATCCCTCGGTCCTTTCGGCGTGCGCCCGCCTCTTCCAAGAAGGCGGTGCCGTGGTGTGGTTCGGCGACTCCCCGGGGCTCGACCGGCCGGCCGGCGCCGCGGAGCGCGCGGGCCTCATGGAGGCCGGCATCGGCAGCGGGGCCGAGTTCGTCGACTTCTCCTCCGGCAGCCCCATGGACAACCCACAGGGCGAGCTGGTGTCCGCCTTTCCGATCGCCCGGCCCGTCCACGAGTGTGACGGCATCGTCAACCTCCCGAAGATGAAGACCCACCAGCTCACCCGCATCACCGGCGCGGTCAAGAACCTCTTCGGCTGCATCCCCGGGCAGCGCAAGGCCCTCTACCACGTTCAGTTTCAAGACGTGATGGCCTTCTGCACCCTTCTCGTGGAGCTCAACCTTCTCCTCCGCCCGCGTCTCCACGTCCTGGACGGCATCGTGGCCATGGAGGGCAACGGCCCGCGCAGCGGCGACCCCCGGCCTATGCACGTCCTCATCCTCTCCCAGGACCCGGTCGCCGTCGACGCCGCGTTCTGCCGCATCATAGGCCTCGATCCGACCTTCGTCCCCACGAACGTCATCGGTCACCGCCGCGGACTGGGCCACTTCCAGAAGGCCGATCTGGAACTGGTGGGCGACAGCCTCGAGAGCTTCGTCGATCCCGACTTCAAGATCATCCGCAAGCCGGTCTACAGCAATGCCTCGTACGCCCACTACAACCTGATCAAGAACGCCGTGCTCCCCCGGCCCGTCATCGACCCCGAGCGCTGCATCCGGTGCGGTCGCTGCGTGGAGGCCTGTCCGGTCCCCGATAAAGCTCTCCGCTTCGCTGACGGTCGGGGGGAGCCGCCCCGCTATGACTACGATCTGTGCATCCGCTGCTACTGCTGCCACGAGATGTGCCCCCAGCGGGCCATCGAGAAGAAGACCCCGCTCCTGGGCAGGATCCTGCAGCTTGGGTAGGCAGGGCAGCCCCCCGTCGCGAGCCGCGTAGGCGAGCCCGCGCTCTGGACTCGAAGACAGCTGCTCCTCTTGCAGCGAGCACGAATTCTTGACACCGGGCGATGGCCTGGGGTATAATGCTGTCCAACGAGGCACGGCGCGTTGTGCCGTCCGACAGCATCCAAGCCGTTCTCACCCAAGATCGTGCAGGCCCTCGTGCCGCCGGTGATGGTGGGGCAGGCGAATCCAGACCGAGCTAAGATCGTCTTCGGACAACCACCTGACGGATCTACCTTGAGCTGCTTGATCAAGACCCGTCGACGATTCGTCACTCCTTATCGCCATGCTCATCCGGCGACCGCGTTCCATCGACCGTTACGCCAGGTTCAGTCCTTTGAGGGAAAGCGTGATTGACCAGGAGCAACTGAGGGCCGCGTTGGTCGTCGACGGCCTGACGTTCCAGTACCGAGCCCGTCCGGAGCCGGCGCTGCGTGACGTCTCGTTTGAGCTACAGCGTGGCGAGCTGCTGCTTGTGGCCGGCACCAGTGGCTGCGGCAAGACGACCCTGATTCGGTGTATCAACGGACTGATCCCCCGCAGCTACAAAGGTGACCTAAGCGGGCGCGTGTTCGTTCACGGCAAGGATGCGTCGCAGATGGCGCTCTCGCGGCTCTCGCAGCACGTCGGTACGGTCTTGCAGGATCCGGAGCGGCAGATACTCGGCGCGCACGTCTTCACCGAGGTGGCGTTTGGCCTGGAGAATCTGGCGTTGCCAGAGGAGGAGATCCGCGAGCGGGTCGATGAGACGCTCGACTACCTGGGAATCTCCGACCTGCGGGATCGGGAGACCTTCTACCTCTCCGGGGGCGAGAAGCAGAAGGTCAGCCTTGCAGGTGTGCTGGCGATGCGTCCGGATATCCTCCTGCTCGACGAACCCCTGGCCAGCCTCGATCCCGCCAGTGCTCAGGAGGCTCTCCATCTGTTCCGCCGCCTGGCGGACGAGGGGATCAGCATTCTGCTCGTTGAGCATCGGGTCGAGGACGTCCTTAACGTCGATCCGGATCGGGTGCTGTTCATGGCGGACGGCGCTATCACGTACGCAGGCTCCGTGGACGGCCTGGCCGAGGTCGTCGACCACCGCCAGGTCAAGCTCCCGGCCTCCGCCGTCATTGATCGGACGGCCCCCGCGCCGTTGCCAATCCTGGAACCGGCAGTCAAGTCGAACGGACGTGAGCCGCTGGTCACGTTTGAGGACGTCTCCTTTGCCTACGAAGCCGGGCCTGAAGTGATCCGAGACGTGGACCTGAGTATCCGCCAGGGAGACATCGTCGCTCTACTCGGTCCCAACGGCGCCGGGAAGACCACGCTGATCAAGCACGCCATCGGCTTGCTCAAGCCGAAGCGGGGCACGGTGGTGGTCGAAGGGACGGATACGAGACAGTTGAGCGTGGCGGAGGTTGCACACACGTTGGGCTACGTCTTCCAGAGCCCCAGTCACATGCTTTTTGCCCCAACCGTGCGAGAGGAGCTCGCCTTCGGTCCGGAGAACCTGGGCTACGATGAGGAAGCCGTCGGTCAGGGAGTGGAGGAAGCCATCGACTCCGTCAATATCAGGGGACTGGAGGCGTATGCCCCGCTGTCTCTGTCCTTCGGCCAGCAGAAGCGCGTCAGCATCGGGGCTATCCTGGCGATGCGGTCGCGCATTCTGGTGATGGACGAGCCCACGGCCGGGCAGGATTACGGAAACTACATGGCTTTCATGGACTCCATCCTGCAGACGCCGGGCTTCTCCGCCATCCTCTTCATCACGCACGACCTTGACCTGGCGATCTGCTACGCCAACCGGGTCATCCTGATGCACGAGGGGCAGATTGCGGGGGACGGCCGGCCGTCGGAGGTTCTGTCTGATTTCGAGCTCCTGCGCCAGTGCCGGTTGGTGCCCACGTCGCTGCTAAAGGTCAACCTGGAGCATCTGCCGCAGACAGGGCGGTTCATGTCGGCTGAGGAACTGGGCCACGCTATACACGGCACGCGTAGAAACGGGAGCTGAGAAGGACGCCGTGAGCAGGGGAACGTGTTGACGCATGGGCGCACCGCGTGCAGTTGCCGCGCCGGGGGAGGGACGAGGTACCTGCACGTCGATTGAAGTGGTAAGGATCAGGGTTGGTCTCACCTGATCGTCAAGCCGCATAAGACAAGGAGGTACAAATGACTGTGCAGCCTGGAACGAACCGAGCGCTCGTCTGGTTCATCGTACTGGTCGTCTTTGTGGCGTTGCTGGCGCTGGCCAGCATCTTCACCGGCGGGGAGAGGATAAGCGGGGTGGCTCCCATCGGCGTCACCGCCATCGGTCTCATCCTGGTCTTCGGCGTCTACCTCGTCACGGCAGAGAACGACGCCTGGGTGGTGGGCACGCGAGAGGTGGTCTACATGGCCATCGGCGCGGCGCTCTACGGGGTCTTCAACTGGATCTTCAACACCATACCGATGCCGTCTGTCAGCCAGGTGGCGCTGCGGCCCTCAGTCTGCATCCCTATCTTCTTTGGCTACGTCTTCGGCCCGGTGGTGGGGTTCTTCACCGGGGCGGTGGGGAACATCCTGGGCGATTTCCTGACCGGATGGGGCGTCTTCCCCGCGTGGGACATCGGCAACGGGCTCATGGGGATGGTGCCGGGTCTGGTGCTGCTGTTCGTCAACAAGCGGCGGAGCCTGGATTTCCTGGTCATCGTAGTCGGCGTGCTGATCGCCATCACCGTAGCGCTGATCCTCATCAACCCGGAGGTGATCGGACCGTGGACCGGTGAGCTGGAGAACTTCCGGCTTTGGGCCTGGATCTTCATCGTCGGTGGCGTCGTGGTCATCGCCAGCCGGTTCGTCCTGGAGCAATTCAGCGTGGATCTGGCGGCGGTGAACGTGTGGGGGACGCTGGGGATCATCGTGGGGATCGGTTTTGCTTCTATCGCGGACATGTGGATCAACGGTTACAGCTTCGCCACGGCGATCATCGGCGAGTTCGCGCCGGCGGCCGGGCCCAACATCATCAACTCGATGATTCTCACTCCGATCCTGCTGGCCGCCTACGAAGCCGTGCAAGCCCGGACCGGGCGTTAGGGAGGGATCCGCTCCGCCCCCGTTCCCAGATTTGGACTCGGTGGATCCGATCTCGCCCCGTCTGGATCGCGCTGCCCAGGCCGACGCCCGGGGCTGGACAATCCTCCGGGAGCGATTTCGGATCCACTGAGAGGGAGAGGGCCCATCTCGATGCGACCACATCCGGCGGGAGCCGATGACCAGCGCAGGGACATGATATGCTGATCGCCTGGCGTTACCGCGAACGAGACACCATCATCCAGCGCCTGGACCCACGGGCGCGCATCATCTTCATGCTGGCGATGCTCTTCTCTATCGTCCAGTTCTGGGACGTGCGTATCATGCTCATCTTTCTGGGCATCGCCCTTCTTCAGTACGGCCTGGCGCGGCTGACGTGGCAGGAGACGCGCCGGGTGTGGATCCTGATCAGCGTCATCATCGTCGTGATGACCACCCTGACGTTTATCACCGGGAGAGGTGGCGTACAGTACGCCTACCACGAGGAACATCTCATCACTCGGGTCGGACCTCTCTCCCTCCCCATCGTCGGGTGGAAGCTGGCCCTCGACGTCACGGCTGAGAAGACGATCTTTGCCATCAGTCAGTTCGTGCGGATGTACGCCATCACCACGATGGCCATCACCATTCCCTACACCGTGAACCCCAGCCTCTACGGCGTGACGTTCCGGGGGCTGGGCCTGCCCGACAAGTTTGCCTACGCCATGGATCTGGCCTTTCGCTTCGTGCCCACGCTGGGGCGTGACTTCAGCCTGACGCTGGACGCCCAGCGTGCCCGGGGATACGAGGTGGAGAAGGTCTCTGGCGGCCTGATCGCCCAGATCCGCAAGCTGGCGCCGCTGCTGGTGCCGGTGACGATCAACGCCATCGTCGGCGCCGAGGACATCATCGACGCGATGGACCTGCGCGCGTTCGGTGTTGGCCCGCGCACCTGGGTGCATCGTCTGAGCTATGAGCGGCGCGACCGAGCCCTGATCGCGATCAGCGCATTGATCTTCGTCGCGTCGACGGCCCTGTCGATCCTGGGCGTGGGCAGGCTGTGGGTGCCGCAGGCACTGCTGCGGCTGGCCGCTCCATAGGAGGATTCAGAGAGTCCTGACGGGTCAGCCATCCTGTGCAAGACGCACAGGTGTGGATGCCCGCGGGTCATGCGCGGCGAGCTTTCAAGATGGCTTCGATCTGAGCCCGGTGTTCGCGCTCGTGCTCCAGAAAGCGCCGGAACACCTTCCGCGCGGTCCAGGCCTCGTCGGGGTGATCTGTGTAGTGCGATGGATAGTAGATGGTGGACCGTTCCTTTCGCGATAGACGCTTCAAGCGCGCCAGGGCTGCTTCGCGCGTCCGGTGCAGCCAGCCCATCACGTCACCCCTGGCCTTGTACTGCTCATACCCCTCGAATTCCCAGGTGTGATCGATCCGCGATACGTACCACGTCTCGGCACCGCCAATGTGGTAGAGGATTCGCTCTATGGACCACCCTTGTGTGTATTCCTCCGCTAGAATCTCCTCCGGGACGTCCTCGATGAGAGCCAGTAGATCATCCCGAGAGTATCCCATCAGCCGGAACAACGTGACCATCTCCTCCCGGGTGAGCGGCTCTCGGTCGGGCGGGAACAGAGCGGCTTTGTCGCCAGGGTCGAAGGGTCCAAACCCGGGGATCTCCTCGGCGATCTCGATTTCGGCGGTTTCCACGGTGACCTCTTCGCCGTGACGGACCAGCCAGCGCAGGTACTCGCGGATCGCCCCCGGAATCGCAGCCAGAGCCCCCTCTCGGGTCGGGGCAGGTGCCATGCACCCGGGCAACTGCGGGACGTGAGCCATGGCTCGACCGTCCTGCCCAACCTCTAGAAAGACCTGA
>CAYMHT010000147.1:0-6370 GCA_964390305.1 uncultured Anaerolineales bacterium
CCTCCAGGGCACGAACGGAGACGTCGCCACCGTGGCCATCGTCCTCAACGCCGTCGGCCGCGTGAGGGAGGCAGGGCCCGGCCTGGTCACCATGCGCGACCTGCCGATGGTGACGTGCTGGTGACGCCCCAGGGAGGCCATATGCTGGACATCCTAATCCGAGACGCCCTGGTCATCGATGGCTCTGGCCGACCGGGCTACAGGGCAGACGTGGGCGTCGAGCGTGATCGCATTGCGGCGATTGGTTCTCTGGAGGTCGCCGAGGCTGAGAGAGCGATCGATGCTTCCGGCTACGTGGTGACGCCTGGCTTTGTCGATATGCACTCGCACGCCGACTTCACCCTCCCCATCCTCCCTACAGCAGACAGCCTCGTGCAGCAGGGCATCACATCCGCGGTGGTTGGGCAATGCGGCAGCTCTCCGGCCCCATTGCTCGATGAGACCCGGGAGCAGGTAATTGAGGCAGGGCAGAGCGAAGATAGGCCGCTGCCGTGGGACGCGTGGTCTGGATTTGGCAGCTACTTGGAGACTCTCATGCGAACCGGTATCTCCCTCAACGTCGTCCCGCTGGTGGGGCAGGGAACCATTCGGGCCGGGGTGATGGAGTTCGCGGCGGGGCCTGCGGACGTCGAGCAGACCCGTCGTATGCAGGCCGAAGTGATCAAGGCTATGGAAGAGGGAGCCGTGGGCTTGAGCACCGGCCTGATCTATCCTCCCGGCTCGTATGCGTCGACGGAGGAGCTCATCGCGCTTACCAAGGCAGTGGGCGAGTGCAACGGTTTCTACTTCAGCCATATTCGCAACGAAGGCAGTGAGCTGCTGGAAGCTATCGCCGAGGCGATCCACATTGGTCGAGAAACCGGCGCGGCGGTGCAGATCAGCCACTTCAAGGCCGTCGGCCGCGAGAACTGGGATAACTCGGACCGAGCACTGGGACTGATCGATGAAGCACAAGACGAGGGACTCGACGTGACAGCGGACATGTACCCCTACCTGGCCACCAGCACGGGCCTGAAATCTACCCTGCCGGAGTGGGCACACGAAGGGGGAAAGGATGCCATCCTGCAACGCCTGGCCGACGATTCCGCCCGCCGGAAGATGGTGTCCCAGATGCAGACCACCGGCTATGGTCCGCAAGAGTGGGAGACGGTGATGATCAGCCACTCCCCCAGGAACCGGGCGTACGAGGGCCGTCACGTATCCGCGCTGGCGGCTGAGGAAAGCCAATCGCCGTACGAATGGGTCTTCGACGCCCTGTTGGAGGCCGAAACAGACATGAGCATGATTCACTTCGCCATCTCGGAGGAGAATCGTGAGCGAGAGCTGCGTCATCCCGCGATGATGATCGGCACCGATGGATCTGGTCTCGCTCCGGAGGGGCCTCTGGGCAGGGGCAAGCCGCATCCACGAAACTACGGCACATTCCCGCGGGTCCTGGGTCACTTGGTTCGCGAACGCGGGTTGATCTCCCTGGAGGAAGCCGTCCACAAGATGACGGGGCTGCCGGCGAAGAAGCTGCGCTGGACGGAGCGCGGGCGCGTGCAGAAGGGGTATGCAGCCGACCTGGTGGTCTTCGATCCAGCCGGCGTCATTGACCAGGCGACGTACAACGATCCACATCGCTATCCTCGGGGTATCATCGCCGTGATGGTTAATGGCACGCTGGTGGTGGACGGCGGGACGCATACCGGAGCGCGGGGCGGAAGAGTCCTGTGATTGGATTCGTGACAGCAGGTGAGCGGAGGGCAGATGCCCCCATCATTGGCATCACAGGCTATGCCGAGAGCCGCGAGACGGCTTCGCAGGCCCCGACGTTCGTCCTGGCGCAGAGCTACGTGCGGGCCGTCCTGGACGGCGGAGGGGCGCCGATCATCCTGCCGGCGCACCTGGGTGGACCAGCCCTGCGGTCTATCTGCGAGCGCGTAGACGGTCTGATCCTGTCCGGGGGCGGCGACGTCCACCCGTCGTTCTTCGGTCAGAAGGACGGTGGGGCTCTCGGCTCGGTGGACGAAGGACGAGATCAAACGGAGCTGGCCCTGGCGCGCTGGGCGATGGCGCAGGACGTGCCGCTCCTGGCGATCTGCCGCGGGATTCAGGTCCTGAATATCGCAGCCGGGGGAACGCTCATCCAGGACATCGCCGCGGAGGTAGAGGACGCGCTGCCGCACAGCAGCGCGGGACGCCAGGTGAAGTCGGAGATCGCCCACACGGTGGAGGTGAGCGCGGACACGCGGCTGGCATCGCTGGTGGGATCCGGCACCCTGGACGTGAACAGCTTCCATCACCAGGCAGTGAGGGATGTGGGCGAAGGCCTGGTCGTCACCGCTCGCGCTCCAGATGGGGTGATTGAAGGCCTGGAGGCCCCCGGCCTCTCGTTCTGTATCGGGGTTCAGTGGCATCCCGAGCGGCTGGTGGAAGGCCACCCGGCCATGCGGCGGCTCTTCGAGGCCCTGGTCGCCGCAGCCCAGTAGTCGAGCGCCTGCGTTGGGATCTATCCCGGGATGGCGCGTCGCACCGGCGGCGCACGTACCGATTGAGGAAGTGAATGCGTGATGCGGAAGCTAGACCTGTTTCCCACGTCGACACAGATCGCGGCCGGGCCGGGAGGCGAGCGCTTGACCATCGCCGGGTGCGACCTGGAGCACCTGGCCGACCGGTACGGGACGCCGTACTACGCCTACGACCGCGCCACCCTGGACGCCGCCGTCGCCGCCTACTCCGACGCCCTCGCCTCCTTCTACCCCGGCGAGGCGGGCATCACGTACGCCGCCAAGGCCTTCCTGTGCGTGGCGCTGGCGCAGTGGACGCAGCTGCACGGGCTGTGGATCGACTGCACCGGGGTTGGCGAGCTGCGGATCGCCCTCGCCGCCGGCGTCCCCCGCGCGCACATCCTCGCCCACGGCGTCAACAAGAGCGCTGCCGACCTGCGCATGGCCCGGTCCCACGCGGGGACCGTCGTCGTCGATAATCTCACCGAGCTCCGCCGCTGGGTCTCGCTCTCGGAGCGAGAGGGCGAGCCCCGGCCCGACCTGTGGCTCCGGTTTCGACCCGGCCGGGCCGTGGAGACCCACCCCCACGTCCAGACCGGCCAGCACGACAGCAAGTTCGGCATGGGCCCGGACGAGATCCTGGAGGCCGCCCGCATCTGCCGCCGACACCAGCTCCCGCTCACCGGGCTCCACTTCCACCTGGGATCCCAGTTCCGGGACCCGGAGCCGGTCGGGGAGGCGCTGGACGAAAGCCTCAGGCTCATGCAGGCGATCCAGCCCCCCGAAGGCTGGACGCTCTGCCCCGGCGGAGGATGGGGGGTGGCCTACCACGCAGACGATCTCCCGCAGCCCTCCATCGAGGCCTACGTTCGCCTCGTCGCCGAGCGCGTGCGCGCGGGCTGTGAGGAGCTCGGGCTGCCCCTGCCCCGCCTCCACCTGGAGCCGGGCCGCACCATCGTCGCCCGGGCCGGTGTGGCCGTCTACCGGGTGGGCACGATCAAGGAGACGGCCAGCCGTCGCTGGCTGCTTCTCGACGGCGGGCTGGCGGACAACCCCCGTCCGGCGCTGTACGGGGCGAGATACTCGGCCCTTCCCGTCCACGATCCCCGCCGGCCCGAGGGGAGCCCCACCTGGCTGGCGGGCCCCTACTGCGAGAGCGGCGACGTCCTGATCGAGGCGGAGCCCCTGGCCGAGGTCGAGCCCGGGGAGCTGCTCGCGGTACCTGCCGGCGGTGCCTACCAGCTGAGCATGTCGAGCAACTACAACGGCGCCCGCCGCCCCGCGGTCCTCTGGCTCCACGACGGCGCCGCGCGGCTGGTGCGGGAATCGGAGACGCCGGACGACCTGATCCGCCGGGACAAGTACCTATTCCCCCTGAATCAGGCCGCGCTGGACCACGCCGCTCCCGTCGCCGTCGCCAAGTACCACGTGCTGGGCAACACCTACCTGGTGGTCGACCCCGCCGATCTCCCGCAGGCGCTGACGTCGGACCAGATCAGGCGGGTCTGCGACCGTCACCACGGGCTGGGTGCGGACGGGATTCTGGTGGGGCCCGACCAGGACGCCGAGAGCGATTTCGCCCTCCGGTTCTACAACCCGGACGGGAGCGAGTTCGAGAAGAGCGGCAACGGCCTCTCCATCTTCTCCCGCTACCTGTGGGATAAGGGAGTGGTCCGGGACGAGCCCTTCAGCGTGTCCACGCCCGGCGGGCTGGTGACCGGCCGGGTCTACGACGGCGGGGCGCGGGTCACCGTGGAGATGGGCAGGGTGTCCTTCGACAGCCGCCGCATCCCCGTCACCGGCCCGCCCCGCGAGGTGCTCGACGAGTCCATCACCGCGGGCGGGGAGACGTTTCGGTACAGCGCGGCCACGATCGGGAATCCCCACTGCGTGGTCCTGGTCGACGAGACCTCGCCCGAGCTCGCCCGCCGCTGGGGCCCCCTCATCGAGACGGACGAGCGCTTCCCCCGCGGGACGAACGTGCAATTCGCGCAGATCCTCGACCGGGCGAACGTCCGCATCGAGATCTGGGAGCGGGCCGTCGGTTACACCCTGGCCTCGGGCACCAGCAGCTGTGCCGCCGCCGCCGTCGCGCGTCGCCTGGGCCTGTGCGAGCGGCGGGTCGCCGTCCACGCACCTGGCGGCACCGTCCAGACCGTCCTCTCCGACGACCTCTCCGTCACCCTCGACGTCCCCGTCACCGCCATCTCCGGCGGCTTCCTCTCGCCCCAGATCCTGCACCAGGCGACCCCGTGACACGGGCCACCTCCCCACCGCACCCATCATACAAGGAGGCTTCAATGAAGATTCTCATCGCCGCTGACATGGAAGGAATCGCCGGCGTCGTCAGCTGGGACCACGTCAGCCCCGACCACAAAGAGTACGCCCGGTTCCGCAAGCTCATGACGGCCGAGGTCAACGCCGCCGTCCGCGGCGCCTGCGACGGCGGTGCAGAGTCCGTCCTCGTCGCCGACGGCCATTCCGGCGGGCGGAACATCCTCATCGAAGAGCTGGATCGGCACGCCCGGCTATACACCGGCTCGCCCTCCCCCCTGGCCATGGTGTCCGGGGTAGACAGCGGCGTCGCCGGGGTCCTCTTCATCGGGTACCACGCCCGGGCTGGCACCGAGAACGGCGTACTGGCTCACACCTGGTCCGGGAACGTGACCAACCTGTGGCTCAACGGCGAGCCGTTCGGCGAGACCGGGCTCAATGCCGCCCTCTGCGGCCATTTCGGCGTCCCCGTGCTCATGGTGTCCGGCGACCAGGCCGTCTGCCAGGAGGCTGTCGCCCTCCTTGGCGACATCGAGGCCGTTGCCGTCAAGGAAGGCAGCGGTCGATATGCCGCCTTCTGCCTGCCGCCGGAAGCGGCCCAGGAGCGGATCTACGAGGGTGCGCGCCGGGCCGTCACCCGCCTCCGGGACGGAGAGGCCAGGCCCCCTTTCCGCCTGTCGGCACCCGTCACCCTAGGGATCGACTTCCCGGCCTCACAGATGGCTGATGGAGCGGCGCTCCTCCCAGACGCCCAGCGCCAGGGCCGCCGGATCACCTACACGGCTGACGACATCGTGACCGCCTTCCGCGCTATGCGCACCGCGCTGGCACTGGCGGGGTAGAGGGTTGGGAAGGAGATTGCAGATTGCGGGGGAGCCCCGAGCCTCACGGCGCTGAATCACGGCGCTGAAGCCCCTACTACGAACCTCGACGGTGCCGGGGCGGGACCGGCTGGGACAAACCTGAGGCCGCTGGGCGGAACCGGCTAGTACAACTTCACGGCGCTGAAGGCGCCCGAGCGGAGGCGCGTGGTACAAGCCCTACGTTGGGGTCGGGTAGGCAACCCCCCACCCAAATGGGCTGCGTTAGTCCCTCCCACGCAAGTACGCCACGGTGCGCGCGAGGCTGTCCTGCAGGGCCACCCGGGGCTGCCAGCCCAGCGCGGCGTCGCCGCGCCCTCCACGGCCCATCGAAAACGAGAACGAAAAATCAGCGAAGATCTGCATCAATCTGCGCCCCATTCGTCCCAAGAGACCCCACCGTCCGCCTCAACCCCTCCTCCAACCCCACCTCCGGCGTCCACCCCAGCTCCTCCCGCGCCCGCCACGCATCCAGATAGATCCGGAACGTCTCCCCCGCCCGCGCCGGCCTATACACCGCCCCGCCCTCCTACCCCGTCGCCGCCTTCAACAACGCGAACAACTGGTTCACGGACGTCCCCTCGCCCGACCCCAGATTATACGCCCGCCTCGACCCCCGCTCCGGTTCACCGTCGGCGTCTCCCCGCGCACCATCTGCCCGGCTAAGATGGCCACCACTCCCGCCTCGGTTGCTTCCGCCCCTCCGGTGCACGACCGCACATTTCACCTGGTTCCACACGACCCCTG
>CAYMHT010000148.1:0-6359 GCA_964390305.1 uncultured Anaerolineales bacterium
TACTAGCTTCCTTGTCCGGCCCTGGTTGGCGGAGTATAATCGAAGACACGGGGATACATTGCGCATCGGACATCACGGAACTGATGAACAAATCCAGGCTCGTAGCTCGATTTCTGATCGCCAGCGGGGCAGCATTGCTCATCCTGACCGGGGTGTGGGCATATCCTTACGCCCATTCTCGCCTGGTGAGGCCTGCCTCTGTGACTGTGATCACCGTCCCATCTCCGGGGGCGAATGCGACGGGTAGGGACGCAGGGGAGACACAGACCGTACAGCTGCGCACGACGGTCCTCTCCCAGACGCCGGAACCTTCTCTGACGCCAAGCCCAGTGACCCTCTCGACCCCGATGCCCACGGCCCCCTCCACCCTTGTTGACCCCGAGGGACAGGGGCCCGATCCCGCGCCACCTACTCGCATCGTCATTCCGGCGCTCGGCGTAGATGGTCCCGTCGTTCCTGTGTCGTTGAGCAAGACGGAGGTGGAGGGCCAAGTCTACACAGCGTGGGGGGTGCCGGATGAGTACGCCGCTGGCTGGCATGAAACGTCCGCCCTGCTCGGGGAGCCTGGCAACATGGTTCTCAACGGTCACAACACGAACAACGGCGAGATCTTCCGCGATCTCTACACACTCGATTCTGGAGAGCGAATTACCGTATACTCAGGCAAGATCTCCCGTACTTATGCTGTGTCTGAGACCTTGATCTTGCCCGAGGGCGGGCAGCCTCTGGAGGTTCGTCTTGCGAACGCCCGTTACGTGATGCCTACCGATGAAGAGCGACTCACCCTCGTCACCTGTCATCCGTATGGCAGCCTGCGCAATCGCCTGATTGTCATCGCGAGACCCTCTACATCCGATGCATCTTCAGAACCATTGGAGGATTGATGAGCCAGGGACCTCTGTCAGCCCTATTGAATCTACCCCTTATCACCCGTGTGCGGCGAAATCACGCATTGGAGCACGCCACAATGCAGGTGCTCAGCGAGCGCGACAACGCGCTCAGGTTGATGGGGCGCTCGTCCCTTTGGGGCTTCTACATCTACGGCAGTGTGGACACTCAAGACGTGCTCGAGGCTGCACAGGAGGGACTGCGGAGACTGAAAGTCGGTCGACAGGAAATGGCTATCCATCCTAACTGCGGCTCCAATTATGTTGTGGCTGGTGCTATTGCAGGGATGGGAGCATTTGTTGCCCTGGGCGGTTTGTCGCGAGATCGACGTGAGGGGCTCCTGGACCGCCTGGCTCGCCTCCCACTGGCCTGTGCCGTTGGGACGCTGGGCGTCATCCTATCGCGGCCGTTGGGTGCCGCCCTCCAGGCTCATGTGACGACCAAGGCTGAAGTCGGTGATTTGAGAATCAAAGGGATCGTGAAGAGCGAGCAAGCTGGCACGACTGTCCATCTTGTGCGCACCGAAGATTGGCCCTCAAAATAGGACTGGAGCAGGCAGCGCAGCCTGTCCCGCATCGAAACCGGATATGACAGAGTCGAAACCAACTTTTTACGTGTTCCACGGTGAGGACGAGTTCACCCGCTCAGAGACGCTGGTCAGCTTCAAGCGTCGACTGGGCCGATCCGATACCGTGGATTTGAACACCACCGTACTGGATGGAAACGGCCTGACTATGGCCGCTCTGCGCCACGCCTGTGACGCCCTTCCATTCCTGGCTGAGAAGCGCCTTGTCATCGTCCGAGGTTTGCTGAAGCTGTTTGACCCTCATAAGGGCCAGAACCTCTCTGAGACCAGGCAGAGACTGCTTGACGAGTTGACTGACTATCTCCCTCACCTGCCCCCGACGACACGCCTCGTCTTCGTCGAGGAGGAGACGTTGTCGGCCAGTCACCCGATCGTGAAGTTAGCAAGACAGGAACCCCGTGGGTACGTCAAGCGCTTTGAGCGTCCAGATGCCAAGGCGCTGCCTGGATGGATCAGGCAGCGGACGCACAAGTACAACGGAGGAATCGAACCGCGAGCCGCCCACCACCTGGCCGCAATCGTCGGTGCTGATCTACGACTGCTCGACCAGGAGATTATCAAGTTGACCACCTATACACGTGGACAACGTGACATCACCGAGGCCGATGTAGAAGCCCTGGTGCCGTACTCACAGGATGCGGTCATCTTCGATCTCGTCGACGCACTCGGACGTCGGGACGGGCGCACCGCTGCCGAGACGCTGCACCGCTTACTGGAGGAGGGCGAGCACCCGTTAGGATTGTTCGGGATGGTCGTGCGGCAGTTCCGGCTCCTTATCCAGGTCAAGGAACTAAAGGCCGGCGGTGCCTCATCGGGTGACGTGGCCAAGATCCTACGGATTCACCCCTTTCCAGCCAGTAAGCTGTACACTCAGGCAACTCACTTCACAGCTCCTCAACTCGAAAGGGTCTATCATCATCTGTCAGAAGCCGATCTCCAGATCAAGACCGGAGAGATAAGACCGGAGGTCGCCCTCGACCTACTTGTAGCCGGGCTGGCTACGACGCAGCTGTAGAGACAGACCCAGGGCTATTTTGCCGGGCAACCGTGGTATGCTATAATCCTGCGGAAGACGACATCGCCGACGGGAGGATCACATGGTTAAGAAGAAGCTGACGTTGCGTGATCGCATCATAGGCGTGCTTTTGCGTGACGCACGACAGCGGACGGGACGGACAAAGGCTGAGTGTGCAGACGCCCTGGGCGTCTCCCCCACCACAATTGAGGCGTACGAGCACGGACGCACACCCATCTCATTGCCAGAACTCGAAGTTCTCGGCTACATACTGGCTACGCCTGTCTACCGCTTCTGGGAGAGAGACCCGGAGTTGGCCTCCCAGGGAGAGCCACCGGACTTTCAGGCACTATTGGATCTGCGGCATCGTATCGTAGCGGTCCTTCTTCGACAGGCGCGGCTCGAAGCCAACATGACGCACGAGGATTTGGCCGAGGTGCTCAGTTGTTCACCTGAACGCGTCTCCGAGTACGAACGCGCCGGGGAGCCCATTCCCGTCTCCGAACTAGAGCTGCTCGCAAGTTCCTTGAACCTGCCCTTGGAGCACTTTGTGGACGGGCAGGGGGGAACGGTGGGAGAGTGGCATCGACAGCAGGAGCTCGATCGCCACTTTCACGAGCTCCGCGAGGATATCCAAGAGTTCGTTGTCAAGCCCGTCAACGTCAAGTACCTCGAGGTCGCCATGAGGCTGTCCCGGATGCCAGCCAGCAAGCTACGCGCCATCGCCGAAGGGCTGCTTGAGATCACCTATTAGGCTGTGGACTGGAGGCACGATGATGGATGAAGTGATGTCTGCACACGACATGAAGGAAGAAGGGCTGCGACTCTTTCAAGAAGGCCTGTATCCCGAGGCGGCCGATAGGTTCAAGCAGGCTCGGCAGATGTTCATTGCCGAGGGAGACGAGGTTGAAGCAGCCGAGATGCTGAACAACCTGGGCGTGATCCACCGGATGCGGCGCGAGTGGGATGAGGCCATCGAAGCTCTGGAGGAGGCGCAAGCAGCGTTCGCCGCAGTCGGCGATCGCAGTCGAGAGGCCCAAGTCCTGGGCAACCTGGGGGGACTTCACGCCAGCCAGGGACGGCGAGACGAGGCAAAGGAATACCTGCGCAAGGCAGCCGACACCTTCGCTGAATTAGGCGACGATCAGCGACGGGGAGAGACGTTGCTGGCGCTCGGTGTGCAACAGTGGAAGTCGGGTGATCGCCAGGAAGGCCTCACCACTTATCAGGCTGGGTTGCAGATACTAGAGAAGCCGTCAGCCGGTCAGAAGGCTCTTCGCGGGTTGCTCAACCTTCGCACCAGGTTGCTCGGCAGCGGATAGACGGCGCTCAGCCGTTCGGGGAGTGGAAGTGACGAACAGGAACTAGTGGAGTGCCTTCGCCCAGTCCCCCGCTAGGGATCGTTCAGTCATTGGCCTCTTAGCGTTGCTCCGAGTTCGCTTCTCAGCTGACCGACAATCCTATCCCGCACCTCAGCGACCTCTTCGTCGGTCAGCGTGCGGTCCTCGGCCTGGTACGTAAGACGATAGGCCAGGCTCTTCTTATTGGAACCCATCTGGGCTCCTCGATAGACGTCGAACAGCGTGACGGAGCGCAAGAGAGGCACTCCCGCTCGAGTGATCAAGTCGCCTACGCGAACGGCAGGCACCTCCTCATCGACCACCACCGCTAGATCCTCGTAGACCGGTGGGTGGACAGAGAGGGGCACCATCTCCTGCGCCGCGCCCCAACGGGCAAGCAGCGCGTCCAGGTCGAGCTCCAATGCGCAGATCGGTTGTTCGGGCAACTCAAACGCCTCTCGTGCCACGGGGTGCAACTCACCCATCACGCCCACTTCTTCACCGTCGACCGACACTCGAGCGCACCGACCCGGATGGAAGGCCTCAGACTCGCTGGGCTTGAACGTCCCATCCACCCCCAGTCTGGTCAGCACCGCCTCCACGACCCCTTTGAGGTCGAAAAAGTCCATCCACGTGCGATCCTGATGCTCAAGCCATGATTCTTCTTCCCGCGGACCGGTCATGACGATGCCCAGCCGTCGGGGCTCGTTGGGCAGCGTCTTTCCCTCCGCCGGCACGTAGATTCGCCCAATCTCGAAGATCGCCACCCGGTCGATGAAGCGTAAGTTCTGGCGGGTGGTGTTGAGCAGCGAGGGAAGGAGCGTCTGCCGCAGCGTGTCCTGCTCCGATGAGAGCGGATTGCGCAGCTGCAGATACGCACCCGGATCCGGTGCCGAGTCCCCCGGATGGAGCCTTCCTTCGTCCTGAAGGCTAACCAGCGAGTAGGTGATGACTTCGTCAAGTCGGCAGCCTGTCAATATGTCGCGCACTCGCTCGGCGCCCTCCAACCGGGCATTCTCCCGCTGTGGCGGCAGCTCATCACGCATCAACGTTGCTGGGAAGCGATCGTAGCCCCAGATGCGGCCAACTTCCTCGATGAGATCAACGGGTCTCGTGACGTCGCGGCGATGCGACGGTACAGTGACCGTGAGCGCCTCCCCTGGTGCTGTCGGCTCTGACACCTCGAACTCCAATGACGAGAGGATGCGTACTACGTCATCAAGCGGGACCTCAATGCCAAGAATTCGCGCCGCGTGACGTGGGTCGAGTTGGATAACTCGCTCTGGCTCGCGGCCCGGATAGAGATCGCCGATAACAGGCGCGACCTCCCCCTCTGCCAGGTCTGCCATTAGATGTGCTGCCCGCGCTGCTGCCTTCGCCGTCAGCTCCGGGTCGACCTGCCGCCCGAAGCGCTGGCTCGACTCGGTTGTCAGGCCCAGTTCTCGGGACGTGCGGCGCACGTTGAGGTAGTCGAAGTTTGCTGACTCCAGAAGAACGTCAGTCGTATCGCCGGAGACCTCACTCTCCTCTCCTCCCATCACGCCCGCGACGGCTATCGGCCCACCCCCATCTGTGATGAGGAGCATATCCTCGTCGAAGATCTGCAGTCGGCCATCCAGGGTCCTCATCTGTTCCCCAGACTCAGCGCGTCGCACCATAATGGCTGCACGTTCACCTCCCGGCCGTGGGCGCAGGAGGTTGTAATCAAAGGCGTGGAGTGGCTGGCCCAACTCCAGCATCACGTAGTTGGTCACGTCCACGATATTGTTGATTGGGCGTATGCCTGCTCGCCGCAGCCGCATCTGCATCCAGAAAGGCGACGGCCTCACCTCCACATGCTGGATGAAGGCCGCCGAGTAACGAGGACAGAGGTCCGGATCAGCAATTTCCAACACCAGGAAATCCGGATCAGGAGACAGCTGTGTCTGCTGGCGCTCCAGAACCTCCAGCACGTCCCGCTCAAGAGGTGCGTCTAGCAGTGCCGCTGCTTCGCGAGCAACTCCAAGGACGGAGTTGAGGTGGGCGAAGGGGCCCTTAATGTCAAACTCAAGCACGACGTCACCCATGTACCCGACCAATGGCTTGCCGACCGGCGCGTCGTCAGGCAGGTAAAGGATGTCGACTTGCTCTTCCGAAAGGCCCAACTCCTTCTCAGAAGTAACCATCGCTCGTGAGGGAACGCCTCGGATCTTCACCTTCCTCAGCGTCATCACCTCTCTACCTTCGGCGTGTCCGTCGTAGAGGCGGGCTCCCTCCATCGCAAAGGCCACTTTCAGATGCAGGTCGCTCTCTCCCTCGCGCTCCAGAAGGCTTGGAGCACCGGTGACCACAAGCTCCGTCTCTGGGCCCCCGTACTCCACCTCGACCAGAACGAGCCGGTCGGCCCTAGGGTGGGGTTGTACTGAGCGAATCTCGCCCACGACGATCTTCTCCGGATCCCACGGAAGCTCAGCCTGCGGCAAGCCGATGTATTCGATGGTCTCAACCTCAAGGCCGGCCAGCGTCAGCCGCTCAGCCAGTTCCTCGATCG
>CAYMHT010000149.1:0-6264 GCA_964390305.1 uncultured Anaerolineales bacterium
GTTGGGCTCCCGCCGGGCTGCACGCCCGGCGGGTCCGCACGCCCACCGTCCCCCACGCGCTGACGCCCTGCGCTTCCATCACCGTTGGCGCATGGACCCACTTCAAGGTATCATAACGCTATGAAAAGCTCACGCGCCGTTCCTGCGATCGTCGCCCTGACGCTTCTTGGCACGGCTCTGTTGGCCTTTCCGACCTTCATCCGCGCGTTGCCAGGGCGCTATGCCATCTACTTGCCCGAACCGCTCCAGGAGATGCGCCACAAGCCGCACCCCAACACCCTGCCCACCCCCTTCGTCACCCCTACCGAGCCCGGCCCATCACCGACGCCCACGTTCAGCCCCACGCCTCCACCCACCGAGACGCCCCCGCCCACCGAGACACCTCGTCCGAGCGAGACGCCACCACCGACAGATACCCCGGTCCCGACCCTCACCCCCAGCCCGACCCTGCTGCCCGATTTCACCCTCAGCGGCCTGCGCCACGAACACCAGCGCTGGAACAACTGCGGCCCCACCACCCTGGCCATGGCTCTCTCCTACTGGGATCGGGCCGAGACGCAGCTGGACATTGCCCCGGTGCTCAAGCCGGATCCTGAGGACAAGAACGTTGGCCCAGAGGAGATGGCCACCTATGCCCGGGACGTCGGGCTCGGTGCCACCGTGCGCGTCAATGGCACGCTGGAGGGGCTCAAGAAGCTCGTCCGTGCCGGCTTCCCCGTCATCGTCGAGACCTGGTACGTTCGGGACGCCCGGGACCAGCTCGGCCACTACCGTCTCGTGATTGGCTACGACGACACCGCCCGGCACTTCCTCACCTACGACTCGCTCCACGGGCCCGACGTGACTGTCGGTTACCAGGAGATGGACGAGCTGTGGCGCGTGTTCAACCGGCTCTATCTCGTCGTGTACCGGCCCGAGCGTCGGGATGACCTGGTCGCCCTCCTCGGCCCCGATACGGACGATGCCGCTATGTATCGGCGAGCCTTGGAGCGGGCGCGCGCCGAGGTTGGCGATCCACCGTCCTCCTGCATCGCCTACGCCGACTGCGCCGACTGGGTCACCTTTTCCCACTTCAACGTCGGCACCAACCTCACAGCGCTGGGCCGGCACCAAGAGGCGGCCGCCGCCTACGACCAGGCACGCCAGCTTGGCCTCCACCGCCGAATGCTCTGGTATCAGTTCGGTCCCTACGAGAGCTACCACGCCGCAGGCCGCTACGAGGACGTCGTGGCGCTGGCCGACGCTACCCTGCTCAGCGCCGACAACCTGGAGGAGTCCTACTACTGGCGCGGCAAGGCCCGCCTCGCCCTCGGCGATATCCAAGGCGCCCGGTCCGACTTCAAGGCTGCCCTTCGCTACCACGAAGGCTGGCCTCCGGCCCAGACCGCTTTCGACGAGCTCGATCAGTCATAGTCATTCGCGCGCCCTCACTCGCCGGAGCCTGCGTTCCGGGGCAGGACTTGACACCGCCACCAAGCAGGTGTAGTATCAACTCGATTCGGGTGGGATAAGAGCCACCTACACTGGCACCGGATGTGATTCCCGTACGAAAGCCACCGAAGCCTCGAATGACCCCCCGGCCTTCTCAGCGTCGCCTTCGCATCCTTCCCGCTTCACTCACAGCCCGCCGCCTAAAGGCGGCCCACGAGCGCGCATGGCCTTTCGGGGTTCGGTATCGTGGTGCCTGGTTCGTTCAATGGAATCGTGTTCATAGTTAGGAGGAGGCCCGTATATGGGCAGGACGTCCGACGACGAACTACTGACAGCCGTCAAACCGCTAATTGAACTGGCGGTTAGCGAGGACATCGGTCCCGGCGACCTAACCAGCGAGGCGACGTTGGACCCTCAGACCTCGCTGAGCGCGCGCATCATAGCCAAAGAGGCAGGCGTCGTCGCCGGCCTCCCAGTGGCGCGCCGCGTCTTCCAACACGTGAGTCCGGAGATTCGCTTCGCGCCCGGCGTGCGCAATGGCCAGGAGGTAGTGGCGGGCGAGCTCGTCGCCGAGGTGCACGGTCCGGCGCCATCCCTGCTCGCCGCGGAGCGCGTGGCGCTCAACTTCCTCCAGCGCATGTCCGGTATCGCCACCACCACACGGGAGTACGTTGACGCCGTTGCCGTGACCCAGGCCAACATCCTCGATACGCGGAAGACTGTGCCCGGCCATCGCCTGCTGGACAAGTATGCAGTGCGTATGGGCGGTGGCCTCAATCACCGCATGGCCCTCTTCGACATGGTCCTGATCAAGGACAACCACATTGTGGGGGCGGGTGGCATCGCTCCCGCCGTGGCCAGAGCGCGCGCAGAACACCCTGACCTCCCCATCGAGGTGGAAGTGCGCACACTGGACGAGCTCCGCGAGGCTCTCGCCGTCACGCCGCCTCTGGACCGGATCATGCTGGACAACATGAGCCTGGCCACGATGCGCAGGGCCGTTGAGATAGCCGACGGGCGCGTCCCTCTGGAGGCCTCTGGCAACGTCACGCTCGATACAGTCGCAAACATCGCACGTACGGGTGTCGACTACATCTCTGTCGGCGCACTCACGCACTCGGCGCGCGCCCTCGACTTGAGCATGAACGTCATCGTGCCGGGGGAGGGAGCCCTTCCCGACCCGGCCGAGCGCATCCGAGAGGCCCGGCGAACCTTGAGCCAGCAGCTCGTGATTTTGGGCCATCACTATCAGCGCGACGAGGTTATTGAGTTCGCCGATTACCGCGGCGATTCCCTGCAGCTTGCACGTCAGGCCACGCAGATCGACGCGCGGTACATCGTCTTCTGCGGCGTCCACTTCATGGCGGAGGTCGCCGCCATCCTGGCCCAGCCGGGGCAGCACGTGCTCATCCCCGACCCCAGCGCTGGCTGCTATCTGGCGGACACGGCCACGTTGAGCGCGGTGGAGTCCGCCTGGCACGCCCTTGACGAAGCCTTCGAGGACACGGAGAGCGAGTTCACACCCATCACCTACGTTAACTCATCGGCCAGCCTCAAGGCATTCTGTGGAAGGCATGGCGGCATCCTGTGCACCTCTGGCAACGCCGAAGACGTGGTCCGCTGGGCGCTCGAGCGGCGACCGCGGGTCTTCTTCTTCCCCGATCAGCATCTGGGACGGAACACGTTAGCCCGCATGGGCATACCACCCGCCGACATGGCGGTCTGGGATCAGCGGCGCCGCATCCCGCAGGAGGCCCTCCGCGCAGCACGCGTCCTCCTTTGGCCCGGTGCCTGTAACGTACACAAGCGCTTCCGCCCCCAGCATGTGGTGGCCTTTCGGGCACGCCACCCCCAGGCCCGCGTCATCGTCCACCCCGAATGCACCGCCGACGTCGTGGCGTTGGCGGACGACGCTGGTTCCACGGCCCACATCATCCGCGAGATCGCCGCGGCTCAGCCCGGCACGACCTGGGCCGTCGGGACCGAGACCCGTCTCGTCCAACGCCTGCAGACGGAACACCCTGACCAGACCATCGTCCCGCTCGCCGACGTCCCTCCCTACTGCGCCACCATGACCCAGATCACCGTGGAGAATCTGGCCGCGGTCCTGGACGGTCTGACACAGGGTGAGCTGCCCAACGAGATCACCGTGGAAGAAGAGACCGCAAAATGGGCCAGAGTAGCCCTGGAGCGGATGTTGGCCTTGTAACGCTGGCTCCCCTGAAGGATAGAATCATGCCCAACCAGACTGACGTCCTCGTCATCGGATCCGGAATCTCCGGGGCAGCCACCGCCCTGCACCTCGCTCAGAATCAGGAACGTCGCATCACAGTCATCACTCGGGCGCGCAATCCGGAGGAGTCAAACACCCGCTACGCTCAGGGCGGCATCGTGGCTCGGGGTCCGGACGACAGCGCGCGGCTGCTTGTGGAGGATATAGTCAGAGCTGGCGCGGGCCTCACCCTGCCGGCGGCAGCCCGGCTCCTTGCAGAGCAAGGACCGCCGCTGGTCGAGCAGGTTCTGCTCGAGGACCTCGCCGTCCCCTTCGACCGGGACGCCGACGGCACGCTCTCCTACACCCGGGAGGGCGGTCACAGCGTGTCCCGCATCGTGCACGTTGGCGACGCGACCGGTCGTGCCATCGAATCTGCCCTCATCAACCGCCTCCAGGCGCTGCCCAACGTCGCGCTTCGCACCGGTATGACGGCGGTGGACCTCATCACCTCCTCGCACCACAGCCAGGATCTCCACGCCATCTACGCACCCATCACGTGCCACGGCGCGTACGTCCTGGATCGTGATTCCGGTGAGATCCGCCGCGTCCTCGCACCGGCGACGGTGCTGGCCACCGGTGGCATCGGCCAGATCTACCTACACACCAGCAACCCCAAGGGTGCTCGCGGCGACGGTCTGGCCATGGCCTACCGCGCAGGGGCCCGTGTCATCAACGCGGAGTACGTCCAGTTCCATCCCACGACGCTCGCCGTACCCGGGGCCGACAACTTCCTCATCTCGGAGGCAGTGCGCGGTGAAGGAGGACGCCTCTACACGCCCGACGGCCGTCATTTCATGGACGACTACGCCCCCGATTGGGGCGACCTGGCTCCCCGCGACGTCGTGGCCCGCGCCATCCACCACGAGATCCTGCAGCACCGCTACCCCCACGTCCTTCTCGACCTATCCTCGGCGATGGATGCACCGAAGATCCGCGAGCGCTTTCCGACCATCTACCAGGCGTGCATGGATGCAGGTGTCGACATCACCGTAGAGCCCATCCCCGTCGTCCCCGCCGCGCACTACTTCTGCGGGGGCGTCCACGTGGATGCGGTAGGGCGCAGCAGCCTGCGGGGGCTCTACGCCGTGGGCGAGGTAAGCTGTACCGGGGTGCACGGGGCCAACCGGCTCGCCAGCACATCCCTTCTGGAAGGACTGCTCTGGGGACATCGGGCCGCTGACGACATAGCGGCACGCGGGGACCTTCGCCCCGTCGATGTCGAGACCATCCCCCCGTGGGAGCCGCCCAGCGACAACGCCACCGCGGACCCCGTGCTTGTCACCCGCGACACCCATGCCATCCAGAACATCATGTGGCTCTACGTCGGCCTGGCCCGAAACACGCGCCGCCTGGCTCGCGCGCTGAACGAGTTGAATCATCTCTGGGGCGTGATAGACAACTTCTATCGGGCCACCCGCCTGGACGACAGCCTTGTCGGCCTGCGCAACATGGCCCAGGCTGCGTGGATCGTCACGAACGCCGCGTGGCACAACCGGCAGTCGCGGGGAGCTCATTACCGCGAGGATGCAGAAGCCAGGCACTTCGCCAGCTTCCACGACACGGAGGGACCGATGCCCACTGCAGCAGGTGACTGAACTGGACCTGACCGGGAACCTCTGGCAATCATATCGCGGCTCAACCAACGGAGCACAACGTGAAAACAACGGCCTGCCTGTGGATCTCTCTGATCGTCGCCCTCGTCGTGTCGGCCTGCGGAGGCACCAGCCCACCCCTAGCAACTGCTGAAGCCACCCCAACCCCGCGCGCAGCCTCCCCGACAGAGGATCCGCCGCTCCCCCAGGCCACCGTCACGCCGTCCCCGCCTCCCGCCACACCCTCTCCGACGACCACGCCGACACCCGCTCCTTCCCCCACGCCAACAGCCACAACGGCGCCCACGCCGCAGCCGGAGCAACTCGTCGCCGCCCCGGGTACCGTCTGGAACTTCGACCTCTTAGGCCACAACGCCATCGACGCCGTGGGCTGGCACGGCGGCCTCGCCCTCAAGGACCGCTGTGCCTACGTCGGCAACCACCGCCGCTCGGCGGTCGCCGTCATCGACATCTCGGATCCCGCCAGTCCGACCCTGCTCCAGCCCATCGACCTCCCGGACGGCACTCGCCCTGCCGAGCTGCGCACCATCCCGGCGCTCAACCTCCTCGTGGTGACCGATCTCTCGTCGGCCGCGCGGCTCTTCACCTACGACGTCTCCGACTGCGCTGCGCCCCAGCTCCTGGGGTTCATGACCCTGGCCCAGCCGGCCCATGAGTTCTACCTCTGGCACGACGGGACCCAGGTCCTCGCCTACTCGGCCGGCTTCGATCACCACCCGCCGGACCTCGTGGTCGCCGATCTCACCGATCCAGCTCGGCCCCACGAGGTGGCCCGCTGGAACACAACCGACGACAACGTGACGGGCATCCTCCACTCCCTCAGCGTCTCACAGGACGGGACTGAGGCCTATCTCGCTCTGTGGCACGGAGGGTTCCTGGTCGCAGACTTGGACCTCCCCCGTATACAGATCGCTCGCGGTCCCGATGGCGGCTTCCACCCCGCCC
>CAYMHT010000150.1:0-6200 GCA_964390305.1 uncultured Anaerolineales bacterium
AGGCCCAAGCATGAGTGCCTCTTCAGGGAGCGTCGTCCGGCAGAAGTCCCTGGCCCTGGCGACGCTCCTGCTTGTCTCCTTGATCGCGGCCGGACCGTTATGGGGACCTGGCCTGCTGAACACGAGGGCAGGCGGGGACAGCCCTTTCCTACTCCTCCGGACGCATCAGCTTGCGGTCAACCTGCGCAGTGGCGTGTTCCCGGCCCGATGGATGCCGGACGCTGCCTACGGATTCGGCTATCCTTTTTTCAGCTACTACGCGGCGCTGCCCTACTACCTCGCTGCCGGTTTCACACTTATCGGTCTGGATATCCTCACGGCGATCAAGCTGACCCAGACCCTCTTCTTCGCCGCAGCGGCCCTGACCATGTATCATTGGGCCGAGCGGGTCCTTCACAACCGCGCGGGAGCCTGGCTCGCAGCCGTCGCCTACACGGCTGCCCCCTTCCACCTGGTCAATGTCTACGTACGGGGCGACTCTCTCTCCGAGTTCGCAGCCTTCGCCTTCTATCCCCTGATCCTGTGGGGACTGGATCGACTGGCGCGCCAACCGACCCTGCAGCGGACGCTGCCCCCAGCCCTGGCCTACGCTGGCCTGATCGTGACCCATAACGTCTCTGCCCTCATCTTCTCCCCGTTTGTCGTGCTCTACACGGCGGTTCACATCTGGCGCCTGGCCCTTCAGGGTTCGGAGCGAAGATGGAGGCAGAGGCTCTCTTATGGCGCGTTGCTGATTCTCCCGCTGCTGGCTGGCCTGCTGCTTTCAGCCTGGTTCTGGGTGCCCGCCCTCCGCGAGACGGACACCGTACAGCTGGTCGCTCAGACCACGGGGTATTTCTTCTACGGCAACCATTTCCGCAGAAGCGATCTGATACAGTGGAGACCCGTGTTCGACTACACCACTGGACGTGACCATGGCTCTCCCTTCGCCATGGGCCTGGTTCAGACCGTTCTGGCATCAGTGGGCGTTCTGATCGTCAGCGTGGGCTATCTCCGCGGGACACGCGGCCCACGCGCCAGGCAGCGGTCCCGACGGAGCTCCGGGCCGAGCACACGGGAGTCAGAACCAGCACCGTGGATCCCCGCCTTTGCGATATTGGGATTGCTGCTCTGCACGTGGCTGATTACGCCTTTGTCGCGCCCGCTGTGGAACCACCTGCCGCTTTTGCCAATGGCCCAGTTTCCGTGGCGCTTCCTCTCCGTGCAGGCGCTCTTCAGCGCGCTGCTCACGGGCGTCACAATATCCCCGCTCTCACGCCCATCAGGTCCCGCCACATCCTGGGTGGGCGCTGCCCTACTCGGGGCCCTGCTGGTCACGACGGCGCTCGCGGGCCTTCGACCAGAGTACCTACCCATCAGGCCCGACGAGGTCACCGCTGAGCGGCTGCAGCTCTACGAGCTTTTCACCGGGAATGTCGGCTCGACCATCCGGCACGAGTATCTGCCTCGCTGGGTGAAGCCCCGACCGTACACGGGCCCGGCACTTTTCAGACCGGGCGCCCCCGCTCGAGTCTTTCTCGTTGACGGGACGGTTTCGCGGGCAAGAAGGCTCGAACGAGGGCCCACATTCCGTCTCTGGGAAGTGGAGGCGGTCGATGCCGATTCGGTGGTGGCATTCCCCCTCTACTACTGGCCTGGCTGGCAGGCGACCGTCGACGGCGTGCCCGTCGAGATCGCGCCAGCACCGGGCTCCGGGTATCTCAGCATGCGCATCCCGTCGGGACCGCACACCGTCGAGATCTGGTTGGGCCGAACGCCTCTCCGGCTGTGGTGCGAGATTGCATCCCTGGTCACGGGCCTGGCGGCGCTTGGCCTGTGGGTGGTCGGATGGCGGCGGGGACGAAAACGGCGCGAAAGAGGAAAAGACAAAGAAGCGCGCACGAAAAGCAGGCAGTCCGGGTCGCGAGTCTGCGATGCGGGGGCCATTGTCTCGTGGTTACCCTTCTTCGTTGTCCTGGGGTCGCTGCTGGCTTTCCATCCGCGCGTGACCGTCACGGGAAGGTACGATCTCACGATGGACTTCGAAGAGATGCCGTACCTGCACCACAATCCAGATGGGGTGGCGTTCGATGGCTGGCAGCTGACTGGGTACGATTACGAGCGGGACGAAGTGGCTCCTGGGCAGGCCTTCCACGTGACGCTCGACTGGTCGACGGGAGACGACCAGTCTCCTGCGTCGGCTGAGGGCCCGGTCACGACGGTGCGCCTGATTTCGCCAGCAGCGATTCGCGATGAGACGATTCTCCCGGTGGTGGAAACCACCCTGGCGTCCGACGAACAAGGGAACACCACCGACGTCCGGGGGACTGGAAGCGTGGACCTCGTTGTGCCTGCCGATACGACACCGGGGCTCTATTTCCCACAGATGGGCAGGGAGTCGCCCGTTACCCTGCGGCCCATGTGGATATCCGACGCCCGCACAGCTGCCGGAGAGCCAGTAGTCGCGAGCTTCGCAGGAGAGAGAATCAGGCTGCACGAGGCCCAGGCCGCCCAGTCCGCTCCGGACCGAGTGAGGGTGCAGCTGGACTGGTCCGCTGCTCAGCCCGTGGGCGCCAACTACGGTCTCAGCCTGAGCCTCACGGACGCAGCAGGCAACGAGTGGCTGCGTCAGGGAGGTGAGCCAGGCTACGATACCCAGCCCGGTCACGGCTTTGCGCCGACCAGCCTGTGGCCGGTCAATCGAGTCATCCACGACGATCACACCGTCGCGCTGGAAGCGGGGGCACCGCCGGGTGACGGCTACGTGCTCACCGTCGATCTCTACTACGTGGCGACCTGGCAGAGCGTCGGTGCGTATACGACGACCGTTCCCGTGACGCAGGTCACAGAACGGCCGGACGCCCCTGTCGTCGCCCACATGGGGGAAGAGCTGGCCCTGAGCCGCCTGGAGACACCGCAGAGTGTGCGGCAGGGAGATCGGGTGGACGTGAGTGCGTACTGGATGGTCGTCGAGAGACCTTCGGCGGACTACGTCGCCGAATGGCGGTTGGAGACGTCGGAGGGAAGCATCACAAGCACACAGCCCCTGGTCCCAGGCTCCTCGCCGGTCGACTGGCCGGTCGGCGCGTGGATCACGGGGCGGGTTCATCTCGCCGTCCCACCGAGTGCACCCGCGGGCGAACATACCCTGTCGCTGACGGTCCGGGACCCGACAAGCGGCGCGACGCTGGGTTCGTATACCCACCCAACGCCCATCCGGGTCGAGCAACGGAGACGGACGTGGGAGCTGCCGCCGATGGACCAGACAGTTGGTGCGCGCTTCGGGGGGATCATTGAGCTAGCGGGGTACAATCTCAGCCTCGAGAGTGGGAACGTGCACCTCACGCTCCACTGGCAGGCCCTGGCAACGCCCGACCAGCACTACATGTTCTTCGTCCACCTGGCAGACCCCAAGAGCGGGCAGCCCTTGAGACAGGTCGACGAGATGCCAAAGGGCTTTACTTACCCCACAGGGCTGTGGGTGCCGGGCGAAGTCGTCTCCGACGAGGTGGAGCTTCCCGTGGAGGGGCTGCCGCCGGGACGGTACGACCTGGCCGTAGGCTGGTTTGATCCCGAAACGGAAGTGCGGCTTCCAGCCGTGGACGGTCAGGGCAGACCGGTGCCGGACAACCGTCTCGTCTTGCCGGACGGCGTCAGCCTTCCCTAGCATTCGTCATACGCGACCTTCGCAGCTGCCCGTTCACGGGCCGACAGGCGGCTCTTGAGAGGCGTCGATCCCGCGAGCTAGCGGCCGTCCATCAGCCACTTGATCACCAGCCTCTCCAGCGTACCGTCGTCTTCCATCGCCGCCAAAGCCCCGTTTATCGCCCGCAGCAACTGCTGGCTGTCGTCACGCATTCCGACGGCGTACGGAACCTCGACGACGGGCTCCCCAAGGACGGTCACCCTACTTCCCCGGCCGATTGCCTGGAGAGCCGACACGTGGTCGACCAGCGCGGCATCCGTCTCTCGCGTCTCAACCCCGCGCAGAGCCTCCGTCGGCGTGGAATACTGGACGACGGTGAGGTCGCCCGAGCGACGGGCCCAATCTCGCGCTGTCTGATCGCCTGGGGTTCCAAGCACAACGGCCAGGGAATGGTCGCCTAGATCCGGCACCGACTGAATGGTATCCTCTTCCTCGTGGACCACGAGAACCGGACCGGCGTCGAAGTAGACACCTGAGTAGGCGAAATCAGCCATTCGCCTCGGATTGACGACCAGTGCGGAGATGACGACGTCAACGCGGCGCGCGGTCAGCGCATCGTAGAGACCATCGTACGGGAGGTTCGCAACGAACTGAGGCTCGAGGCCCAGCCGGTGACTCAGCTCGCGCGCAAGATCGACATCGAATCCAACAAGTGAGCCGTCGGCAGCGACGGCCTCAAAAGGGGGGAAGCTGGCGTCCATTCCCACGCGGAGGACGCCGGTGTCGCGCACACGGTCCCACGTGGGATCAGCGCCGGAGCGACACGCGAGGAGACCAACCGTCGTCAGGAGGGCGAGAAACGCCAAACGAACAAGCCGCGAACCAGGCCATCCCACCGTCATCGTGGCCCGAATTGTACCCGGCAGCGCGCACGAGGGCAATCGGAAACAGGGGAAACAACGCTGGAGCCAGGACCAAACGATACGCGCCGCTCCTACCCGGGCTCTTCCAAGCCTCGGGAAGTTGCGGCGCGTATCTGCTCTACAGGTTCTCGCGGATGTGTGTTCGAGGTTCTTTTAATGTGAATGCTCTATGCCCAACTCTCGCAGCCTGTCCTCCATCATCTGCGTCGAGACGCCGAAGATGGCAGCCATTTCTTTCATCGAGCAGGATCTCTCATGGATCTGCTTCACCCAGGCAGCCGGCATCAGCAGGCAGCGGGCAAAGAAATCGCTGTAGGCTCGGGGATGCTCCCGACCAGGCCAGCCCAGCTCAGCTGCGCGCTGAGAGCGGCAGAAGGCGACGTAGAGCTCCCTGGCCATAGCCGCACGCCGGACGGCCGGGGGTTGATCCAGATCGACGGCGATCAACCGCGAGCCGTTGAGCAGGGATCGATAAGCTGCGTCGTATAGACCCAGGTTCAACTCCAAGAGACTCAGGCGCTCAAAAACCGGATGAGGGGCCCGGATCATCGTCCGTACAGGCACAGGGGGCCCTTCAACGCCGCAAGCCTGCAGCAGTCCGTAAGCCAGGCTTTCGGCCAAGAACCCCTCCAGGCCTAAGGGCACCTCGCCGAGATACCCTCGTTCCTCGGAACTGAACGTTTGACGCAGCTCAAGCACGAGGCACCTATAGAGCGTGGACTGTGTTGCAGTCCATGCGTGAGGGGATCGGGGCCTCCTGGTCTTTGAGCCAACCGTGGACGCAGCTGGCAAGCTCCTGGACCGACTCTGTCCTCACGGATGCGACGACGTCGTACTCCTCTGGCGTGAGATCGAAGCCAGCCAGAAGCGTGCAGCGCTTCCCGTTCATCAGGCCGTCACAAAACTCGCGATCAACCAGCGCAGTGCCGATCAGTCGCTTGAGTGTTACTTGTGACATATCAGACCTCCAGTGAAAGGCAATGAAAGGCGGTTCAAGCCAGGTTCCACCCTTGCGCGAATCTCGGTTCCGAATAGGACTGACACAGAGCTCCCGCGAAGGCCTCAAGCGAATCGGCCTCCACTGCGAGCACGGCCTCCCTCTCGTCGGCGGTCAAATCCATCGCGTCGACGAGCTCAACACGGCTGCCGTTGAGCAGTCCCTTGCGGAATGCAGCATCGGTGAACGCTCGCCAGATGAGGGCATCGATATTCCGTGGCATGATCTCCCTCCTTCAGAATCCGCTACTGCCGCCGCCATCCATGGCCAACGGCGTGAACGACTTGGCGAGCTGAGCGGGTGGTGCCTTCCTGACCAGCCCAGATCCAGTAAGCAGCCCCAGCGTCAGGGCCGCCAGCGCGAGTACCTGAATGAGTCTCTTCCGCACGTCTACACCTCCTTGTCGCTGATGTACCTCAGTCACCTCGAACACGACCCCATCCTAACACACGGCTCTAAACGAACCTCTAAACAACCTCTAAACAGACTGTGGACTCGGTCAACAACCTGGCCCAACGCAAACCATGGGAAATCTGTTTAGCTCGCCGTCCCGGTCGAGAAGACTTGTCGAGGCTTTGAAGATACAGGGACGGAAAAGACTGCCATTTAGGCAGTCCTTCGGCCAGCACCGGCCCGGGAGACCGCTCGAGTCGCG
>CAYMHT010000151.1:0-6113 GCA_964390305.1 uncultured Anaerolineales bacterium
ACCTCTACGACCTGTGTGGGATCCAGGCCAATGGTCGGCTCATCCAGGATCAAGAGCCGCGGCTTGTGGATGATCGCCTGAGCCAGCCCCACGCGCTGACGGAACCCCTTGCTCAGCTCGCCGATCGGACGGGTCAAATGATCGGCCAACCCTGTGGCGTAGACGGCCTCCGAGATTCGGGCGCGTTGCTCCTCTTCGGGGATATCCCGCAGGTCGGCCATCATCCTCAGGTACCCCTGGACGGTCAACTCTGGATAGAGTGGCGCGGTCTCGGGCAGGTAGCCGATCTGGGCCTGGACCTCGCGGGTGTGCTCAAGGACATCGAGCTCGTTCACCTTGACGGTGCCCTCGTCGGGCTGCAGGCTGCCGGTCAAGATCTTGATCGCCGTGGTCTTGCCAGCGCCGTTCGGGCCGAGAAGCCCCACGATCTCGCCCGACGCGACCTCGAAACTGATGCCGCACAGCGCCTCGATGGGGCCGTATGACTTCGTGACATCCCTAACATCGATCATGGATCTCCTTCTCCTCTATAGCTCCACGAGTCAAAAGCATACCGAATCGAGATTCTAACACGGAGACGCAGAGTTTCAAGTTATGCCTGTGCGATGTCGGTCATCGTCCTGACTGTGTTGATCTGGAGACGAGCAAGCGGGGGGTGCGCGGAGCGCCCATGCAGAAACCCGGCTGCTCCTCCCCGTGGCTGTGGCGATGAAGTGCCAGAGCCTGTCCGGGGGAACAACCGGATTCTGTGTGCCCCGCGTGTCAGCCTGAGGCGGTGTCTGTCCTCATCTCCGCCGTCAGCTGAGATACGGACGGAGCTTACGCCGGTAGCGAGGGTGGCGCAGCTTCTTGAGCGCCTTCCCCTCGATCTGACGGATGCGCTCCCGCGTCACGCCGAGCTTCTCTCCGACCTCCCTCAGCGTGTACGTATCCTCGCCCCCCAGACCAAACCGCATGCGTAGGACCCGGACCTCACGCGGTGTCAGGGTGCTCAGCGCGTCCTGCAGGTCCTCATGCAGCAGGTGCATCTCCGCCCGCTGCGCCGGGGAGGGGACGTCCTCATCCTCAAGGAAGTCACCGAACTCGCTCTCGCCGTCCTCGTCTATGGGCTTCTCCAGGGAAAGGGGGCGCTGCGAGACGCCCAGCAACCACCTCACACGCTCAGGCTCAAGGTCGACCTCTTCAGCGATCTCCTCCGGCGTCGGCCGATGCCCCAGATCCTGCTCCAGGCGCGCCGCTATCTTGTAGAGCTTCCGGATCCGGTCGTTCGTGTGCACAGGGATACGGATGTTCCGCCCCTGTTGCTTCAGCGTCCTTGCAACGGACTGCCGAATCCACCACGTGGCATAGGTGCCGAATTTTGTCCCTCGAGTGTGATCAAACCTATCCGCTGCCTTGATCAACCCCACGTTGCCGGCCTGGATCAGGTCGAGGAAGGAGAGCCCCTGTCCCCTGTATCGCTTGGCGATGCTGACCACGAGGCGTGTGTTGGCCTTGATCAGATGTTCGCGAGCTTCCTTCCCGTCTTCGATGAGACGCTGAAGACGTTCTCGCTCTTCGGGGCTGTGACCATCCTGATCGAGCTTCTGCTTGGCTTCTTGTCCGCGCTCCATCTTTTTGGCCAACTCGACCTCCTCGTCTCGCGTCAGCAGAGGTTCACGACCCATCTCCTTGAAGTAAAGGCTGACGGCGTTGTCGATGGAGATGTCACTGAGATCGGAGGTCTCCTCGTCGTCGGAGTCACTGTCCAGATCTGTCTTCTCCAGATCGACCTCAGTCATCTCCTCCTCGCTCTCAACGACTTCAATCTCCTGTTCCTGGAGGTAGGCGAACAGATCCTCCAGCTCCGACAGGTCCTCCTCCGCCTCCGGAAAGGCGTCCATAATCTCCCCTATCGTGAGATAGCCTTTCTCATCTGCCTTGTCCAGAAGCGATTCGATATCTTCCAGTTCTTCCTCAATCTCGTACCTCTCCATCATCACGACACCCCCCCCTTCGTCGATCAGCTGATCCTCGAATGAGCTTCGCTTCAACCAGCGCCCATATGAGTTCGAGATCACGTCGCCATGGCGCTCCGTCTTGCTCAACGAGACCTGCTGACTAATTCGCTATTTCCCGCTTCCTCTCCTCCGCAACTCTGAATGACCGTCTCACGATCGCGCACGGATCCTCGACCAGACCTCGAGAAGCCCGAGGGACGAGAGACCCGACTTCCTGGGAAGCCGGGTCTCATAAGCCAGATACTGTGATCCAGCCAGCTCGTGCTACACTGACCCCCCGGCTAAACAAACCTCGCCATCTAGGCCTCTCCCCGTCCGCAACCACCGACTCCCGACGAATGAACCCGATAGATTACTGATTTCATCCTCTCACAGGTTCATTAGATTGTCATAAGAGTCGTATTTGAAATACATCAGAAAAGCCCTACCTTGTTGGCAGAGCTTTGGCGTGATTAGGTAGATTACTCCTATCATAAATGCTTCCGCCGAGGATGTCAAGTCAATGGGCTGGCCACGCTCTGGAGCGCTTTGCCGGATCCATGCCCAAGGTCGTGCTCACCGGTCTTCGCAACGTCGACTGGGGCTACAATGGCGATGTCGGACACCAATTCGGCGGTGGTCAATGTCAGTTGCTCTGTCTCCGGCCTTCGTTGCCTCGGTGACCTCATGCACGCCATCTTCCCGTTCCGACATGCTAGAACAGTCAGCCCGGCTCTGACCAGAGCCGGGCTGACCGCGCCAGTCTTCCTCCCTCGCCTGGCTACTTCGTCTTGACTCTAATCTCCTTGGGCTTCACTTCCTCGGCCTTGGGCAGGCGCAGCGTCAGGATACCATCCTCGAACTCCGCCTCCGCCTCGTCGGCCTCGACCGCGGTCGGGATCGCCACCGAGCGGGAAAAGGCACCGTAGCGGCGCTCCCGGTAGATGTAGTTGTCCTCTTCGACCTCTTCCTCGGCCCTCGTCTCGCCCCTGATGGTGAGCGTGTCGCCGGTGATGTTGATATCCAGATCCTCCGGATCGACACCCGGCACCGAGGCCCTCACCACAACGTCATCGTCGGTCTCATACATGTCGAGGGCGAGCGTGCCCCTCACCCGCGGGGCAAGGGCTCCCGTTCGAGGTCGCACGAAGCTCTCCTCGAAGAGACGATCCATTGCCTCCCGCAAGCTGATCAGATCGCGGAAGGGTTCCCAACGTGTTAACTGTGTCATTTCAGCACCTCCTCGCCTTGTACGCTAACAACTCTCATATCCTATCTGCCATCATGTTTATCACAGGAGGATTAGATTGTCATAAGAGCCGGATTAGATATGCGTTAGAAGTGACAACGACTGGACAAGAGCCCTTCTGTCACAGTATCATGGTACTCCATCTGAATGAAGCGTAGGAGACAGACCATCGCAGGCCAAGGAGGCACATTGTGTCGGATCCATTGCAGTCCTTCTTCTATCCTGACGGCGTGGCCGTCATCGGCGCAAGCTCCAGCCCCAGGAAGCTCAGCCACGGTGTGCTGCGTAACCTCTTGACGCACGGCTACGAGGGCGCGGTCTATCCAGTCAACCCCAAGGGGGGCGAGATTCTGGGCCTCAAGGTCTACCCGTCGGTGGCAGATGTGCCTGATCCGGTGGAGTTGGCGGTGATCATGTTGCCCCCCGGGCTGTCGATAGAGGCGGTGGAGGCGTGTGGCGAGCGGGGGATCGGTGCCTGTGTGGTGGTCGCGAGCGGCTTCGGAGAGTTGGGCCGTGGCGGTGAGCAGCGCGAGAGGCAGCTGCAGCAAGTGATCGCCCGCTACGGCATGCGGCTCATCGGTCCGAACTGCATCGGCGTGCTGGACACCACCTCACGAATCGACACGACGTTTCTGACGGCGATGCCGGGAAAGGGAGGGATCGGATTTGCCTCGCACTCGGGGGCTATTTGCGGGGGCACCGTCGATTGGGCGAACACGGTGGGGCTTGGTTTCTCGCGTATCATCAGCCTGGGGAACCAGGCCGACGTCAACATGGCCGACGCGCTCGCATCGCTGGCCGCGGATGTGCATACGGAGGTCGCGGCGGCCTACATCGAGGGCCTCCCTCGCGGGCGCCAGTTTGTGGAGGTGGCGAGCGAGTTGACAAGGGAGAAGCCCCTGGTCTTGGTCAAGGCCGGCCGGACGCCCAGCGGGACCCGGGCCGTGGCGTCGCACACGGGCGCACTGGCCGGCGAGACCCCGGCCTTTGAAGCCGCGTGTCACCGCGCGGGGGCTCTCCAGGTCGAGAACCTGCAGGAGCTCCTCGACGCCAGCCTCGCCCTCGACTACTGTCGCCCCCTATCCGGTCGCCGCGTCGCCCTCCTCACCAACGCCGGCGGACCGGCCGCCGTGGGTGCGGATGCGCTGGATCGAGAGGGGCTTCATCTCGTCGAGCTGGCGTCCGAAACCCAGGACCGGCTGAAAGAGGCCTGCCCTCCGGGCGCGATGACGGGCAATCCGATCGATATGCTTGGCGGCGCGGAGCCGGCACATTATCAGGCTGCGCTGGGGGTCCTCTTTGAGGCTCCGGAGGTAGACGCCATACTCGTGGTCTTCGTCCCCCAGGCTCTGACCGGGCCGCCGGAGGTGGCCGATGCTGTGGGTCGGGCCGCCGCGAAGGGTACGAAACCGGTGATGTGCTGCATCTACGGCGGGGAGGACGTGGACAGGGCGGCCCGGATGCTTCACGAGTCGGCTGTGCCTCACTACCTGACGCCGTCGCGAGCTGCTTTCGGCCTCGGGACTCTGTGGCGCTGTCGAAACATCCAGGCGCGAGCGCCGGTCAGGCCAGAGCCAGTCCTGGGGGTCGATCGGAAGCGAGCGCGGGAGTTGATCGGGACAGTCGAGGGCGCGGGTCGGCGAATCCTGGACGCTCAGACCGGAGCTGACGTGGCAGATGCCTACGGCGTGTCAGTGCCCCCCTCCGGCGTGGTGGACACGGTAGGGGAGGCCGTTGGCCTGGCCGGCCGGATCGGGTATCCTCTGGCGCTGAAGCGGGTCGCGCCGGACGTGGTGCACAAGAGCGATGTGGGAGGGGTGGCGCTGGATCTGGGTGACGCCGCCGCTGTACGC
Organism: uncultured Anaerolineales bacterium; assembly: GCA_964390305.1. Lineage (GTDB taxonomy): Bacteria > Chloroflexota > Anaerolineae > B4-G1 > B4-G1 > SKLM01. Next base: position 5,082 of record CAYMHT010000151.1, read on the forward strand.
GAAGCCTTCGAGGGTATCGTCGGCCCGGGTGAACGGGCGTTTGTCCAGAGGATGGCGCCCGACGGGCTGGAGGTCATCGTCGGCGCTCAGCGAGACCATCAGTTCGGGCCGTTGGTGATGTTCGGACTGGGCGGCGTCTACGTGGAGGTTCTGGAGGACGTGGCGTTCCGTCTGGCGCCCCTGACCGAGGCCGACGCCCGGGACATGGTTATGGAGACCGCCGCCGGCAAGCTCCTGGCCGGCGTCCGCGGGCAGCCGCCGCGCGACGTCGCCGCGGTCGTCGACACCATCCGTCGCGTCGGCCAGTTGATGGTCGATCGGCCGGAGATATGCGAGATTGATTTCAACCCCCTGATCGTGGGTGAGCAGGGAGCCTGGGCCGTCGACGTACGGGTTGTCCTGGAAACCTGAGGGCTTGTCTTTCCTGCCGGCGGGATCGCCTGCCGTCATGTGCCAAAGGACGGGCGCTGGATCCCTTCAGGACGGTGTCGGTCTTGGCGTGCGCGAGTTGCCTTGACGCCCGCAGTTGAGTGTCCGGAGTGGGCACGGGGGTTGGGCGAGGGACTGCGAGTGGTCACCGAGAATGATTCGTCGCTGCGATGACCGGGATTTCGAGAGTATCTTGACCATCGTCAACGACGCTGCCCGGGCCTATAGGGGCGTCATTCCCCCCGACCGGTGGAAGGACCCCTACATGCCCGGGCGTGAACTCCCCGCGGAGATCGACGAGGGTGTCGTCTTCTGGGGCTACGAGGAGGAGGGTGAGCTGATCGGCGTCATGGGCCTTCAGCACGTCGAGGACGTGACCCTCATCAGGCACGCCTACGTTCGCCCCGCCAGGCAGCGCGAGGGCGTTGGCGGGGCGCTCCTCACCTTCCTGCGCGCACGAACGGACCATCCTATCCTGATCGGTACCTGGGCCGACGCCGTCTGGGCCATACGCTTCTACGAGCAGCACGGCTTTCGACTCGTCTCTCCCGTGGAGAAGGAACGCTTGCTCACGAGATACTGGTCGATCCCCGGACGCCAGGT
>CAYMHT010000152.1:0-5931 GCA_964390305.1 uncultured Anaerolineales bacterium
TGACAGATCCAACTCAGCACGCTGGCTTCTCCGGGAGGTCAAGCCACGGTCGATGTCGCACCCATCAAGCCGTATCTGGAAAGACTCGAGGAGAAGCTCGCCACTGGCGACACCACCGAGCACACCCACCGGTCGACGCTGCAGACCCTCTTTCAGTCGCTCGCTCACGACGTCAAAGCGATCAACGAGCCGAAGCGGATCGAGTGCGGCGCTCCCGACCTGGCCGTCCTCCGCGATGGCTTCATGGTAGGGCACATAGAGGCCACGGACGTCGGCAGGGCCCTCGACACCACGGAGCACTCCGGCCAACTGAACCGCCACCGCCGCATCGTCAGGTTGGGCCACCTTACGCCTGACGATCGGGTCAGGCTTGAGAAGCCCGGCATCGAGAATGTGGTCGGTCTGCTCTGCGACTTCATGGCTCACGAGCCCGAGCCCATCGGCACACCCCACGAGCTGACCCTGCAGACCTGCGCAGCGAGGCCCAACCCTGCTTTGATCTCGGTTCACACGCGTGGCACGTCCGAAGGCAGGCTGCCAGAGAAGCGCACCGGCCTGCAAATGTACCGGTGCGTTTCGGAAACCCGCAGTCCGTCCCGGTCTGGCTGACCGAGCATACCGAGAGCGCTCGATGCTCCCGGACCGAGGGCGGCAGGCGATGTTCAGGCATAGCGTTCGTCCGTGCCCGAGACGCGAGAGACGAAGCGGGACAGTTCTGTACAGCATGAGCTCCCCGCTTCACGTTTGACGTCTTACTCTCTACCGTCCTCCACCTCGCCACATCTGCGCTATGGGAATAGGTCCTGCGCGCGTCTAGTATTCGCCATACACCGGCCCGAAATTGGCACAGGCCCGGAAGTCGGCCCCCATCGGGTCGTGCGCGCCAAAAGCAGCCCACGCACTGGGCCGGTAGATATCCTCGTCCGGCACGTTGTGCATAAAGACCGGGATACGCAACATCGAAGCCAGCGTGATCAGCTCTGCCCCGATGTGGCCGTGGGAGATTGCGCCATGGTTAGCGCCCCAGTCATACATCACGGAGTAGACATCGCGGAACGGCCCGCTGCCCGTCAGGTTAGGCACGAACCAGTGTGTCGGCCACGTCGGATCGGTTCGCTCGTTGAGGGTCTTGTGTACCTCCTCTGGCAGATCCACTGTCCACCCCTCAGCGATCTGTAGCACCGGCCCCAGCCCCTTCACCAGGTTGACGCGCGACATCGTGACCGGCATGCCACCCGGAGTTAGGAAACCGGACGAGAAACCGCCTCCCCGGAAGTACTCCGTGGTCGCCGGATACCACCTGGTCGCATCCACGCACTCTCCCACCTCCTCTGGGGTGATCTTCCAGAACGGCTTCATCGCGGGTTGACCATTGGAGGTCTGCTGACCGGTGGCATCCAGGGTAGCCGAGCCGGAGTTGATCAAATGGATGATCCCACCCGCTGCCCGCCCGGTCAGCTCGTATCCCGTCACCCGCTCAACCGCCGCCGGGCTCCAGTAGGTGCGCACGTCGGCGAATATCTGGGCTGTGTTCGTCAGTAGATGCCCAAACAACATCGCCACGCCGTTCAGACAGTCATTTTCGGTCGCCACGATGAAGGGCTGGCGAATGCCGTTCCAGTCGAAGGAGGAATTGAGCATGGCCTCCAGGAAGTCACCGTTAGGGAAATGGTCGGTCCACTGGCGCTGCCCCTGGAAGCCGGAGGCGATGGCGTTGTGCCCCAGGGCTTCCTCCCCGTAGCCGATCTCCGCCAGCCGGGGATTGCCCACCATCAGGTCCCGAGCGACCATGGCCATCTTCACCACGAACTGCCAGTCCCGATCCTTCTGCGCCCGACTGCGCTGCTTCTCCGGAGGGTTGTGATCGGGCCCTTCCTGGCAGTTCTCCCTCACCCATGTCAGAGCGCGCTCGTACTCCTGCGGATCGTAGATCTCCTCCTCGATCCTGCGGATGAACTCGCTCATGTCCACCGACCCCACACGCATCCCCAGGTACGATTCGAAGAACCCTTGATCCACGATAGAGCCAGCGATGCCCATGGAGACCCCGCCCATAGCCAGGTATGACTTGCCCCGCATTGTAGCGCTGGCCAGTCCCGCCTTAGCGAACTGCAGCAGCTTCTCCTGCACATCGGCTGGTATCGACGTGTCACCTGCGTCCTGAACGTCTCGCCCGTAGATCTTGAACACGGGCAGCCCTTTCTGATCGTGGGCCGCCGCGACCGCCGCCAGGTAGACCGCACCGGGACGCTCTGTGCCATTGAACCCCCACACCGCCTTCGGGATCAGGGGATCCATATCCATCGTTTCCGATCCGTAGCACCAGCACGGCGTAACGGTAATGGAGACACCCACACCCTCCTTGGCGAATTGCTCCGCGGTCTGGGCCGCCTCAGCCACGCCGCCAATGCACGTGTCGGCGATGACGCACGCCACTGGCAAGCCGTTGGCATGACGTACATCCTCCTCCAGCAGCCGCGCCACCGCCTTCGCCAGCGCCATCGTCTGATCCTCCAGCGATTCCCGTACCCCTTTGCGCCGACCGTCAATGGTGGGTCGAATGCCCACCTTCGGCATATCGCCAATCAGTCGATTGCGGGGAGCATTCATCTTCATACCTTCCACATTTGCCATCGCTTAGTCTCCTTGAAATGATCCTCGATACCCCCTGGAACGCTCCTGTTCCTCGGTCGTCCGTTACTCCCGTCTCAGCGACGTGGCTGACCGTCTCCTCCATCCGCTCCGCCGCCTCAATGCACGCTACTCGCCCGCTATCTTCTCGAAGATTGGCTCCAGGGCGGCGTAGGTCTCCTGGAAGCGATCGCAGAGCGCAATGTACCGCTGGCTGCGATCAGGATCTGGTTGCTCGGCCTTCTCTACCTGGACCAACTCGTGCCCCACAGCGAAATCGGTGAAGAGCCCTACCCCCACGCCAGCTGCGATGGCCGCTCCCAGCGAGGTTGCCTCCGCCAGCAAGGTCGGGCGCACGATGGGCAGTTCGTAGACGTCCGCCAGGATCTGCCGCCAGACCGCGCTCCGAGCGCCGCCGCCGATGAGACGCATCTCCTCGATCTGTGCTCCCTGTTCCAGGAAAGCATCCAGGATCACCCTCAGATTGAAGGCAACTCCCTCCAAGACCGCCCGAGCGATTTCGGCCCGACCGTGCGACATCGTGAGCCCGACGAACGCTCCGCGTGCTTGAGGATTCCAGTGGGGACTCCGCTCCCCGATGAGGTAGGGCAAGAACAGCAGTCCCCCGGCCCCCGGCTCCACGGCTCCCGCTGCCGCGCTCAACTGCTCGTACAGCTGCGACTCGCCCTCGCCGCAGCCTTCCACAGAATCAGGACCGCGCAGCAGTCTCTCCAGCCAATCGAAGGATCCCCCCGCGGATTGCATAGTACCCGTGGGGAAATAGAGCGCAGGATCTAGGTGCGCAAACGTGAATGTGCGCATCTGTGGATCGTAGAGGGGCTCCTCAGCAGTCACCGCGATCCAGGACGAGGAGCCAATGTAATTGTAGGCCTCTCCTGGATGGACAGAGCCGGCGCCCACCGTAGCGCACGCGCCGTCGCCCCCACCAATGACCACCGGCGTGCCAGCCAGGAGTCCAGTCTGCGCCGCGGCCTCTCCAGTCACCTCACCGATGACCGCGCTCGACGGATGAGTCGGCGGAAGCTTTGCCGGATCCAGACCAACTCCCTCCATGATGTCCACGGCCCACTTGCGCTCGCTCAGGTCAAACAGATTCGTGCCAGACGCATCGGAGTAGTCCGTGGCGAAAACGCCGCTCATCTTGTACGCGACGTAATCCTTCGCCTGCAGAAACTGATGGGCGCGCTCGTACACCTCCGCCTGATGCCGCCGAATCCAAAGTATCTTGGCCGCGGAGTAGGAAGCACTCGGCCGGTGTCCCGTGCGCCGGTAGATCCGCTCGAAACCGCACCGATCCGCCAGAAGCTCGGACTCGGCGGTCGCCCTCTGATCTGCCCAGATAATGGCCGAACGCAGGGGCACACCCTCGTCATCCACCGGCAACGCACCCATCATCATCCCGCTGAAGCCTACCACGGCAACCTCGCCCCGAGCGACGCCGCTCGCAGTCAGCAGTTCTCGCGTCGACTCGCGCGCCGCCCGCCACCAATCTGATGGGTCTTGTTCAGCCCAGTTGGACCGCGGGTAGTCCGTGTCGTAAGCACGCGAGGCCGCGGCAACCACCCCGCCGCTCGCCGCGTCGAACAATGTGGCCTTGTTGCCGGTCGTGCCCAGGTCGTGAGCCAGGATGTACCGATTTTGGGACATAGGACGTCCTTTACTAGAGAACGATGATCACCTTGACCGCTTCTTCGCCTGGATCGGCCACGGTCCGGAAAGCGCTCTCGTGCTCGTCGAGAGAGAAGACATGGCTCACAACCAGGTCAGGATCCACCACGCGACGAGCCAGCAGATCAAGGGCCATAGGGAAGTAATGGTTGGGGATAGCGTGCGAGGCCCGCAGCTGAAGCTTCTTGAAGTGAAAGGCATTCGCGTCGAAGTTGACCATCCTGCCCTCGCCGAGCTCGATGCCGATGAAACCAACGATAGCGCCGAAGCGTGCGATCTCGAAAGCTTCAAGAAGCGTCTGTGGCGGCGCGGTCACCAAGACGCGGTCCACGCCCCAGCCTCCGTCAGGCCCGCGAGATCCCGGTTCGGTAGCTTTGATCTCGCCCACAACATCGTCCTCGGCGCTCGCCAGAACAACGTCAGCTCCCATCTGCTTTCCCACATCAAGGCGATGGCGCCCATGCGGCGTAGAACGATTGGAACCAACGAGAAAGACGCGGCGTGCCCCGCGTAGCTTCGCCAGGCGCGTAAGCATCAGGCCGATGGGACCGGGTCCGAAGACCACCACTTCGTCATTGAGAGAAGGATCGGCACGCTGAAGAAGGTCAAGGGCTACCGTCAGCGGCTCGGCCAGCGTGGCCTGCTGCGGGCTCAGCGCCTCCGTATTGTAGGTTTGCACCATGTCCGCCTGCACCCGCACGAAGTCAGCGAACCCAGCCCTGTCATCCATGTACGTGCTGAGGTCTTCGCAGTACAGAGCGCGCCCGTTCTTACACTGCTCACACATTCCACAGGCAGTGTGGTTCTCTACAATGACTGCCTCCCCTCCCTGCCAACGTGTCACGTACGGTCCCACAGCCCCTATCGTGCCAACCACCTCGTGCCCCAGCGGCGTCCAGTCCTCGTTGTGACCCACAAAATCCATGTCGGTCCCGCAGATACCGCAAGCCGCGACCTCCACCACTACCTCGCCTGGACCCGGCTCAGGCGTCGGCAACTCCCGCATCTCAAACTGAAAAGGGGCCCTGCCCCACAGCGACCTCATCTCCACCTCCTCGTAACTCAGGCGACCAGACCCACACGATCCGTGGGTTATTCCTCGGTCCCACTAACGGCCCACCCGCGATGTAGCGCTTAAGCGGGGTGGGAATAGCAGCCACGGGTACACTCACAATGAGGATCACAACAGACACGGACCATTTGAGGCCAGGTTTGTCACCGCCAACATGGTCCAGAAGGCGTTAACGATGTCGGGCACCGTCAGCACGGTGGCGCGGGCCCGCCTCAGGCGCGAGCTTCTGGACGCTGCGCTGGGCACATACCCCAACGCCCCGACCGCCGGTGCCATCTTCTGCCGTCCAGTCGCGCTATCGCTGCTCGCACCGTGGACGACCCGGGAAACACCTTCGTCCGCTCGGGAAAGCCCCTGATGGTCAGCAAGGTATACCTCGGATGAATCCTGGTGAGGATTGGCGGCTATTGTGAGCGATATCAGCTACATGGTACCGTCTTCACCCATCCCATTCTACGATATTCTAACTGCGCCGTCAAGAGTGATTGTCTGCTATGTGACTGGCTCGCCGCCAGGGAAAGAGGCAGGAGAGCCCTGGT
>CAYMHT010000153.1:0-5740 GCA_964390305.1 uncultured Anaerolineales bacterium
CACGATCTTCCGGGTTCGTTTCTCCGCGCCCCGCCAGTTGCCGAAGGGGCGGCTGTGGAAGTGGATGGGAATGACCTCGCATCCCCGCTTGAGGGCCAGGGTGCCGGCGACGGGTGAGTCGATGCCGCCGGAGAGGAGGAGCCCGACCCGGCCGCTGACCCCGACGGGCAGGCCCCCCGGGCCCGGCACGCGGCCGAAGGTGACGAGGGCGCGGACGTAGACCACCTCGATGCCGATCTCCAGATCCGCTCCCTCGAGCTGCACCGGCCAGCCGGTCCGCTCCTGCACCGCTGCGCCGAGCTCCCGCTCGATCTCCGGAGAGGTGAGGGGGAAGGACTTGTCGGCGCGGGAAGCGCGGATGCGGAAGCTGTCGACCGGGCCGGACGGGAGGTGCTCCAGGACGACCCGGCGGATCGCGTCGACATTCCGTTCCGCCTGAAGGGCGGGGGCGAAGTGGGCGATGCCGAAGACGGTGCTGAGCGCCTCCGCCCAGGCAGCCTCGTCTCGAGGCTCGGCCAGGCGGGCGAGAAGACGGCCCGGGAGACGCTCCACCTCCTCCACGCCCAGCGGCTCCAGCCGGCGGGCGGCGTTCTCCGCCAGAGCGTCTTCGAAGAAGGGCCGGTTACGCCCCTTGAGGCCGATCTCGGCGTAGTGGATGACGGCGCGACGGCTGGCCAGCGTCATCGCTCGTTCCTCAATTGGTCCCGGATGCCAACGGGTAGCCCGCCTCGTACCACGCTGCCAATCCACCCCGTAGGGCATAGACGGTCTCCGGACTCGTCCCCTGCCTGATCACCTGGAGCGCCACCCGGGCGCTCTGTTCCTCGGCTGGTCAGGTGCAGTAGAAGATGAGCGCCCTGCCGTCGTCGGGTAGCTCGTCAATGCGCGCCGTGATCTCCTCCTCGGGGAAGGACAGGGCCCCCGCAGCGTGTTGGATCGAGTAGGTGTCCGCTGACCGCGCATCGTAGAGCACGGCCTCCCCCGCGTCCAGCAGGGCCTTCGCATCCTGCGGGCGGATGCGCTGGACGGCGTCGGCGGTGGCGACGCCCGGGTTCGCTGCCCCGCAGCCCACCAACAGGACCGCCAGACTTACTGAGAGGACCACCCATAGGCATCTCTTCAAGTCTATCTCCTGTCTTCCGTCGTCTCCCGAGCCGTGCGGCTGGAGACTCGTCCACTGCCTCTACGCCGATGCGGGGGACGGCTCACGCCGCTCACCGACCGATCGCGTGCCCAGGTAGACGGCGGCGGAGATCGCCATGTAGTACCCGACGTAGCCGAGCACCTCGATCAGCGAGGGGTTGCCGTTGTAGCCGAAGAGCGCCTTGAGGAGTGTCCCTACGGTGCTGTCCTCGCTCAGGATGTGGTTCACGTCCCATACGTGCTCGACGACGGTGGGCAACAGCGCTGCCTCCTGCAGCTCGTGGACGCCGTGGGCCACCAGCCCCGCGGCGAAGAGCACCAGGAGCAGACCGGTCACGCGGAAGAAGGCCCGCACGTTGAGTTCCTTCCCTGCGGCGAAGATCAGCCAGCCGATCACAATGGCCACACCCAGCCCCATTGCACCGCCGATGAGGGTCTCCCCGGGCGTGGTGCTGAAAGCTGCAGCCGTGAGGAAGAGCACCGTCTCGATCCCCTCGCGCACGACTGCCACGAAGGCGAGGCTGAACAGGGCCCACGTGCTCTCCTCCGCCACTGCGCGTCGCACGTCCTCCTCCAGATCTGCCTGGATCTTGCGGCCCTGCCGCTGCATCCAGAAGATCATCCAGGTCAGTACGCTAGCGGCCAGCAGCATGGCCACTCCCTCGAAGATTGCCTCGCCGCGCCCCTCGAAGGCCACGCCCAGCGCGTTCAACGCCAACCCGGCGACGACGCTGATCACCACGGCCACCAGCACCCCGGCCCAGACGGCCTGGCTGCGGTCGGTCTGTCCCATCTTGCGCAGCACGCCGAGCACAATGCCGACGATCAGTGCGGCCTCCAGTCCCTCTCGCAACGTGATCAAGAAAGATGCAAACATTTCACGACTTCCTCTCTGGTTTGTCAATACGGCGAGGGCTCAGGTTCGGCGCCTCGCACGACGCTAATTCCTCTTCGTATAGTCCACCAACTCCCGAAGGCTCCTTCGGGAACGCCCGCTCCGGAACCAACGGACTGCAGGCTCCGGTGCGGGCGATCCAGACCGAGCCGCTGATCTCTACCTCCGCAGGAGCCGGGCCGAGCTTGCCATGATCAGCAGGTCCGGGATCGACTGCCCGGCAGCTGCGGCCACCGGTGGAAGGATGCCGGCCGCTGCCAGCGTGATCCCGACCACGTTGTACGCCACACCTAGCCCCAGGTTCTGCTGGATCACGCCGAACGTCCGCCGCCCGACGCGCACGGCCTCTGGGAGCGCGCGCCAATCGTCCTGCATCAGCGCCACGTCAGCCGCCTCCAGCGCCGCGTCCGTCCCCGCTACCCCCATCGCGACCCCCACGTCGGCCTGGGCCAGGGCGGGGGCGTCATTGATGCCGTCGCCTACCATGAGCACCGTGTGCCCCCGGTTCTGCAGCTCTTTCACCACGGCGATCTTCTCCTCCGGGAGGAGCTCCGCCCGATAGTCGACGCCCAGGCGGTTGGCCTCGGCCCGTGCCGTGCGCTCGTTATCGCCCGTCAGCAGGAGGAGACGCTCGATCCCCAGCTCTCGCAGCGCCGCCAGTGCCTCGGGGACCTCCGGGCGCGGTTCGTCGGCGACGGCCAGCAGGCCCACGACGCCCTCGTCGACGGCGAGGAAGAAGGTGGTCTTACCATCCGTCTGCCATCTCGCTGCCTGAGCCTCGGCCTCCGACGGCACAGGGATCTCGTCCGCCTCGAGCAGCCGTCGGCTGCCGATCAGCAATCGCGAGCCGTCCAAGCGAGCCCGCACGCCCATGCCCGCCAATGCCCTGAACCCGTCGGCCGCGGCCGAATCCAGCCCGCGCTGTCGGGCGGCCTGGCGGACGGCGGCTGCCACCGGGTGCTCGGAGAGCTGTTCCGCCGACGCGGCCAGGCGCACCACTTCCTCCTCGGTCCGGCCGTCCAGGGCGGCGACGTCCGTGACCACCGGGCGTCCGAAGGTCAGCGTCCCCGTCTTGTCCATCACCACCGTATCGACGCGGGCTAACAGCTCCAGGTAACGTCCTCCCTTGATCAGGATGCCGCGCCGCGCGGCCTGTCCCACGGCTGCGATGACGGCCGTCGGCGTGGCCAGAGCAATCGCGCAGGCGCACGACACCAGCAGCACGGCGATGGCGGCCGTCACGCTACGACCTACCAGGTAGGTCAGGGCGGCCGCCGCGACGACCACCGGGATGTACCAGGCGGTGAAACGGTCGGCCACTCGCTGCACCGGGGCCTTGTTCGCCTCCGCCTCCTCCACCAGCTGGATGACGCGACGGAGGGTGGTGTCCGCGCCCGCCCGTGTTACCTCCACGGTGACGGCTCCGCCGTGGACGATCGTCCCGGCGAAGACCTCGCTTCCCGGCTCCTTGTCCACCGGCATACTCTCCCCCGTGATCGGCGACTGATCCACCGCGGCGCTCCCCGTCTCCACCCGGCCGTCGGCGGGCACCTGCTCGCCCGGCCGTACCACCACCCGGTCCCCGGGGTGCAGGGCCTCGACGGGCACGTCCTCCTCGTCGCCGTCCTGCACCCGGTGGGCGGTCTCCGGCGCTAGCCGCATGAGCGCGCGGATCGCCTGCCGGGAGCGGTCAGTGGTCAGGCCCTCCAGATAGTCGGACACGCGCATGAAGAAGACGATCACCACGGCAGCGGTGACCTGTCCGATGCTCAGGGCGCCGATGATGCCCAGCGTCATGAGTGCGTGGGCTGTCACTTGGCTCTGGCGCAGGCCCTGGGCGACCTTGCGAAAGATAGGGTATCCGCCCACCAGGATGGCGGGCACCGCCAGCCAGGGAGGGATGCGTGCCAGAGTGGCCTCCAGCAGTCCCAGTCGCTCGCCCACCGTCTCGACCAGGATCACCAGGACCACGACGACGACGAAGAGGCCTGTCAGCCGTTCCGCCAGTATCGACCCCTGGCCCTCACCAGGGTTCTCTGCCCTCTCCTCCACCCGATAGCCGGCCCGCGCCACGGCCTGGGCAATCTGATCTGTGTCTGTCAGGTCCGGATCGTAGACGACGTCGAGCCGCTCGGCGCCCAAGTAGACCCGCGCCTCCCGAACGCCGGGCAGTCCACGTACCGCCTCTTCCGTGTGGAGGACGCACTCGGCGCAGTCCATCCCCTTCACTGTCAGACGCTGCCTTTGCCATTTCTGATTCATCGTCGATCCGTGATCCTGGGTACCTAAGCCACCACTATGGTCGCGCTCCTGCCGCACCGGCTTCCAGCGACGCGTGCCGGGCCATTGCATCAGGCAGCGTCAGGAAATCGTCCCACGACACCCCCACCACCAGCTCCTCGTCTCGGAAGCCGCATAGCTCTCGCATGCCCGGGCAGAGGAGGCTCAGATGGGGCCGCCCGGTCTCGTAGACGCGGGCGATCACCTCGCCGCATACGGCGTGGGTCCCCGTACAGTGGGCCTCGATCCCCCCGGTCAATACGGCCAGCACCATGGCCTGGCGCGGCGTGACGGTGAACACCACCTGATCCGCCCCTTCCACCGGCCCCACCCGCACGCTGGTCACGCCGACGTGGATGCGCGGTTCGACGTCCACGTGCACCGGCTCGACCATGCCCAGGGCCAGGCTCGCCCCCGGACACTCGATGTCGCCGAAGCCAAACGTGCGCGCTCCGCTGCTCAGATCCTCCCGTTCCAGGATGCAGAACCGGAGCAGGGCCATCGACGGCTCCGTCTGCCGGGGGCCCTCCTCAATCCGGATCCCCACCGGTCTGTGGGATAGGTCGAGAAACCCCCGCACCTCCTCAGCGATCTGCTCTGCGATGCTCACTCGGTCCTCCCTGCCGCGGAACCCTCCGGCTCCGGGCGCGACGCGCAGGAGATCCCGGGCCAGTCTGGCCCGTGGTCGACCAGCCCTGTGATGGTGGGGTGCTCCCCGCAGGCGGGGCAGTCCGCGTTCCCCGCCACCTCCAGCTCCATGAAGGTCGCGTGTAGGGCGTCGAAGACCAGGAATCGCCCGGCCAGCGTCTCCCCTACCTCCAGTAGGAGCTTGAGCGTCTCCGTCGCCTGGATGGAGCCGATGACGCCCGGCACCACGCCCAGCACGCCGGCCTCCTGACAGCTCGGCACCGTGCCCGGCGGTGGTGGCTCCGGGAAGATGCAGCGGTAGCATGACCCACCGGGGAGGAAGACGCCGACTTGTCCCTCAAACTGGTAGACCGCGCCGAGGACCAGGGGCTTGTCCGAGAGGACACAGGCATCGTTGACCAGATACTTCGTGGGGAAGTTGTCGCTCCCCTCCACGACGACGTCGTACGGCTCGAGGATCTCCAGGGCGTTCTCCGACGTGATCCGCTCCCGGTGGAGCGTCAGCGTCACGTCCGGGTTGAGCGCGCGGAGGGTCTCAGCCGCTGATTCGGTCTTGGGGCGGCCTACGTCCCCGGTGCGATGCAGGGTCTGCCGGTGTAGGTTGGACAGATCTACGGCGTCGAAGTCCACGATCCCCAGCGTGCCCACGCCCGCCGCGGCCAGATAGAGCGCGGCCGGGGAGCCAAGCCCGCCCGCTCCGACGACGAGGACCTTCGAGGCCAGCAGCTTCCGCTGTCCCTTCCCGCCCACCTGGGGCAGGATGATCTGGCGGCT
>CAYMHT010000154.1:0-5714 GCA_964390305.1 uncultured Anaerolineales bacterium
TGGGGCCCGCCGGAAGCGGCCAGTCAGGCGTTCTGCACTGATGTTGCCACCCGCTCCGGATGGGCCAGTTTGCGTTACAACCGTACTATACCCCGCGTGTGTGAAGAATCTGTGAACGGCGTATGAAGGTTGTATGAACCCTCGGTGTTTGCCCCAACTTGACGGGATGGTATACTGGAAGGGCTGGTCACGGATAGAAGAACTGACAAGTAAGGAGAAGGCAAATGGAGAAGACAGACTCTCCCGAGGGATCAGCCGATGGGCACCGCAAGCGGCAGAGCGTCCTGCTCTACTTGATAGCTGCCTTCTCGGTTCTGGGCCTGGGCTACGTCGCCTCCCGGATGCTGCCCCTTGCCACGCCGGCCTTCGGGGAGTGGGCTTATCACGTTGTGAGCAGCGGCGCGAACATACAGAACTTCCTGTCCGCGGAGGCGTCCCGCAAGGTGGAATTACCCTCCGCGCCGCAGCCGGTCGACGAAGACGCCGACGTCGACTTCGGTCCCTTGCTTGAGGCCTTTGAAGAGGCTGACGTCTCTCGAACGATACTCTGGCCGACGCGACCCTACGAAGTCTCTGTCTCCGTAGGAGGGGAACCGACGACGATCGTCTATCATTGTCTGATCGAATGGTTCAGCTGGAGGGTCCACGATATCTCCAGGCTGTGAGGTGCGGCGACCCTGCGAGATGAACCTTCGCCCAGAAGGGAAAAGGGGGCGCGCCAGCGCCCCCTTTTTGCAGACCCGCTATTGCCCGGTCACGTACAACCAGGCGTCACACCTACCACCCGCGGCCTCGGCCGCGACCACCGCGTCCGGGCATGGAGCCTCTTCCTGGACCGCAGTTCTGCCCAGGGGCGAAGCCTTGCCCTCCGGGGAGGTATCCTTCCTCAAGCCCTTCGAGCAGCCAGTCCGCCTGCTCCTCACTCAAGCGACCGCCCTCCACAGCTTGTTCGATGGCCTGCTTTCTCTCCTCGACCCGAGCAGCCCCGACGGCGTCCCGTACCGCTTCGAGCTCGACACCCGTCTCCTCAGCGATCTCAGCCACGGTCTTGCCGCCATGTAGCTCCGTGAAGAGCCCGCCCGGATCCAGCCCCAGTGCCTCGGCGACGGCGTCGAACGCCGTCGTCCACGAGCCACCGCCGAACCGGCCGACAAGACCGGCTCCGAATCGCCCTGTGCCGAAGCGCCGCGGTTCGTGGGTTTCATCGAGCTGGTCGGTGACGTGCTCCTCGATGTCCTCAAGCAGCTGCTCCATCTGCGCCTCGGTCAGCCGTCCGGCCTCCACCGCCGCCTGCAAGCGGCTCTCGCGCTCGTCCACCACCGCGGCCACGATGTCCTGCGGATCGACGCCTCCTTCGCCAGCGATCTCGGCGAAGGTTTGACCGTCCTTGAGGGCGGCGACGACCTCCTCCTCGCTCAGTCCGGTGACCTCGGCAGTCGCCTCCACCAGCGAGTATCCCCCGCGCATGGGGGCTCGACCAAACATCCCTCCGCCAGGGAAGCGGCCCCTGCCGTACCAGGGCCAGTCATCCACCGGTGGCTGCGGGCCCTGTGCATAGGCGTAGGCGACCCCCACGCCTCCCAGCAGGACCACCAACGCCAATACGGCTCCAACGATAACCAGTGTCTTATTCCTCAACATGTCACTCCTCCTTACGTCCTCCAGGCTGCACGTATCTTCTATAACTGATTATATCCGACGAGTGTGAAGATTCCGTGAAGACAAGATGAACATTTGATGCAGATGACATGCTATTCTGTCTCTCCCCAAGGCTCCTTGAGCTTCAACCAGTACCTCCCGTATCCATCGATGTAGAAACGGAGCCTGTGCGTGCCCGGTTTCTGCCTGTCCAGAAGCTCTCGTGAGACGTAGACGGTGATATCGTCCGCGTCAAAGCGGACGAACTCCTCAAGGTTATCAGGCCTGCCCATCCGACCGGATGGTCCCTTGAAGAACGTTCATCACCCCATGCAGACGGTCCGCCAGGCGATGTTCAACACGCCGCCCCGCCTGCGGATGAAGTTCTCGACTCGTTTCGACTCGAGTTCAGCCGTTCTCTGGTTCATACTGACAGATGATCGCTCCTTCCTCGCAGCTCTCACATTCGAACTGAATGGTGGTATGCTCGATGCCAAACCGCTCCGCGAGCACCTTCTTCAGCTTGCTCATCACAGACTGAGCCTCACTGAGCGCCTGATCATCGAGCACGACGTGGGCGCTGAGGGAGATGTATCCCGGGCTCACCGTCCAGACGTGCAGATCGTGCACCTCCGAGACCGCCGGCACCTCCTGCATCGCCGCCCCTACCTCGGTGGCCGTCAATCCCCTCGGCACCCCCTCCACCAGGATGTGCGCTGCCCTGCGCAGCACGTTCCCCGATCCCACCAGGATGATGACACCGATCACCATGCTGACCAGCGGGTCGACGAGGGTCCAGCCGCTCAGGACGATGATCACGCCGGCGACGATCACGCCCACCGAGGCGAGCGCGTCGCCGAGGACGTGGAGAAACGCGCTGCGGACGTTCAGGTTCTCGTGATCGTGTCCCCGCAGGACGAACGCCACGATCAGGTTCACCACCAACCCCACCACGGCGACGACGAGCATCGGCCCGGCGAGCACCGGCTTGGGGTTCGAGAGACGATGGATCGCCTCGCGGAAGATTTCGAAGGCAACGGCGAGAAGCAATGCCCCGTTGACCAGAGCGGCCAACACCTGCAGACGGTGATACCCATACGTGTGACGGTCGTTCGCCGGCAGCGAGGACAGCCGAAGGGCCCCGTAGCTCAACCCCAGGGCGAAGACGTCCATGAGGACGTGCGCGGCATCCGAGAGGAGGGCCAGGCTGCTGGTCAGAAGCCCACCGACCAGCTCGGCAAAGAAGATCAGCCCCGTCAGGGCCAGCGAAAGGACAAAGCGCTTCTCGATGGTGTCGCGCGAGTGCTCGTGATCGCGAGGATCTGCAACACAGCCTCTCACTGGGCCGGTTTCTCACCCTCGATGATGGCTGAGACCACGAAATCCTCCGCTTTCATGCCCGGAGCCCATTCCTGGATCAACTCCTTGCTCTCGTCTTCCGGCTTTATCCTGATGTTGACAAATCCAGCCTGGCCCAGCATCTCTACCAGGTCGTCTATCATCGATGCCCCGGCTATGCACCCCGTGTAGAGCTCTAGATCACCCCTCATCTCGTCCGGCAGCTCCGCCGTGGCGACGACGTCCGAGATGGCCACGCGCCCTCCTGGCTTCAAGACACGAAACGCCTCCTCGAAGACCCGCTGTTTCTCGGGCGAGAGGTTGATGACGCAATTGGAGATGATCACGTCTATACTACGGTCCGCCACCGGCAGGTTCTCAATCTCCCCCAGGCGGAAGTCGACGTTCCTGAACCCGTTCCTGGCTGCCAGCCTTCGAGCCTTGCTCACCATCTCAGGCGTCGCGTCAACCCCGATCACGTGTCCCGTCTCTCCAACTGCCTGCGCGGCCAGGAAAGAATCGAAGCCGCCGCCGCTGCCCAGGTCGAGGACGGTCTCGCCAGTCCTCAGGGACGCGATGGCAACGGGGTTTCCGCAACCCAGCCCCATATTCGAACCTTGAGGCACTGCGGACAACGCTTCCAACGAGTACCCATGGGCCACGGGTACCTCCCTTGACGTCGAGATCTCGTCCGCGCCGCAGCAGGATTCCGTACTGCACCCACATCCTCCAGACGCCGACCGGGCGATTCCTCCGTAGTTCCTTCGGACAGCCTCGCGGATCTCCTCAATGCTGAGCTCTGACATTGGCTTCCCCCCTGCCTTCTATCCAGTGACTCTGAGACGCAGGCCTGCGAACGGCCTTCTCACACAAAGCGAAGCCGTGACATCGTCACGGCTTTCGAACCCCTTCGGTCCTCACTCCCCCTGGCAGCGCGGGCACGGACACCCGGCTGGCTCTGTCCGCTCTCCGGCCGGTCCCAGAACCTCCTGCAAGAGCCGCTCCACCTGTCCATCGACGAGTTGGTAGTAAACGAACAGACCATCTCGACGATCGCTTACCACGCCTGCCTCCCGCAGCACCCGCAGCTGCTGCGAGACGTAGGCCTGAGGTCGGTCGAGGACCGCCTCCAGATGGCAGACGCACGCCGAGTCCCGGCGCAACTCATCGAGAATCTGCAGTCGGCCTGGATGAGAAAGGACCTGAAAAACCTCGGATGCCTGTTCGTACTTGTCTGTCATACCAGAAACGTGAGGCGACCTATATATTCACCAACCCGCATATAGTACCGCGAAAGCTCACGGGCGTCAAGGGGAGCAAAGCCTTGCTCGGTGGCGTGTGGTCAAGCGGCCTCCTCAATGGCCCGGCAGGTGGCGTGGAGATAGGCAAGCCCGTCGCGCGGAGGGAGAAGCTCGATGACCTCGGTGATCTCAAACCGCTCTCCGTGCAGCTCGACCTGTTCACCTACGTCCGGCGGTGCCTCTTGGTTGATGATCGCACCAGGATGGGAGCCGCCGACCACCACATAGCTCACTTTGTAGATCACGGCGCTCTCCCTTTCCCCTCCAGTCGCACCCGGAGGTTTCGGTGACGGAGCTTGAACGAGAGGTCCGACGCGACGTTGCGCATCAGCACGTAGCCAATGCGCGGCTCGCTGTCGCAGAGAGCCAGGAGTTCATCGCGCGGCAAGATGGTCAGGCGCGTGCCATCCTGGACGCAGCGGATGGTCGCCGAGCGCGCGCCGCGATCCACCAGCGCCATCTCCCCGAACGTCTGACCCGGGCCCAGGTGGACGATCGACCTCATCTGCGGCGGACCAGGTATATCCGGCACGGTCCCCTCGGAGACGAGAACCTCGACCATCCCTTCTCGGATCACGTAGATCTCGTCGCTGGCTTCTCCTTCGCGCACGATCTCCTCGCCACTTTGATATTCGACCTCTCTCCTCAGCGCAGCCACCCGCTCGATCTCATCCGGGGTGAGCCCGGCGAACAGCTCGCTCCGTTCCAGCAGCTCCCCACTTACCATGTCTCTGCTCCTTCCGCACGGGTCCGAAACGCCTCTGCACGGGCGACGTAGTGAGCGGCGGCAGCGCGCAGACGTCCCACCTCCTCGTCCGTAAGCTCCCGTACCACCTTCGCCGGCATCCCCAGCGCCAGATGCCGGGCTGGGATGACCTGCCCCTCGGTGACCACGGCCCCCGCCCCGATCAGTGCTTCCTCCCCTACAGTGGCTCTGTTGAGCACAATCGCTCCAATGCCGATCAACGCCCCGTCGGCGATTGTAGCACCGTGTACCACAGCCCGGTGTCCGACCGTGACTCCCGTCCCCAGACTGCAGGGGACGCCCTCATCGGTGTGGACCACGGTCAGATCCTGCACGTTCGTCCGTGCGCCGATGGTGATCGGTTCGTTGTCGCCGCGGAGCACGCATCCGAACCAGACGCTGGCCTGCGCTTCGATCCGCACCTCCCCGACGACCGTCGCGTTGGGGGCGACATACGCCGCGTCGTCAATGAGCTCCGGGTGATGTGCAATCTCCATGCCCTCTATCCTTACGTTCATCTCCATCCCGATGGAGCGAGTCGACGAGTCGGCTCCACGAGTCAGAGTCTGGCGGGACTGCGACCGATCCGTCCCCATATCCCCACCGCGCCCATTCGACTGGGCGCTGCTTCTCATTCTACCACAGAAACGGAAGAGACCGAAACGCGCCCCTGCATCCGTCCCGCCGGTAGG
>CAYMHT010000155.1:0-5669 GCA_964390305.1 uncultured Anaerolineales bacterium
CTCGAGGCCCGCTGGCTGCAGCGTCGTCATAGCTCCGAGGCTGAATGCGAGAAGGTGAAGCGGATCCCGGGTGGCATACCGAAGCGCGCCCCCCGAAGTCTCCTGCGGCGGGCCCCAGACGCCGCCGATGAGCCCGTACGAGAGAGCAAACACCAGCCATAGAAGAAGCAGCGAGGCCAGGACTCGAGAGAGTCCCTCGCCGTAGTCACAGACCAGCTCCACGAGTTGATCACTCGCAGCACGTAGGCCGTTACCGATCGCGCCTCCCCAGCGACGCTCTCGAAGGGCCGTTCTTGTCTTCTGCCATGCGTCGCGCTTCTCCATCCGCCGCTCTTTGCGGTACGCCCACCGGGCATCGTCGTAGCGTCCGAGCTCCTGGAAATTGTTCTTCAGTGCCAGGTAAGTCTGTTTAGCCTCGAACCAGTCACCCCCTAGTTCTTCACCAACGGCCTCGCCCAGCTGGTCCCTGGTGAACTGCGTGTGATCGAGGCGGGCTCGATAGAGAGAGATGCCCTCAATGCTCTCGGCGTTCCGAAGGTCTACTCGCGATAGATCGGCCTCCACGAGGAAGGTCCCTTCCAGGCTAGCTCCACTCAGATCAGCGCCCTTCAGGTCGACGCCCCCCAGGAACGCCCTCCCCAGGTTGGCGTGGGAAAGCCTAGCTCCTTTGAGGTCAGCGTGCCTCAGGGAAGCGTGTTCCAAGTTGGCGTAGCGCAGCGAGGCTCCTGCCAGCTTCGCGCTCCGCAGCCTCGACTCCTGCATCTGGGCGAGCATCAGGCGGGCCCCTTCCAGGTTGGCGCCCGCTAAGTCGGCCCCCTGCATCTCAGCGAGCCTCAGGTGGGCTCCCTCCAGGTTGGCGCGGCGCAGATTAATCCCCCCCTCCCCTGAGACAAATCCCCGGGACCACCAGGGGGGCTCTAATTTGGGGTCGTCCCTACGCACCTTGTCCAGTTCCGCCTGGATGCGCTCAGCGCCAAGATCGATTTCTGAAAGGTCCTTTTGCGACAGATCGAGTCCCTCCGGCCCCCCGTTGGCCTCGATCATGTCCAGGATCTGGCGTGTCGTGTATTCACTCATAGCTAGTCATTGCTCCCCTGATCCAGGCTGCTTACACGCCACCTCGTGTCCTTCGGCCCTGTAGGCCAGCCATTCGTAGAAGCTTGGCGTTCAGTGCAGCGCCAGAATGCCTACCAAGTCTGATCACCCAGCGCAGGAAGCCATAGGCTTCACATCTCCGTTGCGCCAGCCATTATACCATAGCCCGCTCGCGCACCCCACTCCGCGAGCTGCACACCGCTGAGCGCTTTAACGGTTCTTTAGGATTTTCCTCACTCGTTGCTCACGTATGTGTGCTAGAGTGAAGAAGGAGTGGGCTGTCGAAAGGCGGGAAGGCGAGGCGGGACAGAGGAGGACGCCCGGTAGCGCTTCTTGACACACAGGAGCGCGTCCGGTAGAATGGCCTGTCACCCTCGGCTCGGACAAAGCCAGAGGTCTATGATAGACTGTGGTCAACTGAGGAGGTTGGGGCTGAGCTCCCCTCACTTCCATCTTGCCGTGACCAATTCAAGCACCTGTTCTGGCGGCCCGCCTCCGGTAGGCGGTTTCGTTCATTCACAAGAGACCCACCATCTGGTCGTACTGGTCTGGAGCCGTTGCATCGTACCTCTGCGGATCGACGATCAAAGACCACGGAGCATCCAACTGAGGAAAGCACAAGCCTCGGAAGAGTAGATCGTGCCTGCCCGGGAGATCGCCGCGTACCTGCGCCCAGCTGAGGAGACGACATACAAGTCGGCAAGGTCAGGCGAAATGCCAGCTGCGAAGATGGGGTTCGTGATCCACGATCTGGCAGCAGAAAACGGCACGTTGGACGAGTCGTATGGCCAGCAGGCTCGAGGAATACACCAGAGGGCTTCTGGGGAATAGGACGAAGACATGAATCATAATCTAGTAGGCCAACAGCTGGGGAAATATCGAATCAGAGCCAAGATAGGCAGCGGAGGGATGGGCACGGTCTTCAAAGCGTACGACCCAACGCTGGACCGTTACGCAGCGGTCAAGGTGCTAGCCCCTCACCTCGTCTGGCAAGAGGAGGCCATCGAGCGCTTCTTGCGCGAAGCGCGTGCCGCCGCCCGGCTAAGGCACCCGAGCATCGTTACCATTTACGACGTCGGGCAGGAGGAAGACTGTTACTACTTCGCGATGGAATACCTGGAAGGGCGGACACTGACGGAGATCCTTCAAGAGCGAGGATCCCTGCCGTGGCCCGAGGTGCTTTCTATCCTGCGACCGCTGGCAGCAGCGCTGGACTATGCGCACGGCGAAGGCCTGGTGCATCGAGACATCAAGCCAGGCAATGTCGTGGTAGGGTCCCAAGGCCGGGTCACCCTGACCGACTTCGGCATCGTGCACGCGGCCCAGCAGAGCCGCCTGACGGCAACCGGGACCCTGGTCGGGACGCCGGAGTACATGTCCCCCGAGCAGGCCAAGGGATTGACAGTAGACGCGCGCAGCGACCAGTATAGTCTGGGAGTGGTGGCTTACGAGATGCTGGGTGGGCGGGTTCCGTTCTCCGCTGAAAGCCCGTTCGCACTTCTATACAAGGTGACCCAAGAGCCGCTGCCCCCCATCCGCGACACCCGGCCCGACCTGCCGGTCAAGGCAGAGCAGGCGTTAGCCAAAGCGCTGGCAAAGCAGCCCGACAACCGCTACCCGACGGCGACCGCCTTCGTAGACGCGCTGGAGCAAGCTATCGTGGCGGAGACCGAGCGCGCGACCGAGCCGAGGGAGGCTGCTTCGCTGGCAGAGGCAGCGACCGTCGTTAAGAAGCCGCGTGCGCAGGCGCCTCCGCGCGGACGGCAACCTGAGCCAACGCGCCGAATCCCGGTCTGGGCCTGGGCAGTGGGCGGGGTGGCCGCACTTGGGCTGACAGTGGGCATCGTGATGGCAGCGAGGAGTGGTCACGGAGGCGCCCCACCCACGCAAGAAGCTGCGCAGCCAACGACCGCTGTCGTCCCGGCAGCCGCAGCAGGGACGGACAAGGAGTCACCCACGCCATCGCCGACCCAGACGCCTTCGCCCACCGGGTCCCCCACCGCGACGCCGACCGCGACACCGACGCCGACGGCCACCCCGACGATGACACCGACGGAGACGCCAACGCCAACAGAGACGCCGACTGAAGAACCTGCTTTCGAGACACCGACTGCCACGCCGGAACCGCGTGCCGTTGCCCCAGAACTGACGGCTCCAGCCCAGGGGGGGACCTATCAGAGCCCAGTGACGTTCCAATGGACAGGGTCCCTGAGCGCAGGCCAGTCCTATCAGGTGACCGCCTATCACACGGAGAGCGGCGAGGCCCTGCAGAGTGGGCTAATCACGACCCAGAGCTGGGAAGCAGACTTGCCCGGCGACAAGTTCGGGGAGTGGCGATGGTCGGTTTCTGTGGTGCAAGACGGAAACGTAGCCGCTACCTCGGCTGAATGGGCGTTCTGGTTCGACCCCAGCCCTGGTGGAGATGACGGGGACGGCGAAGATGGCCCCGAGCCGACGCCCACCCGATAGGGGGACGGCTTAACAGCGCAGGCCCCTCGGAGAGCGAAACAGGTAGAGCAGCGAACGAGCCGCGCGCAACGAAACATCGATCACGGATACAATCCGGACAGGATAGGGTCCCGCTCGTCAGGGTCCCCGTCCTCCACCCCATCTGCAGGTCCGAACAAGGAGAACGGAGGAGACGTCGATATGCCACAAGATGCATTCAACACGCGAAGATTACTCCTCAGCGGCGCGATAATCGCGGTGCTGCTGATCGCTGCGCAGGCCTGGGTGCGGAGCTCCGCCCCAGCGCCGGCGGAAGACGTCCCCCAGCAGGGCCGGGGGCCGGGCGGGCCGCTTCGTCTGGAGGCGACGTGGTCTGACGACCTGCTGATTGGCACGGTCTCCGCTTTCGAGAAGAACGGGAGGCCGTGGGCCGGGACGAGCGGCGAGGCCCGACTGCTGGACGCAAGCGGTGGGCAAGTCGGCACGGTGCCGTTGGAGCCAATTGGGCCTGGCGAGTTCCGTCTGATCGCCCCGCTGAGCCAGATAGGGTCCTCAGGTTACGTGGATATCCGGTTGTCGGGGCAGGAGTCGAGCGGAGAGCGCCGCGCCGTCTATCAGGTAGACGGAGACCAGCAAGCCATAACCTACCAGGCAGAGGCGATGCCTGATGCTGTCTCGCCTGTCTCCGCACAGGCCAGCGGCGGCCCCGATGCCTTCGGCTACACGTGGGATGACACCGCAGAGTATGAATGGGTAGAGACCGCGGGTGGCACGGAGATCTCACTGCGCGACGACGAATGGTCGGGTCCGTTCGACATCGGCTTCACGTTCAATTTCTACGGTCAAGACTACACAGAGTTCTACGTGGACTCGAACGGCTACATCGGCTTCGACGAAGATCAGACCATGTCGTATTACGCCAATACGCGTCTGCCCAACGCCAGCCGCCCCAGCGGTTTGATCGCGCCCTTCTGGGATGATTTCGATCCGTCTGAGGTCGGCACGGTTCGCTACCGCCGCTTCCTCGAGGCGCCGAACCCGCATGTTGTGGTGGAATGGAACGCGGTGCCGTTCTATGGATTGTCCGACCTGCAGACCTTCCAGGTCATCCTCTATGAAGGCAGCAACGACATCAAGTTCCAGTATCGAGACACCCGGGAAGGGGACTACGGCGACGGGCGGTCCGCCACCATGGGCATCGAGAACCTGGACGGCACCATCGGCCTCGAGTACCCATACCTCATCCCGATTACCCAGACCCTCGCGATCCAAATCGACTACAATCAGGCGGATTATAACGCATTCCTCACCCCAGAAGGTCAAGGGTCATCGGCCGCCCCAGGGGAGACAGCCTCGTTCCCTCTGACGGTGAAGAACCTCGGCTCCGAGAGCGACGCGTTTACTTTGAGCTGGTCAACGTATGATGGCTCCAGTTGGCCGGTGAGCTTCTACGAAGCCGACGGTTCAACGCCCCTGTCCGGCGGCAGCACCGGGGCGATCTCGCCGGCGGGCGAGAAGGAGATCGTGGCCAAGGTTGAGGTCCCCGGCAGCGCGTCGACGGGCGACTGGACGCGGGCCGTGGTGCAGGCCACATCAGAGGGAAACTCATCCGAGTACCACCTAGTCACGATTGACACCGTGGTCGGCACCTCCTTCGCCCAGGTCTACACAGATGACGACAGTGACGACGGGACGGAGGACTCGGAGAACTACTACGCTTCGCTTCAGGAGGGGCAGCCCCATACGAAGCGGGTGACGACGGATCAAGATGACTCCTCCTACGCGGCGGTGGCCACCACACCGGGGGGCGACGCCGTCAATATCTGGAACACCACCTACTACAACGGCGAGGCGTTTGTCAGTGAGATTCAGTACGCCGTGCTAAACCGCTCCGGCGGCTTCGTGCAGCCGGTGGTGAGGCTGACGGACAACTCGGAAGCGACGCAGAGGACCTTCGATTTCAGCCCTGCGGTGGACGTGGCGCCAAACGGGAACATTGCCGTCGGCTGGGCGCGACAGCCGGGTACGTATAACATCTGGTATGCCGTCCAAAGCAGCAGTGGCGATCCTATCAAGCCACCCACCCGACTGACGAACAACACCGGGGACTATCCGCGCGACTACCC
>CAYMHT010000156.1:0-5513 GCA_964390305.1 uncultured Anaerolineales bacterium
GGACGTGAGTCGGGCACGTCCGGTTGCTCCTCCTCTCCCTGCACCGGCGGCGCCGGCTCAGGCTCGTCCGCCCCACCCCCCACGACAGGAATGACCACAACCTCGCCGGGCTTGGCCATCTTGACGTCTTCCCGCGCCCACTCCTCGACGTACTCGTCGGTATGAACGTAGGTCAGCGTCGCAGTGAGCTGGTCGCGGCGCGCCTCCCGCGTGGCGACCAGCGCCTCGAGCTTCCGGGCCTCGCCACCCAGCTCCCGGGCCAGCGTGAACTGCTCAACGAAGGCCCACCCCACACCGCCCACGATGAGGATGGCAACCAGGATGACAGCACCTGCAGCGATGCGACCGCGGTCGAGCCGTGGAAACTCCATCGAGACCTCCGTGATGCGACTGCGCTCCGTGCCTGCCAGGCAGATCCGGGGCCTACTCGCACCTCCTCCCCTTACGAGATGCGCGCGGCACCGGAACCGGTGCCAGGAAAACGTCAGGCCCCAACCATCTGTCGTTCAATACTACATCAGAGCAGTGACCAGGTCAAACGCGGGACCGCACGTGGCACGACAGAAAAGAAAACCCCGAGACGAGATCCGTCTCGGGAGAAGAGTGCCGAAGGTGGGAGTTGAACCCACATGGGCGTAAAGCCCACTGCGCCCTGAACGCAGCGCGTCTGCCTGTTCCGCCACTTCGGCCTGGCGCCCTCAGCGGGCGATCACTATTCTACCTGAAAAGCGGACGCTGTCAAGTACAGGATCCTGCAGGGGTCGCCCGCGTGCAGTAACTCACACCTCAAGCCGCCGGATCCGAGCGGCTCGCCTATCGCTGCGCTCTAGATGACCACTCTCTTTGACACCCAGCCAGGGCTATTGTATAATCATAAAACGCCCTGTCGTTGGGGGGTCGGTTTTCCACCCCCGCCTGAACGACGAGCGGCGACCGGCGCAACTGGCCTTTTCCAACGATCTGCCGTCATTGACTCCTCGCCAGGCCGGGTAGGGGTTGACTTCACCTTGGGTCCGGTGGTTTCCACGCAGGTGTAGTTCGTGGTGGCTTTCGCGAGTCCGTGCCGGGCAGATTTGAACCGCCCTCACCCGAAGGCAGGGCATGCATCGCAGCGAGACTGGAAGCGAAAGCGAGAGTGAAAGCACTGTCTCCTTGCCCCGCCGGCGTGCTGCCCAGCCGGCCGCGGGCAAATGGCACTTGTAGTCTCTATGCACAGGGAGGAGGGCTTGCATGAAAGATGCCTGACGGACCCGACTGTTCGCCTTTTCCCCGGCCTACGTTCCAATGAAAGGAGTGCTTCAACATCATGAAGGAAAGATTCACGGCAGAGGAGTGGTCGCTGCTCAAGACATTGCCCTTCCACGTCTTTATCCTGGTGGCAGGTTCGGACAAGAAAATCGACAAGAAGGAGAAGGAACAGCTAAAACAACACCTGGAATCGGCCCCGTACTACAAAGATGCCCTCCACAGAGAGGTCGCCGTCGACATCCTGTCGTCTGACATGGAGGGACTGATCAGGCAGGCTGCAGACTTCTCCCAGTTCGCGGCCCGCGCGAGTCGGATCAAGGAGTTCCTCCGCGAGAAGCTAAGCTCCGATGAGTACCAAAGATTCGTGGCAAGCCTCTTTGTCGACGGGCTCAAGATTGCCCGGGCGTCAGGTGGAGGCCCGTTTGGACTCGGGGACAAGGTCTCCGATGAAGAGAAGGTCGCGTTGGCCGCGTTGGCCACGATATTTGACCTGGACCTGAGCCGCCTGTCGGAGCACTTCGGCTAGGTCGTCCTATTCGGCCTTGCCCTCAAGGCCGCGGTCCCTGACGGTCTGACGGATCTCTGAGCAGATATCCGCACCGATCGGAATGACGCAGATCATCGCGAGGCAACCGCACGGGAAGGGCCGGAATCGGGGCTACATCCGGTGATCGGGGAGGAGGGAGCAGGAATGCCCCCTCCTGCCCGATCCTGTCCGCGGGAGCACGATCTGGAGAACAGCACCACACGGGCTGGGCTACCCATCAGCGACCGACTCAGCGGGAGGACCTCCGATCTTCTGTAAGCTAGGCCGAGGGCTCGTCTTTCCACTGGGCCTGGGCGACTGTGCGGTCACGTTCTTGAGATTGTGCAGTGGAAGGGAATTCACATATGCTTTGGGTCAAGCTCCTCGAATATGCAAAACGCTACCTGGGATTGTTCTTTGACCGACGCGTGCTCCTCATCTTCGGTAGCTTTATGCTCGTCGTCTTTGGCGTCAGCACCGCCGGCATTCTCCTTCTCGAACGCAACGTGCCGGGTGGGCTGCACGAGCCCGGGGACGTCTTCTGGTGGGTGATACTCACGCTCATCGACGTGACAGACCCGGGGTTCTTTCCTGCCACCGCCGGCGGCAGGCTGGTCGGCTTGTTTCTGACCAGCGTCAGCACCGTACTCCTGTGGCTGTTTAGCGCTATTGTGGTAACGCTCGTTTTGGATGTCGTCTTGAAGGAGGGCCAGGGAATGGGACGGACGAATCGCAGGGGTCACATCCTCATCTGTGGCTGGAATGAGACGGCCGAGGAGATTCTCGATCAGCTACACCAGGCAGAACCAGACAGGTCCGTCGTCGTTCTGGCTGAGCTGGAGATGAAACCTGTCAACTACACGTGGGTCGATTTCGTAAAAGGCGATCCCAGCAACGGCAAGGACCTTCGAAGGGCCAACGTCATGGAGGCAAGTGTGGGCATCATCTTCCCCATGCGTGGCGATGACGCTGCAGACGCACTCTCGTTGCTGACTGCCCTGGCGATCGAGTCTCTGAACCGCGACGTATACACCTGTGTGGAGGTTCTCGACCCTAAAAACAGACAGCACTTCGTCCGCGCCAACGTGGATGAGATGTTTGTGAAGGGTGAGTTGAGCGCACACCTCTTGGCCCGTTCAACCCTGTGTAAAGGACTGTCCGGGATCATCTCCGAGCTCCTCCGTTGGGACGAGGGGAATGAGTTCTACAAGTTTGAGCTTCAGGAGCTTTTTCCCAGTCTGGTCGGCCAATCGTTTGACGACGCTTTGGATCAGCTCAGGCGTAACCACCACCTCATCCTCCTCGGCATCGAACGCACGGTCACAAAGCAGGAAATCATCATCGATCCAGGAGAGGGGTTGCTTCTGATTAAGGGTGACCGCGCCATCGTCGTGCCCAGTCAGGACGTGGGAGGCAAGACACCTGCCCTGGTGGTCTCTGACCTGCTTCGGAGCAACGGGGGAATACCCCCTGCCGACAACCTGGTTCATCTTGACAGCTATCTGGCTCAAGGGGAAACGATCCGCCACATCACCCAGGACATGCGAACGAAGCAGCAGAGCCTCGTGGGTATCCAGCGCATGGTGGCAACGACAGAGACCTACGTGAACCCGGTGGAGAATCCGGTTCTCCAGGCAGGCGACCTCTGCTTCGCGATCGCCTGGGATCCGCCTGGCGGCGAGAAGATTCCTCAGACTTAGTTTAGAGACCGAATCACTGCCGGATCCTACGCCCAAGCCGTCCCATGCCCGATGGCGGCCCCACCTCCGCCGCAGCCTCCGGCACTCGCCTTCGTACGTCGGGGGACACGACCGAAGGCTCTTCCCTGCTCGTGGCAAACGGAGCGAGAAGACCATCACCTCACACGCGAAGTCACCCATCGCGCGCTGCAGGATCCGACCGATAGGTAGGGGGAACCGCCAGGCCTCAGCCGACTACCGAGAGAAGGGATGCGCCTCTGCCTCCGCCACCAGAACCCGGCGGTGCACAATCCACCAGTTCAGGATCGTTCGGAAGCGATCAGAGGGATGCATGAGAGGGCCGATTTGCACGTCGTTGATGCTATCATCGACGCCGTAGGTATACGCCGGAACGTAGAGGGGCAGCGCGGGCAACTCCTCGGCGAAGAGGTGCTGAAACTCCTCGTACAGCTCTCGTCGCGCATTCCGGTTCGGCGTCACGCGGGCTTGCTCGATCACCTCGCTGATACGGCGATGGCTATACTGCGCGTAGTTCTGCCCTTCCTCGACCTGGGTCTCGTGCCAGAACGGATAGGGGTCAGGGTCTCCAGGTAGCTTCAAATGGGCCAGGGCTGCTTGGTAGTCTCGGCCCTCCAGCGCCTCCCGCATCGCGGGCCCTGACGTCGTCTCGACCCTGACCTCAACCCCGAACTCCGCCCACTGCTCCGCCAGCGCCTGCGCCACGGCCTTCCGTCGCCGATCGTTCGAAGTCAGAAGGGTAAAGGTCAGTGGCGCGCCGTCCTGCCTCCACACGGCGTCCTCCGTCACCCTCCGCCAGCCAGCCTGCTCCAGTAGATCGGCAGCCTGCTCCGCGTCGTACCGGTAGCTCGGCGTCTCGTCGCTGTGGGCCCAGGTCCCGGGCAGAATCGGGCTGTCCACAACCATCCCCTGGCCCTGCAGCACCCTATCGATCAGAGCCTGCCGATCGAGGGCCAGCATCAGTGCACGACGCACCTCCTGCTCTTGGAAGAACGAGACGTCGTCACGGTCGAGGTTGAGAAGGACGATGCTGTACTCCGCGATCTGTGCGGAGTAAAGCTCGAGATCGGGCAGCTGACCCGCCCGAGAGAGATCGTCAGCCCTCACCTCGGCCACACCCTTTACCTGACCCGTCTCGTATGCCTCTAGGGCCTCTTGCTCGGTGAGGTAGAACCGGAACTGGACACGATCCAAATAGGAACGAGCGCGGAAGTAGCGAGGGAAATGCTTGAGCACGATCGACCTGATGGCCCCGTCTTCCACTTCAATATCTTCCACCTGGAAGGGCCCACTCCCCACGGGGAGCAGATTGAAATCCACCTCCGGCAGATCCGCTGCCTGGATGCCGGCGATTTTGTGAGACGGGAGGATGCCCACCGTCGTATAGTCCAGGAATGGCGCGTACGGCTCGGGCAACACGAATCGCACCGTGCGCTGATCGACCTTCTCGATTCTCACCCTCTGCCAGACGGTCGCGCCCAACTCGGGCGGGCCGGGAAACTCCGGATCCTGCAGCAGCCTGATCGTCAGGATCACATCGTCGGCAGTAACCTCGGTGCCGTCGTGCCAGCGGGCGTTGGACCGGAGACGAAAGGTGTAGCTAAGCCCATCATCCGATATCTCCCAGTCGCTGGCCAGGTCTGGCTCGACCTCACCGCGCGCATCGAGGCGCGTCAGGCCGCTGAATATCAGAGCGCCAAGCGCCCCGTCAGGCCGCTCATAACCGCTGAGGAGGGGATTCAAGTAACGCGGCTGACCCACAAGACCCTCAACGTAGGTACCACCGTAACCCGGGCGTAGAACCGTGGTGTAGTTGACAGCCAGGTAGGTCAGCAGCACGGCCAGCAGGACGACACCCAGCAGGATAAGCAAGAACTGCCAGCGTATATGGCGCGTCACGGCCTAGTCCTTCCCCGCTGCAGAAACACCAGAGGGGTCACCACCGAAGTCGCAGACGTCGCCTCCAAACCGGCTTCGCACGTCATCAAGGCCTCTGACGGTTCCTCAGCCCCGCGCTCTGA
>CAYMHT010000157.1:0-5491 GCA_964390305.1 uncultured Anaerolineales bacterium
CAGTCAAGGGTTTGCCAGGTTAGCCTGGCGAAGGTTCGAGCATGGCCGTTGTTGAGAAAGCGACACGCACCTGCAGGTTCTTCGGTCGGAGGTTCCCTCTGACCTTCGTAACTTCCTCGCAGGGTCATCGTTGAGGCGATTGAGTGACTTCGGAAGCCCTGAAATTTGACGGGCGTAGCAGGGTCTGCCCTGCAACAGCGCCTGATAGGCATACGTGGATGGAGGTGTAGATGGCTAGGCTAGGTTCGGAGGGTCGGTTGCGGGTTCTTCTGGTCAGCGCCGACGAGGAACTGCGGGATGCGTTGAGTCAGGCGTTGACCCATCGACTTCCCGACCACCGACTCTTCTGGGTGTCGGCGCCTGACTTCGCCGTGGGCCGTGCCGACGAGTTGGTGCCGGACGTGATCCTCGTGGATGACAATCTGGGGGGGCGGGATTCCGTACCCCTCATCCGGCGTCTCGTCGCATCGGTGTCCACGGCCCCCGTGCTGGCCCTCGTGCCCGAGGAGGCCACCAGAGAGGCGGCACAGGCTGTCCTGGCTGGCGCGAGGGGCTTCGCCACGAAGCCGCTCGTCGCCGATGATCTCATCGCCACCCTGCGGCAGATCCTGCTGCCGGGGCGCGAATCGCCGCGCGAGGATAGGGCCGCGCAGGGAGCCGACGGGCGCATCATCGCCTTCTGCGCTCCCAAGGGGGGAACCGGCCGTACCACCCTGGCCATCAACGTGGCCGCGTCGTTGCGTCAGCTCACCGAACAGCCCGTGGTCCTCGTCGATGCGGACTACGCGGCCCCGGCCCTCGACGTCATCCTGAACCTGGACTCCGGCCGTGACATCACCGAGCTGCTGCCCAAGATCACGCAGCTCGATGAGCGCCTCGTCGCTTCCGTCCTGCGCGAGCACGCCCTCGGCATCAGCGTCCTCTTGGCCCCGCCCCCGGCCAATCACGCGTCGGAGATCTCGCTCCCCAAGGTGCAGCAGATCCTCATGGTTCTGAGGCGCATGTTCCCCTGGGTGGTCGTCGATACGGGACTGCCGCTCAACGAGACGGCCTTCGCCTTTCTCGACAGCGCGGATCGCATCCTGGTGAGCGCCCTCCCGGAGATGGTGGGGTTGCGGAATACCCGCCTGCTGCTCGATCAGCTCCGCGACCATGGTTACCCGGATCGCAAGATCTGGCTCATCCTGAATCGCGCCGATATGACCGGAGGGGTATCCAGGGACGACATCCAGGAGCGACTGAAGGTCTCCTTTGAGCATACGGTGCCCAACGACCAGCCTCTGGTGACCCACAGCATCAACCGCGGGGTCCCCCTCGTCGCCAGTCACCCCCAGAGCGCGGTGGGGCGTGCCATCCGAGATATCGGGCGGAAGCTGGTGGATGACCTGGCCCCGGATCTGGGTGTGGAGACGGCCGGGCTGCTCAAGCGGAGCTCCGAGAGGGTCCGCTCGGCCTTCAAGAAGTCCCTCACCAGTTATGCCTCTCTGGGGTCCGCGTCCTCCGGCTAGGGCGATGAGGAGGGACTGGCGAGTGGCTTATCCCCTGGCAGATCAGCCTGGCAGCGCATGTTGGGAGGGTGCACATCAATGAACGGGATCACCGGCCCACTCCTCTTCGGGTTCCTCGTGGCCGCGGCCGTCATGGTCGGCTTCATCGCCGTGTGGCGCATCGTCGAGACACGAAGCCCAACCGAGGACCGCCTGCGGCGGTACGCCGAGAGCAGAGAGGCGCCGGAGGTGGACGACCGCGAGGGCCGCGACCGCCGCCGGGCGCAGTCCTGGGTGACGCGCCTTTTGTCCGGGTTTAGCCTGGGACCCAGGCTCGCGCAGGCGCTGATGCGCGCCGACGTGCCCCTGACCGTGGCCGAGTTTGTGCTCATCATGCTCGGCGCGGCACTGGTTGGCCTAGTCATCGGCCTCTTCCGCGTGGGGCCGGCCCTGGGCCCGCCCATCGGACCCATCGCCGGAGTGGGGCTCGCCGTCGTCCTCGGGGCTCTCCCCCTTCTCTATCTCCGGATGAAGGAGGCCCGTCGCCGGCGCGTCATCACGGAGCAACTGCCTGATGTGCTCACCCTGTTGGTCGGGTCGCTCCGCTCGGGACAGGGCCTCTCTCAGGCGATCGGCATGCTCGTCGACGAGGTGCCCCCTCCCGCCGGGGACGAGTTCGCCCGCGTCAACCGCGCCATGGAGCTCGGCGCCTCTGTGCAGGACGCCCTCTGGGAGATGGCGGAACGGGTCGGCAGCGATGACCTCGACCTGGTGGTCACGGCCATCACCGTTCAGTATCAGATGGGAGGCAATCTGGCCCAGACGCTCGAGACCATCGCCGATACGGTGCGCGATCGCATCAACTTGCTCAGGGAGGTCCGAGTCCTCACCGCTCAGCAGCGCTACACGGGCTACGTCCTGGCATTACTCCCCCTCATAACCGGTGTGTTGATCTTCGTCGTCAATCCCGAGTACATGGGGCGTCTCTTCGAGCCCGGCCTGGTGCGCATCCTGCCCGCTGGCGCGGTGCTGATGCAGGTCGTCGGATACCTGATCATGCGCCGCATCGTAGACATCGAGGTGTGAGGCCTATGGATATCGATACCCTGGTCGAAAACGCTCGCTTCCTGTGGTCGGCGCGGGTTTTCGGCGTCCTCGTCGGGGTCGCCACCGCGTTGCTGTGGATGGTCGTGGTGCCCTCTCGGGCGCTGCGATCGATCAGCGGCCGCCTGTCCGACTACGTGGAGAGCGACCGCGTCGACGAGGTCGAGATGCGTCGCCCCTTTGTCGGGCGTGTCGTCATTCCTGCCTTCCGCAGGATCCTGAGCGCCCTCGCCCGCGTGGTTCCCCTGGCCAATGTGGAGAACACGCGCCGGTTGTTGGTGCAGGCCGGGGAGCCGTGGGGCATGACCGCCCTCGACTTCCTGGGGCTGCGCGTCCTCTCTCTCGTCCTGCTGGGCGGTGGGTACTTCCTGCTTGCTGGCCATGCGCTGTCCTTTACGGTCGCGCTCCGTAATGCG
Source organism: uncultured Anaerolineales bacterium (assembly GCA_964390305.1). GTDB lineage: Bacteria > Chloroflexota > Anaerolineae > B4-G1 > B4-G1 > SKLM01. The sequence continues at coordinate 3,008 of CAYMHT010000157.1, forward strand.
CTTCTCCTCGCCGCCCTCGGCTTTTTCCTGCCGGCCCTGTGGCTCCGGCAGCGCGTGCGCAGCCGTCAGCACGAGATTGCTCGCGCCTTGCCCGATGCCCTCGACATGCTCTCCGTCGGCGTCGAGGCCGGGCTGGCCTTCGAGTCCGCCCTGTTGCGCGTCGCGGAGCAGTGGGACAACGCTCTGACCGAGGAGTTCCGCCGCGCGGTGCGAGAGATGCGCCTGGGAGCCGGCCGCGAGGGGGCCCTCCGCCGCATGGCCGAGCGCACCGGCGTCGAGGACCTCGCCACCTTCGTCGCCGTGCTCGTCCAGTCGACTCGCCTGGGCGTCAGCATCGCCCAGGTGCTGGAGGCTCAGGCGGCGCAGATGCGCCTGAAGCGACGTCAACGCGCCGAGGAGCAGGCCAGACAGGCCGGCATTAAGATGATCTTCCCGCTCGTTTTCCTGATCTTTCCCGCTATGTTCGTGGTGATCCTGGGCCCCTCCATGCCGGCTCTTCTCGGTTTCTTGGGAGATTTCGCCGGCGTCTCGGTAGGGTTGCCCTGAGAGAGCCTCAGGCAGACTGAGAGAGGCTGAAGCATGACCGTCTCTGGATTTGCAGACCAAATGGAGGCCGAGGAAGATCCTCGCTATCGCGAGGGGTTGGCTCACCTCCAGGCCGGTCGGTGGCAGGAGGCCATCGATTCCTTCCAGGCGTTGCACCGCGACTATCCGGCGAATCAGGAGGTGGTCGACGCCCTGGAGGAGGCGCGTTTCAAGGCCAGCCTCGACGCCGAGACCCGCGTCAAGGGCCGGCGCTGGGCCATCCCCTGGCGCTCCCTGATTACGGGTAGTCTCATCATCCTCGCGACAATCGCCATCGGTGTCCTCGTGACGGGCATCATCACGCGTCAGATTCTGCCCAATCTGGCCGAGGCCCGCGCGGAGCGTGAGCAGGCCCAGCTGCTGACCGAGGCTCAGTCGCTCCTGGAGGCGGGGGAGTTGGACGCCGCCCAGTCCCGCTTTGCGGCCCTTCTCGACCAGGTTCCCGGTCATCCGGAGGCCCTGCGAGGGTTGGAGCAGGTCGCAGAAAGGCGCTTGATCGACGATCTCTATGAGCAGGCTGTCGCCTTCCAGCAGGAGGGGAACTACACCGAGGCCCAGAAGCTCTATTCCGAGATCCTGACTCAGGTGCCGGGATACCGCGACGTGGAGGAGCGGCTCCAGGAGGTCGAGCGCAGGCAGGAGATCGAGGATCTGTTTGCCCGGGCCGAGGCTGCCTACGAGGCCGGGCGGTCCCGCGAGGCGCTGTCGCTGTACGAGCGGGTCAGGGAGAGGAACGTCAGCTACAAGCGCGAGCTCATCGATGGCCGCCTTTATGAGCTGTACATGGAGCTCGGTCGCGATATCGTCGATGCACCCCGGGAGGACGACCTCCAGCGTGCCCTGAGTCACTTCGCGCGAGCGTTGTCGATCCGCCCCGCCAGCCCCCAGGCAGCACTGGAGCACCGCCTGGCCATCGCCTGCTCCGAGGGGCTCAGCGCCTTTGAGAACGAGGTCTGGGGCCAGGCCATTGCACGACTCAGGACGGTCTTCGACGAGCGTCCTGGTTATCTTGGCAATATCGTGGTGCAGCGGTTGTATCTTGCCTACATCTCCCTTGGGGAGCAGTACGAGGCGGCCGGCAGCCCCCAGCTTGCCTATGAGCAGTATCAGAAAGCACTGGAGCTTCCGGTCGACGATCAGCTGGCCCGGGAGCGCGTGACCGCCCTCGCACCCATGCTGACCCCTACGCCCACGCCCACCCCGCGGCCGACCACCACCCCGGCTCCGACCCGCGCTCCTTTCCAGGGCAGCATCGTGCAGGAGGAGAATCTCCTGGTCAACCCCAGCTTCGAGGGGGGATGGTATGACATGGCCACCGGTCAGTCGCCCGAAGGCTGGCGCGTCCTGTGGCTGGACGGAGTTGAGTTCCCTGGTTCGACGGACGCCGCCCTAAGGCCGGAGACCCTCGTCATGCAGAAGGCGCGTGTCCCGGCCGAGGAGCGGAGCACCCTGTTCTTGGATGGATCGCAGAGCCTGAAAATGTTCAGGTCGTTTACTCCCGTGTACGCCGCCATTGCCCAGGACGTCAGCGACCTGGACGTGGGACGCCGTTATCGGCTGGTGGCAAACGTCTTCGTGGACTCATACATCTGGGAGGGCAAGAAGGTCGCTCCGGGGGGCGAATCGGCCCGCATTCGCCTGGGGGCCGGGCCGCCGGGTGCGGGGTGGCGCGATGAGCAGATCGTCACCTACAGTCAATGGTGGGACGGGACCAACACCTCCGATTTCTACTTCCAGTACTCGGAGTATGCCTTCGATTTCGAGGCGACGCAGCGGGATATGACGGTCTATGTGGAGCTGGCCGGGATCTACGGCCTTGATAGCAACGGTTTCTTCCTGGACGATCTGGCCCTCCATCCCTTGGGCTCCAGAGGCGACTGACGCACAACCTTGCGAAGG
>CAYMHT010000158.1:0-5342 GCA_964390305.1 uncultured Anaerolineales bacterium
GTCTGAGTGCTCTATCGCGAGGCTGGTGGTCCTGCGTGGCTTCTTGCCCGCGGTGTTGGGGGGAGGGCGCGAAGGCGTTGCGGCCGGACTGACGCGGTGGGAGGGGGAGGCGGGGTGATCGATGGGGTTGTGGGTGGCGCTGAGGTGACCAGTCTGAAAAAGGGCGGGAAGTGGCCTCAAGGGGACAGGGAGGCCCACTATGTGTGTGGCCAAAGGGACCTGAAAACCCGTCGCGGAGTGGTAGGCTTTTGCTGTGGTGGAAAAATGGTATACTTCGGCTCCGGTGGGAGGATAGGACGCTTTTGCTTTGCTGAGTATATTTGCATTGCCCTGCGGAATCGGGTATAATTTTGGCAGTTCCTTCGGACCCGGGGCGTGGGCTGGCCGGGTCGTTTGTCCCGGATCCTGGGTTTGTGGCGCGGGAAGTTGAACCTAGGGGCCTGGAGTCGGGTATATCATGTACGGCAGCACCCGCTAATATGGGTCCACTCCGCGCTTCTCGTGGTAGGCTATGGACCTGGTGCCGGGTTGAACCCATTCAAAGGAGGTGAGACCAGAAGAAAACAGGAACCTGTCGAGCCACTGTTGATACGAGTTCTTTGTAAGGCACAAGTAAACAGGAGGAGAACAACATGGTTAGCAAGAAGTGGTTGGTAGCACTGCTCAGTGTGGTCATGATCGCGGGGCTTGTGGTCACGGCCTGCCAGCCCGAGGAAGTGGTCAGGACGGTCGAGGTGACCTCGCCTCCGGAGCAGGTCGAGGTGACGTCGCCTCCGGAGCAGGTCGAGGTGACAGTGCCTCCGGAAGAGGTCGAGGTCACGCCTGAGCCGGAACCGGTGGATCGCAAGGGCACGTGGGTGGACACGGTGATCATGTCCGAGGAGCCCTCGTCTGATTCCGCGGTCACCCGACTCGAAACGGGGGATCTCGACGTCTATGCGTACAGCATCGCCGAAGCCCCGCTAGCCCAGAGAATCTTTGACTCCGACGCCCTGGACTACGCGACGGCCTACGGCAGCTACAACGAGATCACCTTCAACACCGCCGGCCCCGAGTACGAGGATGGCCGGCTCAATCCCTTCTACGTGCCCAGAATCCGCGAGGCGATGAACTATCTGATCGATCGGACGTACATCGCGGAGGAGATCATGGGCGGCCTGGCGAACCCGCGGTACACGGCCATCGCGTTTGCCTCCCAGGACACGGCCGTCCTGGCGGACGTCATTGCGGCGATTGAGCTGCAATACGCGTACGACAAGGAGAGGGCCGAGGCGATCGTCACCGAGGAGATGGAGGCCCTGGGCGCCGAGATGGTGGACGGCGCGTGGCAGTACAACGGCGAGCCTGTGGAGCTGATCGGGCTGATCCGCGTGGAGGATGAGCGGACGGAGATCGGTGACTACGTCGCCAACCAGCTAGAGGATCTCGGCTTCACCGTGACGCGTGACTACAAGACGTCGTCGGAAGCCGCCGCCTGCTGGATCAGTACGCACCCGGACGAGGGGTGCTTCAGCTACTACACCGGCGGCTGGGTAACCACGGCCATCAGTCGCGACAGCGGCGGAAACTTCTCGTTCTTCTACACGCCGGATGGCTACACTGGCGTGCCGCTGTGGGACAACTACGAGCCCACTGAGGAGTTCTACCAGCTGTCCCGTGACCTGGCGAACAACAACTTCGACACGATGGAGGAGCGCCGTGAGATGATGGCGCAGGCGCTCGAGTGGTCGATGGAGGATTCGGCGCGGGTATGGCTGGTCGACGCTACGGGCATTGGACCATACCGGTCGGAGATACAGGTGGCCGCGGACCTATCGGGTGGGCTCTACGGCTGTCATATGTGGGCTCAGACGCTGCGGCGCGAAGGCCAGGTCGGCGGTTCGGTCAACATCGCTATGCCGGGCCTGATGACGGAGCCGTGGAACCCGGTGGCGGGCTCCAACTGGGTCTACGACAATATGCCGATGCGCGGCATTGGGAACAATGCTGTGATATACGATCCCTACACCGGCCTGTACCGGCCGCTGCGGCTCGAGGATGCGGACGTCTACATCCAGGAGGGCCTGCCGGTAAACCAGACCCTGGACTGGGTCAACCTGGAGTTCGTGGATGAGATCACGGTTCCGGACGATGCCTGGGCGGACTGGGACGTGGAGAACCAGGTCTTCGTGACGGCGGGGGAGAAGTACACGGAGACGGAGACGGCGAAGGTCAGGGTCGTCATGCGTTATCCCGACGACTTCCTGGAGACCGTAAAGTGGCACGACGGAAGCAACATCAGCCTCGCCGACATGGTGTTCGGCGCCATTATGCTCTTCGATCGGGCGCAGGAGGAAAGCCCCATCCACGATCCGGCGGCGGTGGGCGCTTTCACCTCGTTCATGCAGGCCTTCAAGGGGTGGCGCATCACCTCTGAGGACCCGGTGGAGATCGAGTACTACACGGATGCCTACGCGCTCGACGCTGAGAACAACGTCAGCAACTTCCGCGCGATGTACCCAGGTATCGGCTTGTATGATCAGGGTGACGGGGCCTGGCACAACATGGCGCTGGCGTGGCTGGCGGAGGAGAGCGGGGAGCTGGCCTTCTCGACCAGCAGGGCCGAGGAGCTCGAGGTCGAATGGACGAGCTTCATCGGCGGGCCGAGCCTTGAGATCCTCAGCGCGAAGCTGGAGGAGGCTCAGGAGGAGGGCTTCGTTCCCTACGAGGCCACGCTGAGTCAGTACCTCTCCGCCGATGAGGTCGAGACCCGCTACGCGAACCTGCAGGAGTGGTATCGCCGCCGCGACCACTTCTACCTCGGGACCGGGCCGTTGTTCCTGCAGCAGGTCTTCCCCGTCGAGGGGACGCTGATTCTGCAGAACAACCCGGACTACCCCGACTACGCGGACAGGTGGGCCGCGTTCGTCGAGGCCCCCGTTCCGGACGTCGTGGTGGATGGGCCGGGGCAGGTGGACATCGGCGAAGAGGCTGCGTATGACGTGTTCGTCGATCTCGAGGAGGGCGTCCCGTACCCGGTTGAGGACATCGCCATGGTCAAGTACCTAGTCTTCGACGCCGCTGGTGAGCTGGCATTCACTGGCGACGCCGAGGCTGTCGAGGACGGCTACTGGCAGGTGATGCTCGATGCGGACATGACGGGCGAACTTGAAGCTGGCTCTAATGAGCTGGTGGCGATCGTGGTTTCTGCGAACGCCCTGGTGCCCGTGCGCGATTCGGTCGAGTTCGTGACCCAGTAGGCGAAGCTTCTGAGTGACCGTCGCAGAGGGATGGCGTCTGTCTCTCTGCGACGGCTCGGAGGCTGTCTGCATATACGCGACGTGAGATGATCGGAGACGGGAAGGGGGGCGGGTCTCACTCGCCCCCCTGCGTCTGTATGGGTTGGAAATGAGTATGGAAAGCGAGAAGCAGGATGAGTGACATACCATTGGCGATGGAGCCGGAGGCTCCTCCCGCAGAGGCCACGCGGCCTAGCTCTAGCACGGCGGCTCGGGTTGCGAAGTATACTGGCGTCCGCTTGGTCATGCTCTTCTTCACCGTCGTGGTGGGGATCTATCTGGTCGTGCTCGTCGCAAATATGGGGGGCTATGTCGACGAGATCCGGAGGGGGAACATCCACCAGCAGGTATCGCTACAGATCTCCCAGGACCAGAGCCCAGAGATGAGAGCGCTGAGCCCGGAGGAGAAGAAGGAGCTCATCCGGGACCGGGTGGCGATCGAAGTGAAGCGCCAGGGTCTGGACCAACCCTTCCTCGTGCGCAGCTTCGGCTTCCTCAAGAATGCCATCACGCTTGACCTGGGGTTCGCCAGCGACTTGAGCAGTGACAGCGGGTCGAGGCAGGTCCGTCTGATTCTCCTGGAGCGGCTGCCGCCCACGTTGCTGCTGTGGGGGGCGGCGAACCTGACGCTGTTCTTCGTCAGCCTCTTCTTCGGTCTTTATCTCTCGAGGAAGTACGGCAGTTTCCTGGACAAACTGGTCATCGCCTTTGCACCGACCTCCTCGGCGCCGGCCTGGTTCTACGGTCTTTTCTTGATCCTTTTGTTTGCCGCGGTGCTGCAGATCCTTCCGTTCGGGGCGATGGTCGCTGCGCCCCCCCCCGAGTCTACGGTCGGCTACGCGCTCAGCGTGGGGAGGCATCTGATCCTCCCGACGACTGCCATCGTGATCAGCTCGATCTTCCTGCAGACCTACAATTTCCGCACGTTCTTTCTGATCTATTCGAGCGAGGATTACGTGGAGATGGCGAAGGCGAAGGGCCTCTCGAATCGAGACATCGAGCGACGGTACGTGCTGAGGCCGGTGCTGCCGACGATTATCACCCAGTTTGCGCTGCTCTTGATCTACGTGTGGATGGGTGCCACGATTCTGGAGACGGTGTTCAACTGGCCCGGACTGGGACGAACGCTGTACGATGCCATTGGCCTATATGACACGCCGGTGATCGTCGGCGCCCAGGTGATCTTTGCCTATCTCCTCGCGGCCACGGTCTTCTTCCTGGACATCATCTACGCCCTGGTCGATCCCCGGGTGCGCGTTGGAGGCGAGGGGAGGACGAGATGAAGTCGCTACGTGAGCTGGTACGGTACCCGGCTGCCGTGTTTGGCCTGGTGATCATTGCTGCGCTGATCGGTCTGTCGGTCTACGCGATCGTATCGATGCCCTACGCCGAGGCCGTACGGCTGTGGCGGGGGGGTGAGGACGTCTGGTATCATACCCCCAAGAACGCAGCGCCAACCTGGACGAACTTGTTCACAGACGAGAGGCTTCCCGAGACGATAAGGATGACCAGCGGGGACGAGGCGGTTGAGAAAACTGTCGAGGACGCGGGGGAGATGACGAATATCGATTTCTCATTCATGTTCGAGTATCCCTACGACGGTTTCCCGCGCGAGGTGTCCGTCTTTTTCAATACTGAGTACAGCAGGAAGTCGCCTCACGTTTCGCTCACCTGGCTGACCCCAGATGGGAGGGAGATCCGCGTTGCGGATAAGTCGGTGGGCCGGACGGAAACGTACCGGGTCTCCCAAGACAGCACGCTCCAGCGGAGGCTCGGAGGAGTCGCGCCGCATCGGGGATTGTTCGCCGTCGATCCGAGGGCAGATGATCTGGTCCCTCTCCAGGGAACGTACACGTTGCAGGTGGAGGCCATCATGTTCGAGCCCGAGTCGGACCTGGACGCGGAGCTCGTGATGTACGGTCAGGTCCACGGTCTGGCGGGAACCGACCACCGGCGCCGGGAGTTGTGGGTGGCGCTGCTGTGGGGGACGCCGGTGGCTCTGGCCTTCGGCCTTGTGGCGGCGGTCGGGACCAGCCTGACCACGATGATCATCGCCGGCGTGGG
>CAYMHT010000159.1:0-5333 GCA_964390305.1 uncultured Anaerolineales bacterium
TCCAGGATGGGCGTGCCCCCCGTCCGGGCTCCGAAATAGTACTGACCCGCCAGGCCCTGCGCCCCGTGGCACATGGGCATGCCCCCAAAGAAAGACCCGATGACGTTCATGGCGCCCATGTTCACCATGAGCTTCCGCTCGCTGACCGCCTTCTCGGGGAAGTAGTCGCGGATCAGAGCCGCTGTCGCGATCACCGCATTGGTGATGGACAGGGGGATCTGCGCGAACCCGGCCAGCACCATCGCCTGCCACATCTCGTCCAGACGGGGGAGCGTGAGCGGCGGAAGGGTGACGTCGAGGACGACCGCCTGCTGGAGATCTCCGCGCCAGGCTATCAGGCCCACGCCCAGGGCCATGATCACCAGAGCCGCCGGCGCGTACCGATTCTCGCGCAACACGACCGCCACGGCCACCGCCAACACGCCCAGAAGCGGAGCCGGCGCCATCATCTGGATGGCCCGCCAGCCCAGCATCACGCCCAGGGCGATCTGGATGCCCCGCACCAAGAAGAGAGGGGTGATGGAGACGATCTTACGGAGCACGCCGGTGATCACGAGGAGAAACCAGACCAGCCCCAGGCTGAACGCGGAGGAGTGAATCAAAGAGGGTGGCCACTCCTGGGCGATGGCCGTCACCGCCACGACCTTCTTGGGCTCCAGCGGCATTGGCAGGCGATAGAGGAGACCCAGCGCGATGTTGGCCACGCCCATCATGATGAAAAGCCCCGCCGGGTTCATCCCATTGATGGCGATGAATCCGATGGCCAACGGGAACAGCGTCCCAAAATCCCCCATCGATCCCGCGAGCTCGCGCAGGTTGAACTCGAAGTCAGCGTGGCGCTCACGCTCGGCGAGGGAGGCCTGGCGGCTCCACTTCATCCCCGCTGCGCGGGGCTCACTCTCTCGACCGTGGTTCATTCCAGGCGAGCCCCACCGGGTTGGCCTTCAGACAGCGGCGCCTGCAGGACATCAGTACCCAGCAACTCCTCACCGAGTGTTCGATATACCTCAAACCGCTCCCCATCCAGGAAGTAGTGGATCCGGTAGCCCCGCCGCTCCTTCCGGACCAGTCCCAGGTCCTTGAGCACTCGCAGGTGCTGCGAGACGTTCGACGACGTCGTGCCCAGCTCCCCCGCCAGGCGGCCGACACAGAGGGCATTACCCGGCTCCTGACGGGCCAGGAGAGCCACCAGGCGCAGGCGGGTCTCGTCCGCCAACGCCTTGTAAAAACGGGCCAGCTCGTATGCCTCTTCCATATGTATCAGTGATTGAGTAACTACTAAAACAAGTCTACCACAGAATCCCCCTCGGTCAAACGTGGGGCCAGATGGGCTCTGACGGCCGGTCAAGAAGGCGCGCAGCAAGTAAGCACGCCGCAGATGCGACCTGTCAACGGTAGCCTCGAGGCCGCTGTTGGCCTACCGTCGGTCAGGCGCTCGTGAACCGGTCACTTCCGAGATCTTCCCACCGGGAAGATAGCATCCGGGGCTCATCAGTCCCCTTCGAAGTAGAAGAGCGACGGAATCTCCTCAAACGCCGCGCGGAAGGCAGGCTTGAGCCGGTCGTAGGCCCACACGACCTCTTCGTCCGTCGGCCGGGGGTCCTCCAGCAAGTGCCTCACCAGGCGGGAGGCATTGATGCCTCCACCGACATCCTCCCCCTCGCGCAGCAACGCGCGAACGGCCTCCTCCAGGTAGGCCGGTGTCGCTCTCGACTCCACTTCCTCCACTCTTTGCTCCAGTTCCTCGTGCACGATCTTGATCACCCCCTTCTAGTTCGTCTACACGAAACCCCGTTCCGACCCCCGGTCGGATCACTCAGACCTTTCAGGTGCCGTGGAACCCGACCTCCACACCCTTGTCGGGCCACACGATGGTCGGCACCTCCCCGCGTCCCCCGTTCAGCATCAGCATCTCGTGCAGCCGGCGTGGACGCTCCTCGACGTCGTACGAGACGTAGTCGCGACCCTCGTGATCCAGCTTTCGCAGCAGGGCCCGGGTGTACGGACAGCCTCGCTTTCCGTAGACCTTTATCGGTTCAGGCATGCATGACACTCCTTGATATGATCTCGCGATGGACCATCGGTGGGGCAGCGATCAAGCTTTCAGAGCCAGAGAGACCTTCCTCACGCCGCCCGGTTGCGACATATGCAGCACGCTTCCCGCCCGGAAGGTGATCGCTCCTGACGAACAGATTCGAGGCGTGATTCGCTGTCCATGGACCCACCAGTGGCACGCTCCTCGACGAAGCGCGGGGCCGACCTCAGCCGCGTGGCCCGACGGCCGGCAGGTCTTCCGCTACCATGCCCCGCAGTTGGGCCCACTGTCCGGCGTACTCCGGTTCCCGGATCACCGGACAGTCGTTCAGCTTCACGTGTCCGACCGCCAGCTTCAGGGCAAAGGTGTAGCACGTGGGCTGTCCACAGTCCTTGCAGTTGGTCTGCGGCAGCAGCTTGTATATCTCCATCGGCCCGGGCCGCCGGTGCATCTCGTGGTCAGGCTCGATCTCAGCGCGGCGTTCCCAGGTCCGGTTGACCAGCCTGACCAGGCGTTCCACCTCTTCGACCGCCGCGTCGCGATCCGCCACATTGCTGACGGCAATCTGGTACGGGTGGAAAGCGACGTTGTGCCCGCCCTTCTTCCAGGTCAAGGCGGGCCCCCCGGGGTTGTACACCGCACCGCGGAGGGTCGCGTTCAGGTACGGCAGGACGTCGCCGATGTCTGTCACCAGCCGGGCCACGGCGCTGAAGCGCTCAGCCCCGGGCTCGCACGGCGGGGTGGCTACCTCCAGGTCGTACTTCTCGATCAGCATCGGGTCACTCCTTCCACGGACTACCTCATCTGGCTCGCCACCTGATCCGGATTGAATCGATACCGCTTTTCGTAGAGCTCTTCGTCGTACGGCGCCTTCCGGCTGGGACAGCGTTCTCGCCGGCAGAGCTGACAGCTCTCGAAGGTCTTCTCGACGGGAAATCTGATCCCGGAGACGGACTTGGAGGGGATCATCAACATGCTGTCCGTGAGGCGCACGCCGATGGCCTCCTCCGTATCGCCAAGGAGGTCAAATAAGGGCCGCTGTTCCTGAATGGGCCAATCCTCCAGAGAACCCGGCGACATCGTCGAGGTGCGTCCCAGTCCATATCGCCGCGTCAGATAATCTTTCAGCGCCGCCGACGCCTGCCGCAGGGCAGTCTCGCTAATGACATCGGCGTAGTAACGCACCAGCACATCGCCTTGAGCCTGCATCCACTCGTGCAGCTCGTTCCCAGCGGTGACGGCAAAGGGAAAGACGCGGTGCACATCATCAAGGTTCACTCGAAGGACACGGCTGTGGAACGTCATGCCGTCGATGAGGACGCTGGCCTCCGCTCTTCCCTCGACGTAGGCGACCCTGTACATCGCCCTGGGGCAGGCGATGGCCTTCGCTTCGTCGATCAGGGACTCGAGCTGGTGCGCGTAGCCGGTTCCCTCTTTCACGCGCAGCTGCTTCATCAGCTCTTGCAGACTCGGTCGGAACGCGATGTCATCCATCACGACCGATCGAGACGCACGTGAATCGGCAACCCTCACTCTGGCTCTATGATCGGCCTGACTGCGGTTCGACCCATTCGTTGCCATCATCGGTTCATCCACGAGGGATCCCATGGTTCGTCCAGCAGCGTCACCTTTGCGTGTTCTACGCCCTCCACACCGGCCGCTGCCTCCCGCACCTGCTCCGTGATCACCCCGGCCAGCGGGCAGAAGGGCGTGGTCAACACCATCTTGATCTCGACCTCGCTCCCCTGGATCTCTACCTCCCGGATCATGCCCAGGTCCACCACACTCACCCCCATCTCCGGGTCCACCACCGGGCGCAACGCCTCGCGAATCTTCTTCTCGGTTACCACATGTCCTCCATTTGCTACCGACGTCCCCTCAACCGACCCCTCGATTGTGCTTCATCCACCCCTGTGCCGCCACCTGGACTCCGTCCCAGGGCGTGCTGAGCGGCGGCGAATAGCTGAGGTCTACGTCGTTCAGTGCCTCCACCATCATGCCGTTGAACAGGGCTGCGGCGAACACATCCATCCGCTTGGAGACCTCTGCCGTCCGATGGGCCACGATCTGCGCGCCCAACAGCCGCCCGGTGCCGCGATCACCGGTCACGCGTAAGTGAAGCCTGTGTGCGCCGGGGTAGTAGACCTTGTGATCCCACGCCTCGACCGCCGTGGTCAAGGGGTCGAAGCCCGCCTCGCGGGCCTCATCGTCACGCAGGCCCGTGCGGGCGGCCACCAGGTCGAACACCTTCACCACCTGCGTGCCCAGCGTCCCCGCGAACACAGCCTCCCCGCCTACGGCGCTTTCCCCGGCGACGCGTCCCTGCTTGTGCGCCGTGGAGCCGAGGGGCAGATGGGCGTTCCGTTCCAGCAGCCGATGGTACGTCTCGACGCAGTCTCCAGCGGCGTAGACGTGGGGCACGCTCGTCATCATCGTCCGGTCGACGCGGATCGCGCCCCATCGCCCGGTTTCGACGCCGGCGGCCACGGCAAGGCCGGCATTCGGCCGCACGCCGGTCGCCACGAGCACCAGCTCGGCCTCCGTCATGAATCTATGAGAGCCGGCGAGGAGCAGTTGATCACCTCGCCGGTCAATCGACTCCACCGCCACGCCCGTGACGACGTTCGCGCCGTGGTTGCTCAACTCGTCTCTCACCAGAGCCCCCAGGGATGGGTCGACAGTAGCAAGCAGGGATGGCAGGTATTCGACCAGCGTGACCCGTATGCCGCGGTGCATCAGGGCCTCGGCCATCTCCAGGCCAATGTACCCACCGCCGATTACGACGGCAGAGCCAGGCTGCTCTTCTACCAGATAGTCATGCAACGCGAAGCCGTCGCCCATCGTGCGCAGGAAGAAGACGCCGGAATGATCCAGGCCTTCAATAAGCGGACGGGCCGGGACTGCGCCCGTGCCGATCACGAGGCTGTCGTAGAGTATCTGCTCCGACCGTCCGGCCTCGCCCACCACCGTGACCATCTTGTCCGCCGGATCGATGGCCTGTGCGGTGTGCCCCAACAGGAGTTCGATACCCGTGGCCTCGATATCCTCGGCCTTCCGGTGGGCCAGGTCACGCCAGTCGGCCACCTCGCCGCCCAGCCAGAACGGGAGGCCGCAGATGGAGTAGTTGGGGTAGCGGTCACGCACAACCACGGTGACCTGCCACGTCGGGTCCACCTCCCGCGCACGCAGCGCGGCGCTGATACCCGCGTCACTCCCCCCTATGATCAGCAGGTGAGCCATTCGTCATCTCCTCTAGCGCAACGTCTTTTGCTCACCGCAGAGACGCGGAGAACGCCGA
>CAYMHT010000160.1:0-5280 GCA_964390305.1 uncultured Anaerolineales bacterium
ATCTTGAGCGGGGCCCTCCCCGGTCAGGAACGACCCAACGTCGACTACGTCGTAGAAGGCGGCGCCGGCGTCTGGACCCCGACCCCGAGGGAAGCTGCCACGGCCGTCCGCGCGCTACTCGAGCCCGGTCGTTCTGCCCTGGTCGAAATGGCCAGCCGCGCCCGGGCCCTGGCTCGACCCGCCGCCGCACGACGCGTCGCCGAGATCATTTGGGAGAATGCCGGGCGGGAGATTGGCCTGCAGACTCGTTCTTGATATAATCGTCAAGTCATAGATAACCTAGCTCAAGGAGGGGAAACCCATGGACAGAGAATTCCGCGTTCTGCAGGTCATCAGTACCTTATGGAAGGTCTTCGCCTGGATCACCTTAATCGGTGGGATCCTGTTTGCAGTCGGCGTCCTGCTGGCCGGGATCCTGGGCAGCGGAGGGGCCATCATGCGCCAGTTCGGTGGAGAACCCAGCATGATGCGCGGGGCTGTGGGGATCGTGAGCGGGGTCGCCGGCTTCGTCATCACCGTCATCGCCGCCCTCATCTACTTCCTCATGCTCTACGCCGTCGGCGAACTGATCGATCTCCTTCTCGCCATCGAGGACAACACTCGCCAGACCGCGCAGCTTATGCAGGGCGAGGGTTCTCCAGAGGCCTCCCTCACGCCAAGGTAGGCACCAGGCCGCCGCCCCAGAAGCGATGAGCGCGGCCCCCTCGTGAGTACGAGGGGGCCGCGCTTACATTTGACTCAGTCAATGACTAGGCGATGGCCTGCTCTCGCGCAGGGCCCACACCGATGAACGTCACCGGTACCCCAGTCCACTCCTCGATGCGCGCCACGTACACCTGCGCCGCCTTGGGCAGATCCTCGCGGCGCCTAACGTCCGTGATGTCCTCTTCCCAGCCGGGCAACTCCTCGTAGATCGGCTCCCACTGTGCCAGCGCCTCCACCCCGAACTCCGCCGGGAAGTGCTCGATCCGCTCGTCGCCTTGTGCGTAGGCGACCGCCGCCTTAAGCGTCTCCAACCCGCTGAGCACGTCCAGCTTGGTCAATGCGAATTCATCCAGGCCGTTCACCCGTGCCGCATAGCGCAGAATGGGGAGATCGAGCCAGCCGCAGCGGCGGGGGCGCCCGGTCGTCGTCCCGAACTCGTTCCCCGCCTCCCGTATCCGATCCCCAGTCTCACCCACCAACTCCGTTGGGAACGGACCCTTGCCAACGCGGGTTGTGTACGCCTTCGCGACACCGACGACCCGTGAGACGTCCTTAGGGCTGAATCCAAGCCCCGTTGTTGCCCCTCCAGCGATCGTCGAGGAGCTGGTGACGTACGGATACGTTCCGTGATCAAGGTCGAGGAGCAGCCCTTGGGCACCCTCGCACAACACCGTCTTTCCCGCCTCCAGCGCCTCGCCAATCAGGGCCGATCCATCGACAAGATGGGGCGCCAGTCGCTCGGCGTACGCTCTGTAGGCAACAGCTGCATCCTCCACGGACAGCGGCTCGACGCCAAACCGCTCTAACCGTCCATTGTGCTCCGCGACCAGCGCCGCCACGCGCGCGGCGAACCCATCTGGATCGCTCATCTCCCCGGCGCGCAGGCTGACCCGCGCAGCCTTGTCGGCATACGTCGGACCGATGCCTCGTTTCGTGGTCCCGATCTCACCCTCCCCGCGCGAAACCTCCCGCGCGCCGTCCAGCGCCCGATGGCTGGGCAGAATCACGTGCGCAGCCGCGCTCAGCTTGAGCCGAGACGGCCCCACGTCCGCGCCAACCGACGACACTTCATCCATCTCCGTCGTCAGAATCTCCGGGTTCACCACAACACCAGCCCCGATAAGGAGCGTGACACGGGGATAGAGCACGCCGGAAGGTACCAGGTGCATCTTCAGCGTGTGTCCTTCGGCCACCACCGTATGCCCGGCGTTGTCCCCACCGTTGAACCGGGCGACCATGTCCGCCTCACCCGCCAGCCCATCTACCACACGCCCTTTCCCTTCATCCCCCCACTGCGCCCCCACCACAACAGTAGCAGACATCACACATCCTCCTCACACAGCCTCAAGACCAATCGGAGACAGCCCCACACAGACACTGCCTCTCCATGCCAATGATACAACAACGACAACACGCCGTCAATGCCGGTGACCCCCGCACCGCCTCGTTCCCTCAGCACCCTCGCAGACCGCCCTCTCCACCCCCTTCGTCCCTCAACCCGCCTAAGGCTCCTTCCTCCGACCTCCCAATCAGTTGACGCTGCAGCCATGTACGCTATACTCTGATCACAACGCCCAAGAAAATCGGCAGGAGTGGACAAGGTGGACCCTCAGCCCGGACAAATCCCGCAGGTCCTGGAACTGTACCTGCACCTCTCTCAATACCCGATCCTGGCCCATCGCATCCGAGCTCGGATGCGAGAGGAGCTCTTCGCGCGCGGCGTCATCGACCGGGACACCTTTGAGGCGGAGGTCAGGGAGAAGGCCGTTCTCTCGCAGCGGCGAGAAGGCCTGCAGGATCCTTTTGCCCAGGAGTCTGTCCGGGTGTGGGAGGAGCGGCTGGAGCAGATTCGAGATCATCTGACGGACTTCTACTTCGCCTACAACCTGCCCCATACGCTCTTCGAAGAGATCGTCCGAGACGTCGTGGCCCAAGGGGCACCGTCCCGTTCGGTCTCTCTGCCCTTCAACCCGGAGCTCGCTCCGCAGAGCATCTTGCTCGCCCAGGCGAAGGAGTACGCTGCCCTTCCCCCTGATCAGCGCCAGGAAATCCGCCACCACCTGAGAGAGATCACCGTCGTCCTGACCAAGAGCATGATCAGTGATCAGATGGGATTCATCAACCTCGCCAAGAAGTTCTTCGAGGCCGACGATTTCGACACCATCGCCCAGCGGCGCATCGGTCACGGCAAGATCGGTGGAAAGGCGGCCGGGATGATGCTCGCCTGGAAGATCCTGCAGCAAGAAGAGCCCGGCGATTTGCCCCGTCTTCAGCAGCGCGTGGTGATCCCCGATTCCTACTTCATCGGCGCCGACGTCTTCTACGATTTTCACGCCCTCAATGATCTCGACCACTTCATAAATCAGAAGTACAAGAGGCAGGAGGAGATCGAGTCCGATTATCCGCACATTCAACAAGCCTACGTCGTAGGCGAGTTCCCCCAGGACGTCATGGCCGGTCTCCGCACTCTGCTGACCGAGGTGGGGAACGCGCCCCTCATTGTCCGCTCTTCAAGCCTCCTGGAGGATAACTTCGGGTTCTCCTTCGCCGGTAAGTACGACAGCTTCTTCTGCCCCAACCAGGGCACGTTCCGAGAGAACATGAATGCGCTGACCGGAGCGATCCGGCGTGTCTACGCCAGCGTCCTTAGTCCGGACGCGCTGCTCTATCGCCAGCGAATGGGGCTCGTCGACTACGACGAGCGCATGGCCGTTCTCATTCAGAAGGTGCAGGGGGAGCGGTACGGAGACTACTTCTTCCCCGCGTTGGCAGGGGTGGGCTTCGGCCGCAACCCGTTTCGCTGGAGCCGGAGGATCCGTCCGGAGGACGGTCTCCTGCGCCTGGTGTGCGGGTTGGGCACGCGCGCGGTGGAGCGCGTCGCTAACGATTATCCCCGCATGATCGCCCTCAGCCACCCAGACCTGAGGCCCGAAACCAGCGTTCGACAGATCCGCAGGTATTCCCAGCACCTCGTGGACCTCATCGACCTGAAGGCAAATGCATTCAAAACCCTCCCGGTGAACGAAGTCCTCCACCGCGATTATCCAGGCATCCGCTTACTCGCCTCCGAGGACAAGGGGAGCTACTTACAGCCGATCTACGCGCCAGGCGCGCTCCAGGACTCCCGGTTCGTGCTGACCTTCGATGGGTTGGTGAAGAATCAGGAGTTCCTGTCGCTGGTGCGCGCCGTGCTCGAGAAATTGGAGCGACACTACGACCAACCCGTCGACATCGAGTTCACCGTGGAAATCTCGCCAGAGCGGCCGGAGCGCTTCACCCTCCACCTGCTTCAGTGCCGTCCACAGAGCTGGCGCGAGGGGGGACGCGCCATAGACGTTCCCGTCGACAGAGTACCTCAGCATGACGTCATCTTCTTGGCCCGCCGGATGGTGCCCCACGGGCAGGTCGAACGCGTCCGTTACGTCGTCTACGTCGACCCCGGCGAATACGATCGCGCGCCGGATCACACGACCAGGCTGGGGATAGCCCGAGTTGTGGGGCGACTCAACAAACGTCTGGAGGGCACTCGCTTCATCCTCATGGGCCCCGGACGGTGGGGCACCAGCAACGTAGAACTGGGGCTCAAAGTGACCTACGCCGAGATATACAACGCCCGCGCTCTGATCGAGATTGCACAGACCGGGACGGAGGGCGCCCCCGAGGTCTCGTACGGTACGCATTTCTTCCAGGATCTGGTGGAGTCACAGATCTACCCCCTGCCGCTCTACCTGAGTGCCCCTGATACGGTCTTTAATCACCGCTTCTTCGACGAGGCCCCCAATGCCTTGCCGGAGTTGCTCCCCGAGAGCGAAGAGTACGCGCAGTACGTCAAGGTGATAGATGTCCCGGCCATCACCGGCGGACGCCACCTCAACCTGGTTATGGACAGCGTCGAAGACCAGGCACTCGCGTACCTCACTTAGTCGCAGCCGCCGAAGAGCGGTCGCGAGTACCGTCGACCGGCCTTGCAGTCATCGCACGTGACGCGCTTACGAGACAGCGACCTCCCCTGCTTGTGCAAGCTGGTCTGCAAGCCCGCCCCCCAGGGGCGCGTTTCCAATGTGGGAACCCTCAAGTTCCCTATTGACAACTGGGGCTATCTGTGGTATACTCTCTCAGCAGAACGTTAACAGCACCGACATCGTCGCTCCCCAGAGGGCCCGGGGGCTCGGCCGCTCGCCCTTGCGCATCGCCCCTCGCCCGCACGCTGTGGTGCAGACGGAAGAGGAAGGTTTGTTTCCAACAAAAAAGTGTCCACACGGCACCAACACTCCCTCAGGCCCATCCGGGAATCCGAACGCGATTTCCCTGCAGACGTCCCCGTCTCAGCTTGACAAAGTGACAGAACCCCATATAATGTAGGTTTGCGGTTACACCAACTCTACGCGAAGCGCTGAGCCCTGATAAGCCTTCAGCGCTTCTTTTATGCTAGAGAACTCCCTAGAAAAACAGGAAGGATGATGAATAACCGAAATGACAGTATGCTAGAAGCGCAAGACTTCCGTAGTCTGCGCATTAAGCTGGCGTCACCGGAAGAGATTCATTCCTGGTCTTACGGAGAGGTCACCAAACCCG
>CAYMHT010000161.1:0-5229 GCA_964390305.1 uncultured Anaerolineales bacterium
TGGTCGGCCTCAATCTGGACGGCCCTCGGGGACTGCACGACGCCTACCGGGTAGACAAGCATGGGAGAGGCACCTTTGACCGGGTGACGAGACGGCGGGGCGTGAGAAGTTCTCAGCCCCTCATGGACGAGGTTGACGTGAGCCGATCTGGAGGACCCTATTCCAGATCAAGCTGGTCGAGGAAGCTGGAGACCCTGTTCCGCCAGGTGAAGTAGGGGATGGTAAGTCGGTAGGCACGCTCTCCCATGGTTTCGCGCCTATCACCGTCGGAAAGGAGCATCGTCAGGGCGCACGCAAACCCCTTGACGTCGTCCGGGGGAACGACGACTGCTCCCTCTCCCACTTGCAACGGCCGATCGCTTCCTGCGACGTGAACCCGGCTGGGGTCCTCGCCGAGAAGATATTCCGTAGCGAAGGGGACACGGTCGCTGGCCACGACCGCGACGCCCGTGGCGGCGGCCTCCTGCGCCGACATGCCGAACCCCTCCATGATCGACGGTGTACAGTAGACGTCGGTCACCGCGTAGAGCACGGGAAGCTGGTCCCAGACGTAGCCCACCGGCGCGACGCTGCCCCGAAGACCCAGATCTTGGATCAGGGCCTTGAGCTGTGCGGCCAGCGCCTCCTCACGCTCGTCGATGGAAACGACGAGGAGACTGTCCGGCACGCACTCGCGAGCCTCCGCGAACGCCTTGAGCAATACGTCCTTCCGTTTCGTCGTGTCCGTGCGGCTGATCTCGGTGACGATCTTTCGGCCCCGTAGATCGTTGGGCGACAGTCCCGATCGCTGACCGAGGAACTCCCAGATGGGGTGGTGCTCCGAGATGTCGCGGGGGTGGTAGCGGTCGGGGTCCACGCACGGCGGGAGAAAGAGCGGATCGTGGGGGTATGCATAGTCCTCCCGCAGCGATCGCGCGATCACCGACGACGTGGCGACGATCGCGTCCAACTCGGGGATCAAGCTTCTCTCGACGGCGACACGCTCGTCAATCCGTAACGTCTCCCATCGATCCTCGGGCACGTTCCGCTTCTTGATCGCCCCCAGAGAGTGAGGAACCCAGACATGGGTCACCCGCTCCTTACGGCTCCGATTGTAGAGGTGGCCGATCTTCCCGCCGTCCCAGTAATGGGAGATGATGAGGTCTACGGCCGCGCCCTCGGCCTCGAGAGATGCACCGAGGAACGCCGCCAGCGAGGGGATCCGCTCATTCATATCCTCTTTACGAACGAAAGCGTCCACCTGATCCTCCAGGTAGAGGATTCGCTGGTGCTCGTCCTTGTAATGGAGCCCACGACGCGGTTGGTCGGTCACCGGGTGGGGGTACCCACCGCGATTCGCGATCGTCACCCGGAACCCCAGCCTGGCAAGCGTCGCCGTGAACTCGTTCACAAACACGTTCTGTCCGCCGGTGTCCGGCAGCCCAGGGATGATCTGCCACTGATGGATCCCGTGATTGGTGATCATCAGGACGTGCTCTCGCGGCGAATCGAGAAACGCCCGATGGTGGTCTTCAGAATCGATGGGTCGATCAGTCATAGGCAAGGGGGCCTGCGCCATTCACGGGCGTTCGCGCACGGATAGAGACCCGGTCCCGTCCACGACGACGGGCATCGGATCGCTCAACGCACCCACGAACGTGCCATCAGGGGCGAACAGGCGCGCGGCCAACATCACCCACTCCCCGCCTGGATCCCGCACCAGCTTGCCGGCGTAGAGAGAGCCGGCCTGATCGCCCGCCAGAGGCTGCCCGCCAGTGGCGTCAAATGGGCCCAGAGGGGTGTCAGCCGCCAAATAACGGATGCCGGTCAACGGTTCTTGTCCAGCCTGTCGACACCAGGTGGACGAATGGATCGTATCCTGCACGGAAAAGAGCAGAATGCAGCGCCCCCGCACCTTCGCCAGCTGCGGGACCTCCATGTGCCCGAAGGCACCCGGCTCGGTCACCGGGGGGAGGACGTCCCAATGGATCAGGTCCTGGGACCGCGCGTGCGCAACCACGCCGCGGCTATCAGGCGGCCCGTAATTGACCCGCGCGGTGATGAAGGCGTGGAAATCGCCCCGCTCTGGGTGGCGAAACACCCAGGGATCACGCCACGCCTGATCGTGCCAGATATCCAGGTTGAGCAGCTCGTACCAGCGGGGGTCGGCGACGATGAGGGGGTTCTTCGGGTGTTTCTCCCAGCGGATCAGGTCGGAGGAGGTCGCCAGCCCAATGCGCTGGATCAACCCGCTCTCGCTCCTCCTTCCGCCGGTGTAGAAGAGATGCCAGAGTCCCTGGTGTCGAATGATACTGCCGGTCCAGGTTGTGTAGCTATCGAAAGCGTCGCTGCCGGCCGGGCTCGGGCGCAGGGCATCACGAAGCACCTGCCAGTGGCGCAAATCCTGCGAGACGGCGTGTCCGATCGAGACGTGCCAGTGCCGCAGCTCTGGGTCGCCCAACGAGCGGGGCGCCTGAAGATAGAAGACGTGGTAGTGAGGACCGTCCCGGGCAAGCCAGAAGTCCCAGATCCACCTGTCGGCCAGGCGCAGTGTCATCGTCGCCCGCGGGCTCTGTCTCCGATACCAGGCTGCCTACGCCCCTCCCTTGATGCCACTGGTGGCCACGCTCTGGACAAACCACTTCTGGAACATCAAGAAGACGATGAGCACCGGGACGGTGATCATCGCAGCGAAGGCCATGAGATCGCCCCAGAGGCGGGGATCCTGCCCGAAGAAGGCCTGCATGCCGATGGTCAGCGGGCGCACTCGCTCGCCGCGGGTCACCATCAGCGGCCAGAGGAAATCGCCCCAGTGGGTCAGGAACTGCAGGATGGCGACGGTGGCGAAGACAGGGCGGGACAGCGGCAGCACGATGCTCCAGAATATGCGGAAGAGGCTGGCGCCATCCACCAGGGCAGCCTCCTCCAGGTCCCTGGGAATGCCGAGGAAGAACTGGTAGAACAGGAAGATGGAGAAGGCATCAGCCATGAACGGGATGATCTGAACGTGATACGTATCCAGCCAGGTGGTGGATCCATCAAACCAGGGCAAGTTATTCACCATCAGGAGCAAAGGGACCGCCACCGCCTGGAACGGGACAATGATCAAGGCCACGACGACGGAGAGAATCGCGCCTCGCCCCTTGAAGTCGAGACGGGCGAGGGCATAGGCAATCAGACTGTTGACGGCCAGTCCCAACACCACCATCGTCGTGACAATGAACACCGAGTTGAACATCAGCCGGCCAAAGTTGAGCTGGCTGAAGACATCGTAGTAGTTCTTGAATCCCAGGTCGCCGCGAGGAATGAAGGCGTAGAGCGTGCTCACATCGCGGGTCACCTGCATCTCCTCATTCTTGATCGACGAGACGAGCATGAAGACCAGAGGAAACAGGAAGAAGAAGGCAAAAGCCATCATCACCAAGTAGTTCAGGGTGAGGCGAGCCGCCTTCCGAAGCCGATATCCTACACCGTGCGCTGCAGTTGTCGTCTCCATATCACTCTACCTCCTCTCCTCAGGCAAGAAGCGTCGCTGGAGTATCGAGACGCCCAGGACGATCAGGAAGAAGACGATGCTGATCGCGGCTGCATAGCCCACCCGCAGGTTGGCCCAGCCCTGATGGACGAGATGCACCACCGTCGTCATCGAGGCATTCTGGGGGCCGCCCTGGGTCATCACCTCAACCTGAGTAAAGAGCTTGAAGGCCAGAATCGTCGTCGAGACCACCACGAAGATGGTTGTATTGCGAAGCTGCGGCAGCGTGATGTGGAAGAATTGCTGGATCACATTCGCCCCATCGACCTCCGCGGCCTCGTATAGGTACTCAGGGATGTCCTGCAGACCTGCCAGGAAGATCACCATCTGAAAGCCTGCGCCCTGCCAGATGGAGAGCACCATGATGGCGGGGAAGACGAGGCTGGTATTCTGCAGCCACCTGTAGGGTCCCAGCTCTCCAAAGGATATGGCCTGGATCACGGTGTTGATCAGCCCGTCAGGGTTGTAGAGAAAGGTCCACACGATGGCAACCACCACCATCGTGGTGACGACGGGGCTGAAATAGATGGTACGGAAAATGTTCCGTCCTTTCAGCTTCTGGTTGACCAGAATCGCGAGAAAGAGAGCCAGCCCCGTCTGCAGAGGGACCACCACTGCGGCGAAGTAGAAGTTGTTCAACAATCCCCGCAGAAAGGCTTCATCTTCCAGTAGACGCAGGTAGTTCCGCAGCCCGATGAACCGGGTGGGCAGGTTGGGATTGGGAATCAGCCGTTGGTCGGTGAAGGAAAGCCCGACGGCCATCAGAAAAGGAGTGGCCAAGAACAAAGCCAGCAGGATGAGGGCCGGCGCCGAGAAAAGCCAGCCCATCACGGCCTCACTCCGCTCGCGCCGGGACGGGCCGGGTCGTGTCGCTTGGTTTGCGGACATGCTTGCCTCCTAGGATGCTCGTTGGGAGCACAGACGACAGCGCTCCCAACGAGCGTTGTGACAGCTGAACGTCCCTATTCCGGAGCCGGATACCCCTGGTTGTCCTCGATGTCCTGGTCGATCTCCCGGACCGCGGCGTCGAGCTCCTCCTGCACGTCAGCGCCAGCCACGATGTTGTTCACCGCCTCGGCGAACGACGAGGTGATGGCAGGATAAGCAGGCGTGGCGGGACGGGGGATGGCCCAGCCGCCCTGCAGCTGCTGAACGAAGACGTTCAAGGGCGCCCCCTCACCGTAAAGCTCCGACTGCTCAATGGCGCTCACCCGGGCAGGCACCGCGCCGTTGGCGTTGGTCATGCGCAAGATCTCCTCGGGCTGGATCAGGTACTCCAGGAACTTCCAGGCTGCATCCGGGTCCTGGCAACTGCTCGTGATGCCCCAGTTCCAGGAGCCCATGCCGGTGGCCGGCTGCTCAGGCCATATGGGCATGGGGAGAACCGCCAGATCGTCGCCCAGAGCCTCGCTGTGCGGCCCCCACATCCAGTGACCGACGAAGGAGAGGGCCGCGATCTTGCTGCCGTAGAAGTCGTCGTCACCCCCGGGCTCGGCCTTGGCGTAGCCGTCCTCGAACAGGCTCTGGAACCATTCCAACGCCGCGACGGACTCCTCGCCGTTCAGAACCCCGTCGGCGCTCTGGAAGTCGCTGCGGTCGATCAGATCCCCGCCAAAGCCCTGCACGATGGGCGAGAATCCGTAGGTGAACCACTCACCAGCGCCGTAGTTCATCTTGAAATCGATCGCGTATTCAACCTCGTCGAGGGCCTGCAG
>CAYMHT010000162.1:0-5159 GCA_964390305.1 uncultured Anaerolineales bacterium
AGATGCCAAACCATTTGGATCCGCGACAGCGCATGATCGAGTCGTTCGCTGACCTCTGCGGTGTGGATGATCGTATCCTCGCGGCATTTGTGGGCGGTTCGTTCGCCACGGGGACGGCCGATCAGTTCTCGGACCTCGATCTGTACGCCATCGTTCGGGCGGATGCGTACGACGAGTTCGTGGCAACGCATCGTGAGTTTGTGGAGCGCTTCGGAGAGCCAGTCTTTCTGGAACACTTCGATGGTTTCGGGTTCGACATGTTCGTGTTCATCCTGGCCAGCGGCGTCCAGGGTGAGTTGAGCATTGCGAAGCCAGATCACTTCCTGCACATCCACGGCGGTCCTTTCAGGATTCTGGTCGACAAGGGGGGCTTGCTGGACGGCGTTGAGTTCCCTTTGCAGAGACCAACCGAGCAGGACCAGACGCAGTTCTTGAGGGAGACGCTGCACTGGTTCTGGAGGGACCTCTCACTCTATTCGGTCGCGATGGCGCGCTGCCGGCTCTGGACCGCCGTGGGATACCTGGAGTCTATGCGACGCCGGTGTATCAACCTGGTGAGGCTCCGCGAGGATTTCGGCGCATGGGCTGGGGGATACGAGAAGCTCGAGGGGGCCGTTCCAGAAGAGGATCTCGCGGCTCTCAAGAGGTCCTTCTCGGTGTTCGACGCGGGAGCCATGGCGCGTGCGGCGGAGAGCCTGGTGTCTTTCTATCGCCGCGATGCTTCCGAGCTGGCGGGGAGGCATGACATGGAGTATCCGCTGTCGCTGGAGGAAGTGGTGCTCGGCAAACTGTCCGATGCGTTGGCACGGGCCCGGGGCGTTGACGACGAATCGGACGGCTGACAACTCGACGCAGCCGGACGTTGTGGGGCGGGTTGATCTCAAATGGACGTTCTAGATAGGAGGATCGCATGTCAACTAATGTGTTGTTCATGGCTCACGCGCTGGATGCGGACGGGAGCAAGCACAGAAGCAAGATAGAGACCAGTGAGACGGCGCCCGCTACGAATAGAGGATGCGGAGCAGAGCTCCACGGACGGCGTCGACAGCCTTTCGCGGCAGCGCCTTCAGCTGGGTATTCAGCTGCCCAACTTTGTAGAGCTCTTGAAATCGTCCCTGGAGAAGCATGGGGGCTGCAAGGGTGCCGAGGGCGTCATCCTGTTCGTGATCGAGACCCTCGAAGGCGTCAACGTCGGGGGCATATCGTTTCACAGCAGAGACGAGAAGGACGGGAGATTCAGCTTCGGGTCGGGTCCGGCTGATAGGGCAGACATAAGCGTCTGCCCTGTCGTGGCCGGGGACGGAAGCCTCCGCTGGCCGGGATTCGAGGGCCAGGTCTGCCTGGGGCCAGCCCTAGGGGCTCTTGATCAGGAAATAGCCGAAGCCTAGGGCGAAGAACAGGTAGATGACGACGGCAGACCATCCCAGTGGGTTGAGCACGCCGGAGATTGTGGCGATCAGCGTGATCACAAACCCTATGGCATCGTAGAGACAGAGGCCCAGGATGATCGCTCGTCTGGCTTGCGACTGAGTGGCATTTCTGGCGAACCAGGTCACCATCAGATTACCCATGAGTGACGCGCCGTATTCGCGGGCGGCGAAGATCCCCCCGGCTCCCAGGCTTGCGCCAAAGAGCCCGTAGAAGAAGCCCGGCACGAAGAGTATGGGTAACCCGAGGGCCAGACAGACGACAGCTTTGAGAATCATCACGGTCTTGAACTTCATGATACACCTCCCTATTTGCTATAGTTCTCTGATATCGATCCCTGGTCTCCTCCCCTCCCTGGGTTCCTGGAGGAGGAAGAGGGTCCAGACGACAAGGAAACCTAAGCTGACGAACACGAGCAGGCAGATGGTGATAACGAGGTGATAGAGGAATAGGATATTGGAGTTTCTTGCCATCCTGATCGACTCCTGGCTCACGGATTTGTCCCTTTTCGGCTATAATAGATGCAGGGCGTTATGAAATCGTTAAACGAGCGTTAATGCGGGTCCGATACCCAAGGACGACGCCGAAAGATGAGGCGACGGCTCGTTCCAGACCGATTGAAGCCGACCTACGGATAGAACGGTTCAGATGCCCACGGAGGCGGTGTGCTAGAGATCAAAACACTGGGCGGCCTCTCGCTGCGGGTGAGTGGAGAGGCGCTCAGGGACATGGGATCCCGGAAAGCCGAGGCCCTGTTGGTCTACCTGGCTGTGGAGGGCGGACGACACAATCGCGGTGTGCTGGCCACGCTGCTTTGGCCTGAAAGCAATCAGGTTCGCGCCTCGACCAGTCTGCGTGTCGCTCTGTCCACTTTGCGAGAGCACGTGGGAGATCATCTAGACATCACCCGTGACACCGTTGGAATAGAGTCGGAGGCCGAGGTCTGCGTTGACGTCTCCGATCTGGAGCGGGCGCTGGCCAGCGGTGACCTGGAGAAAGCCCTGCAGATCCATCGAGGGGTTTTCCTGAAGGGCTTCCACGTTCGGGGCAGCGCAGAGTTCGAGGATTGGGTGCGATGCGAGCAGGAGCGCGTGACAAGGCTAGTTGCCGGCACTCTCCACGAGTCAGTGTCCAGGGAGATAGAAGCGGGAGATTACGGAAGAGGACTGAAGCTCGTAAGGCGTCTGCTCGAGCTTGACCCGCTTGACGAGCGCGCTCACCAGCAGAGTATGCTCCTCCTCGCCCTCAGTGACCAGCGGAGTGCTGCGCTGGCCCAATACGAGACGTGCTGTGACGTGCTGCAGGCGGAACTAGGGGTCGGACCGTCGCAGGAGACCCGAGAGCTCTACGAGCAGATATCACGAGGGGAAGCGGCGAAGAGTCTGCGACCGGTCATCCCAGTCCACAACCTTCCGGCCTCGCAGACCAGTTTCATCGGCCGGGAAAGGGAGTTGACGCAGGTCGGCGAACTGATCCGAGATCCTGCCTGCCGGCTTGTGACGTTGACGGGGCCTGGCGGGAGCGGGAAGACGCGTCTGGCGCTGCAGGCTGCCACCAAGGCCCTCCGCGCCTTCCCGGATGGCGTCTTCTTCGTTCCCCTGGAATCGGTCGCTTCCGCCGACTACCTGATTCCGGCCATCACCAAGGCGCTTCGGTTCAATGTTGACACGTTCGCGACACGTCTGGATCAGAAGACGCAGTTGCTGCACTACTTGAAAGATCGGTCGGTCCTGCTTGTGATGGATGGGTTCGAGCGTCTGGTCGACGGTGCAGGACTGCTGTCCCAGGTGCTGGAACACGCGCCGCGTGTTCAGATGCTGGTGACGTCCCGGCAGCGATTGGACTTGAGGGGGGAATGGACGCTTGCTCTTGGGGGCCTGTCGTTTCCTGACGAGCTTCAGGATACCGCGCTGGATGACTGGGAGGCCGTGAGGCTGTTCACGGAACGGGCGCAACAGGCGAGGACCGGCTTGCGCCTGGCGCGGCTGGACGGTGTGGAGGTTATTCGCGTCTGTCAGCTTGTAGAGGGTATGCCGCTGGGAATCGAGCTGGCGGCGGCTCAGACATCGTTGCTTTCCCCCATGGAAGTTGCCGCGGAGATGGAAGAGAGCCTCGACTTCCTGAGCACGTCGGCGCGCGACATCCCGGCGAGGCACAAAAGCCTGCGAGCGGCGTTCGACAGCTCATGGCAACTGCTCACAGACGAACAACGAGAGACATTCTGTAAACTGTCGGCATTTCGGGGCGGGTTTGACCGGAAGGCCGCCTTGCAGGTTGCCGGCGCTGGTTTGCCGGAGTTGTCTGCGCTGTTGAACAAATCGCTGCTGAAGAGGAATGCGGTCGAAACCTTCACGATGCACGCACTGCTTCGGGAATTTGCCGCCGAGAAGCTGAGCGAACGGGCGGCGTTGGAAGAAGACGTCCAAGAGCGGCACTGCCGCTACTACGTGGACCTGTTGACCGAACGAGCAGAGGATGCCATGGGGGCGGGGATGCTGCGGGCCAGGGATGATTTTCGGCGGAACGGGGAGGACATCTGTGCTGCGGTTATGTGGGCCAGCGTGCACTGGGAGACACCGTCGGTCAGGAGAGTACTCGTCGCGCTGCTGAGTGCCTATGTGGTCCACGATTGGCACGAGGGCGCAGATGTCTTCCGCGATATCGCGCGGCGGAGGCGAGAGGCCGTGATGGTTGGCGACCGGTCCGATCCGTCGCATGATCCGGTTGTGTTGAGCGCCCGTGCCCACCAGGCGTTCTTGCTCACCAACCTGGGCCGTGTCGACAAGAGCGAAGCGATCTCAAGAGAATGCGTGGGACCGTTGGACGAGCTTGGTCTGAAGGAAGAGCTCTCCGAGTGCCTGCACAATCTGGGTGTGAATGCCTCCTTTCGGGGGGATTATGACGAGGCTCGAGAGCTCCTGGAAGAAGCGATCTTGCACGGACGAGCGTGTGGTCACTCGATGTGGCCCACCTATCTGCTGTGGTTGGGGCACGCCTATTTCTTGCTCGGGGAGTATGAGCGGGGGTTGTTGAGTCTGCAGAAGTGCCGCGAGCTCTTCGAGCGGGGCGGCACTTCGTGGGGTGTCGCCTTCGCGCTGAGCAAGATGGGGCTGGCGGCCGACGGGTTGGGAGACCACGCCGGGGCCATAGCGCGCCATCAGGAGGCCCTTTCGATCTTCGAACAGCTCGACAACGAGGCTGGACGCGGCTACTCACTGAGTCGAATGAGCATGAGTGCCACCTTCCTGAAGGACTACGCCCAGGCCGTGCGCTTAGGGGAGGAGGGGTACCAGGTCTTCGAAGAGATCGGTCACCGATGGGGGATGTGCACGTCTCTTTGCGGACTGGGGTTCGCTCGCCTGGGGTTGGGTGAGATAGAGAGCGCCAAGGAGCACTTCAGGAAGGCCTTCGAGGAGGCCAGGCGAGACGAAATGGCGCCGCTGAGCCTGTATGCGCTGGCCGGTCTGGCCTGTACACTGGCTGAGGAGCGAAAGAGACGGGCAGCCCTCAAGGTGTTCCGATATGTTCAGCAGCGCCCAGAGATCCCTGCCCTGTACCTGGCGATGGCGAGGGAGTGGATCGGTGAAACGGATGTGGGCTTCGCTCGGCGTTCCACGGCGGTGAGTGGAGTGGACTATCGCGCGGAGACAATGGATGAGCTGATCGAAAGGCTGTTAGGACATAGATAGACTCTCGCCTAGAGGCTGCAGACGGAGCGGCGGGGTGGTGCG
>CAYMHT010000163.1:0-1901 GCA_964390305.1 uncultured Anaerolineales bacterium
GGTCGTCGAAGAGGAGACCCGGGCAGATTGGTGTAGGGACTACCTGGGAGGGGCGGGACTGGCCACCCGCTATCTCTACGACGAGGTTCCCAAGGGCGTCGACCCCCTCGGGCCGCAGAACCGCCTCATCTTCATGGCCGGGCCGCTCACCGGGACGGCCTCGGCCAGCGCCAGCCGCTACTCCGTGGTGGCCAAGTCCCCCCTCACCGGCATCTGGGGGCAGGCGAACTCGGGCGGGACCTTTGGACCGGCGCTGAAGAGGAGCGGATACGACGGCGTCATCTTCGAAGGCATCTCGCCGCGGCCGGTCTACCTGCGCATCATCGACGGCCAGGCCGAGCTGCGCGACGCGGGCCATCTGTGGGGCAAGACCGTTCCCGAGACGGAGGATCTGTTGATCGAGGAGGCCGGCCGTCCCCTGACCGTCGCCTCCATCGGCCCCGCCGGGGAGAACCAGGTGCGCTATGCCGCCATCATGAACGACACCCACCGCGCCGCGGGCCGCTGCGGGCTCGGTGCCGTCATGGGCGCCAAGGGGGTCAAGGCGGTGGCCTGTGCCGGTCAGACGTCCATCGATCTGGCGCACCCCGATCGATTCGCCCAGGCGGTCAGGAGGCAGCGCGAATACATCGACGAGTCGTTCCTCAAGATCGGCTTCGAGACCTTCGGCACCAACATGGTCGCCGACATGGTCAACGTCCGCGGCGGCTACCCCACGCGCAACTGGCAGCAGGGCACGTTCGAGCAGATCGACCGGGTCAACGGGCAGGCCATGACCGACCAGGTGCTCGTCAACCGGGTCCGCTGCTATGCCTGCCCCGTCGCCTGCGGCCGCGGCACGGAGATCCAGGAGGGGAAGTGGGAGGGCCGCAGTGGCGAAGGCCCGGAGTACGAGACCACCAACACCCTCGGCGCCATGTGCGGGGTCTCCGACCTGAACGCGATCACCGCCGCCAACTACCTGTGCAACGAATACGGCCTGGACACCATCAGTGCCGGCGCCACCATCGCCTTTGCCATGGAGTGCTACGAGCGTGGCCTCCTGACCACGGAGCAGACGGGGGGGCTGGCGCTCACCTTCGGCGACGCCGATCTCGTCGTCGAGCTGATCACCAGGATCGCCCGGCGAGACGGAATCGGCGACCTGCTGGCCGAGGGAACCCGGGGCATGTCCCGGCGGGTCGGGCAGGGGAGCGAGCACTTCGCCGTGAACGTCAAGGGCCTCGAGCTGCCGGCCTATGACCCCCGCGCAGCGAAGATCACCGGCCTGGGGTACGTCACCGCCAACCGCGGCGGGGACCACATGACGGGCTACGTCCAGGGCCCGACGTTCATCGACGTCCCCTTCCTCATCGTCGACGAGAGCAGCATTCGGGATCCCTTCGTCGCCAACCCCGAGGAGGTCCACGTGCTCGTCGACATGGAGAACGCCCTGACCGTGTTCGACGCTATCGGCGGCTGCAAGTTCATGGGCATCCTGCTGGCCGCCGAGGACATCGTGGAGCTCGTCGCCTCCGCCACCGGGTGGGAGTTTGGCGTGGAGGACTTCAGGCGCGGCGGCGAGCGCATCTACAACCTGGCGCGGGCCTTCTCCGTGCGTGAGGGCATCCGCCGTGAGGACGACGTGCTGCCCGCTCGACTCATGGAAGACCCCCTGCCCGACGGTCCGGCGGAGGGTATGGTCAACGACCGCCAGACGATGGAGACGATGAAGGACGCCTACTACGAGCTGCGCGGCTGGGACAGGGCGACGGGTATGCCGACGGCCGAGAAGCTGCGGGAGCTTGGTCTGGACGACCTCGTCGCCGATCTTTGGGGCTGATGGGCCGCGGCTAGTGTATGCTCGGTTCACTGATCGCAGGCCGCTGCGCGCGCCGCCTCCCATGGGTTGTGCGTGGTCT
>CAYMHT010000163.1:2001-5134 GCA_964390305.1 uncultured Anaerolineales bacterium
CGGGAGATTCCTCGATTGCACTCCGCTTCGCGTCGTTCCACTCGGAATGACGGGGGGTGGGCGGTTTCTCCGCCTCGCCTCGTTCCACTCGGAATGACGGGGGTGGACGGATTCGCGCCTTCTGAGCGGTGGGTGGCGTGGGCGTCTGAGCCCGGTACCATGGATGAGTCGGATTGAGAGAATGCGCGCTTTCCCGGAGGTGACCGATGACCTATCTCGACAGACCCTGGCTGAAGAGCTACAAACTGGGTCCCTACCAGCTCGACAGGAGCCTGGCCCCCTACCCAGGCGTCCCTCTCCACGACCTCCTCGACCAGGCGGCCGCCTCCTATCCCGGCCGCACCGCCGTCCTCTTCGAGGGCCGCTCGCTCCGCTACCGTGAGCTGAGGCAGCAGGCCGACCGCCTGGCCGCCGCCCTCGCCGCGTTGGGGGTTGGAAAGGGGGACCGGGTCTGTCTCTTTCTGCCTAACTGCGTCGAGTTCATCCTCTGTTACTGGGGTGTCCTCAAGGCCGGCGGCGTCGTCGTGCCCACGAGCGTGCTCCGCACCGAGGAAGGCCTCCTCCACGAAGCGGGGAGCTCCGGCAGCCGGGTCATCGTCTGCCGGGAGGAGCACCTCGACCGGGTCGTGGCCGTCAGCGAGCGGTGCGACATCGAGCACCTCGTCGTCACCTCCACCGGCGGGTACGACGTCGAGGAGGTCGCCACACCACTGCCCGACGGGGCGACGGAGCTCGGCACCCTGCTGCGGGACCACGACCCCGAGCCCCCGGCTGTGGAGATCGACGCGCGGGAGGACCTGTGCGAGCTGGCCTTCACCGGCGGAGCCACCGGGGCGCCCAAGGGCGTCATGCTGACCCACGCCAATCGGCACACCGTGGTGCTCCAGGGGCTGCCCTGGCTGATGAAACCGCTGCTCCACGGCATCGCGGGCAAGGCCTCGGTCCTGCTGCCCGTGCCTCTGTTCCACGTCTACGGAGGCTTCATCCACCAGTCGGCCGTCCACCTGGGACTGCGGATGATCCTCCTGGCCGACCCCCGGGACACCGACGCCATCCTGAACCTCATCCTGGAGCATCGACCGTTCCTCATCCCCGGGGTGCCGACCCAGTTCATGCGCCTGGCGGAGGCCGGGCTGCGGAGGGCGAACGCCATGCTCTTCAGCGGCTCCGCGCCCCTGCCCCAGGACGTGGCCCACATGATCCAGCGGAAGACCGGCATGCCCATCTCCGAGGGGTACGGCCTCACCGAAACCTCGTCCCTGACGCACATGAACCTGTCTGGCTTCTCCCGCATCACCGGGTTCGCCGCCAGCCAGACCCCGGGCATCGGCGTCCCCTGCCCGGATACCGAATGCACCCTCACCGACCCCGACACGGGTGAGGAGGTGCCGGTGGGCGCACCCGGGGAGGTGCGGCTCCGCGGCCCCCAGGTCATGAAGGGGTACTGGCCCGAGGCCGGCAGCGGGCTCACGCCCGAGGGGTGGCTCCGCACCGGCGACATCGGCGTCATGGACGATCAGGGGTACTTCCAGATCGTCGATCGCATCAAGGACATGGTGAACGTATCGGGCATGAAAGTCTACACCACCGAGGTCGATGACGTCCTGTTCAGGCACCCGGCGGTCGCCATGGCCGCCTCCTTCGGCGTGCCGGACCCCCACATCCCCGGCAGTGAGCGGGTCATGGCCGTCGTGCGGCTCAAGGAGGACGAGCGTGGTGAGGTCACCAAGCAGGACATCCGCGACTTCTGCCGGGCCCACCTGCCGCCCTACGCCGTGCCGACGTACGTGGAGATGCGGGACGACCTGCCGCTGACGGTCACCGAGAAAGTCTTCAAGCGAGCGCTGCGAGAGGCGGCCATCGCCGACATGGAAGCGCGGGGCGAGATCGGTTAGCGGCGATCGCAGCCGCGCGCTCAGGAGAAAGCAAGACCCGTTGCCAGGAGGTGAACCACCATGGAGTGCCTGTACTGCACGCCCGAATGGCTGGAGGAGAGCGCCAGGATCTATCGAGCGACGCCCGAACTCCAGGAGCAGCTGAAGAAGGTGACCACCAAGGTCTTCTACCGCGTCGAGGCGGAGCCCGCCTGGGGCATCGACGAGGACCTCCTCTTCGGCGCCGTCGTCAAGGAGGGGGAGTTGAAGGAGCTGGGCTTCTTCAGCGAGGAGGCCGCCCGGGAGACCGCCGACTTCATCATGGCCGCCACGCCGCAGGAGTGGAAGAAGATCCTGCGCAAGGACAGCAAGTTCCTCACCGACTTCATGCTCGGCAGGATCACCCTGGAGCAGGGGAGCAAGGTCGGCGTCCTGGGCCTGGCCCCCTACGCGAACAGCTTCATCGACGCCCTGACCCAGGTCGAGCTCAAGTTCCCGGACGAGCTCACACCCGAGGAGCTGGAGGCATACCGGGCCCGCGTCAAGGCGTTCCGGGCCGAGTTGGGCGTATAGCAGGCTCAACGGTCCTCTCCATGAGCGTCCGGGTCAAGGGATATCTGACGTTTCACAGGCTGCTGGGAGAGCGCTCCGTCGAGCTCAGCGGGGGCGCC
Organism: uncultured Anaerolineales bacterium; assembly: GCA_964390305.1. Classification (GTDB taxonomy): domain Bacteria; phylum Chloroflexota; class Anaerolineae; order B4-G1; family B4-G1; genus SKLM01. Next base: position 4,547 of record CAYMHT010000163.1, read on the forward strand.
ACCTTGCGGATGCTCCTGGACAGGGTTGCGGCCGAGGCCGGGGAACGGCTCGTCACGCAGCTGATGGACGACGAGGGCAGGCTGCGCGACCACATAGCCGTCCTCACCAACGGACGCCACTACACCCACCTGCCCGACGGCCTGGAGACCCGGCTTGAGGATGGCGACGAGGTGGCCATCTTCCCGCCGATGATGGGTGGGTGAGAGGGAGTAAGGGCCCTCGCAGCAAGGTCTGGAGCCCCCCGGCGGTTGTTCGTGATGGGTCCGTGGCGCTGGACAGGCGAACCTTGCGAAGGTTGGGCGTCGGTTGGCGATTGGAGGATCTTGTGGTGGAGAGGGCCCTCTGGGTCGGGGGTGTTGACTGAACCTTCGCAAGGTGGTCGGTTGCGTGAACACCCTATGTGCCGAATTGCGGATTGCGAATTGCGGACCCGGAATGGCGCGGCGGGGACGGCGGGCAGGTTCACGGGCCTGCTGTGCTGGGCCCTTTGATCGTCTGGTGGCGGTCAAATGCATCGTTCCTCCCGGGCATGTCATTATAGGGTTTGTTTTCCCGGCACTTTTTTGTCGGGAATGATGGATGGGTGA
>CAYMHT010000164.1:0-1431 GCA_964390305.1 uncultured Anaerolineales bacterium
CCCAGGACGCCACGCGGGTGGCGCCGCGCAGATCACCGCTGACGGCCCAGAGGATGGAGCGGAGGACGCGCCCGCCGTCGAGGGGGAACCCGGGGATCATGTTGAAGATGCCCAGGGTGAGGTTGATTGAACCGAGCCACAGAAGGATCAACTGGATCGGGCCGAGCTGTCGAACTAGCTGGCTCGGGTTACTGACCACGGAGATCGGGCCACCAGCCACGCCAGCGATGAACAGCAGCGCCAGGCCGAGGACGATGCTGGTGACGGGGCCGACGATGGCCATGAGAAACTCGGTGCGAGGTGTGTCCGGCTCGTCGCGGATGCTGGCCACGCCGCCGAATAGGAACAAGGTGATGCTATCAACCGGGTTTCCCCGCGCCTGCGACACGAGAGAGTGCGCCAGCTCGTGGGCGAGGACGGAGACGAAGAAGAGCAAAGCAGCGGCGACGGCGAGGCCCCAGCGGAGGGTGGGGTCCCACCCGGAACGAACCTGGCCCAACATGGTGCCCAGGCTGTAGGTGATCAGAGCGAAGATGATGAGCCAGGTCCATTCGACCCGGATGTCGATCCCGAAGATACGTCCTATACGAAAGCCCTGTCCTCTTTGCATGTGTACCTCCTGGCGCGGACGCTCCGCGCATACAGCCCGCCGCGCGGTTCTGCATGCGCGATGGGCTCTCCGGTGTCGGCGGCCTGTGAGCCGCCTCTATATCAGGTACAGAATACCATAAACGACGGCAGGCAGAGGATGGGATGGATTGGAGTCGCGGTTGGGTTGGGTTGGAGAAGGTTGGAATTGGGTTGGACTCCTTCTGATCGCCCATCCGGCCGCCTGCGGTGGCTATCCCGAGAGCCCGAGGGCCTGGGTGTAGAAGGCCTTGCTGTGATCCATGACCATGCGCCGGGTTCCGAAGCGGGGCGCGGCGGTCTTGATGGCCTGCTTCATCACCGGGACGAAGGCCTGGGGCACGCCGTCGTCGGAGCGCCGGTAGTAGCGCGGGATGATCTCCTGCTCCAGCAGATGGTAGATAGCCTCAGCGTCGCGGGCGCTGCGGTCATCATCGTGACCGTCGGCCTCCTGGCCGAAGGCCCAGCCGTTCTGCCCGTCGTAGCCCTCGATCCACCAGCCATCGAGGATGGAAAGATTGGGGACGCCGTTGACGCTGGCTTTCATGCCGCTGGTCCCGCTGGCCTCCTGGGGAGGAACGGGGTTGTTGAGCCAGACGTCGACGCCGTGGACCATGTATCCGGCGAGCTCCTTGTCGTAGTCCTCGACGAAGGCGATGCGGCCGGCGAACTCGGGGTCCTGGGCGGCCTGGAAGACCTTCTGGATGAGCCGCTTGCCGTGGACGTCGTCGGGATGCGCCTCGCCGGCGAAGATGACCTGTACCGGGCGGAGCGGATCGGTGACGAGGCGTCTGAATCGGTCGA
>CAYMHT010000164.1:1531-5115 GCA_964390305.1 uncultured Anaerolineales bacterium
GATCCCGGGCTTCGATCCAGGAGGCATCGAGGTAGGCATCGAAGAGAGGCTGCATCCGGCTGGCGTCGATCCACGTGGGGAGGTGGACGCCGTTGGTGATGGCGTGGATGGGAACGTCATCGGGCTGGCGGTCGGGCCAGAGGTGACTCCACATCTCTCGCGCCACTTCTCCGTGGCGCTGACTGACGGCGTTGCGGAGGCCGGCCGCGCGAAGGGCGAAGACGGTGGTGTTGAACCCAGCCTCGGGGTCGGCGGGATTGGTGCCGAGGCTGAAGAAGATATCACGATCGGTGCCAATGTCGGAGATGTAGCGGCCAAGGACCTTCTCCACCAGCTGGAAGGGGAAGACGTCGGTTCCGGCCGAGACGGGCGTATGGGTGGTGAAGATGGTAGACTGGCGGAGACGCGCTCGATGGGGTTGTAGGTACGATCGACGGGCTCCTCCAGCTCCTCCTGCCAGCCGTCCTGGCGGATGTGCTGGCGGACGTAGGCCTGGCGGTAGATCATGCCGACGCCGACGATGGGGACGGCGAGGTCGGCACATTCCTTGAGGTAGTCGCCGGCGAGGACGCCCAATCCACCGGCGTAGACGGGGAGCGAGGCGTGGAGGCCGTACTCCGCGGAGAAATAGGCGAGGGGCGACGGAACGGAGCCGCAGCGCTCCGGGAACCAGCCGCCCTCGGCGGTCTCGGCACGCTCGAAATCGTCCATGACGGCGTCGTATCGCTGCAGAAAGTGGTCGCTCTGGGCGGCGTCGCTGAGGACGTCGTGGGGGAGCAGGGCGAGCATGCGGATGGGGTTGTGGTCGCTGTCGCACCAGGCGTGGGGATCGAGGGCCCGGAAGAGGTGCCAGGCGGGCCGATGCCAGCTCCACCAGAGGTTGTAGGCCAGCCGGCCGAGGCCCTGGATGCGCTCGGGGAGGTCCGGCAGATGGTCAGTCGTGGGCATCGCGCTTTCTCCTTTCAGCCTGCCGCGCCGCGGACGATGAGGACGGGGCAGGGCGTGCGCTCGGCGACAGCGTCGGTAATGGTACCGAAGAGGAGCTTCTGGACCGTGCCCTCGTCGGAGGCACCAACGATCAGGAGGTCGTATTCGCCCCGGCCTGTCTCCTGCAGGATGCCATCGACGACGCTGGGGTTCTGCGCCACGCGGGTGTGAATGGGCACGTCAGCGGAAACGACGGTGTCTGCCAGGGCATGCAACGCGCGCTCCTGCGCCTCGACATCCGCCTCTTCCGTGACAGGTATGACACGAAAGAGGGTCACCTCCCCATCGCCAGCGCGGGCGATCCTGGTGGCAAGGTGGAGGCCGAACGACGCGTGCGGTCCGCCCCGGGTGGAGACGAGCACGCGGCGCACGCTGCTCCTCTCTCCACGCTGGATGAAGTGGAGGGGGGCCTGGGCCTGGGCTTGAGCCGCCGAGGTGGCGAACTGGACCGCTCCTGCGACGAGCCAGACGATGTAGCCCAGGGGAATGGCAAGGATCAGCAGGGCGACGGCAATGCGCCCCAGGACGGTCCAGCCCCCGAGGCGTTCGTAGACCTCGGCGAACCCCAGGTCGGTGCCGAGGAGCGATCCCAGGAGGCCAAGAAGGAGCCCTGCGAGAAAGATCAAGATGAACAGTAACCACATGATTCGTTTGGACATATGCCCTCCTCAGGCGAGCGGCCTGCTCTCCGGGCAAGCGCCGCATGAGAAGGCGCGCCCCCGGTCTGTGCTTTGGTTGATCAGGGCTCCGGGTGTCACGAGCAGCGGTCCTCCTGGCTGACGGAGGTCTCCAGCAGCTCCAGCGCGCGGAGGAACTGGGCGTCGTCGGTGTTCTGAAGCTCTTCTGCGGTGATGTCCTGCAACCCCAGGCGCGAGAGGGGCTCAGCCTCGGGAGGCAGGGTGACCTCCACGTCGGGGGGCAGGCCCTTCTGCCAGATGACGCGCCCCTCGGGGGTGAGCCATTCCTCGACGGCGAGCAGGAGCGCGGAGCCGTCGGAGAGGGTGAACTCGTTGAGGACGGTGCCGGCGCCGAAGGTGGTGGTCCCCACCGTTCTGGCGCGTCCGTGATCCTGCAGGGCCCCGGTGACGATCTCCGCGGCGCTGGCCGTGCCCCCATTGGTCAGGGCCACGAGGGGGAGGTCGACGGCGCGGACGCCGCGCGCGACGGGCTCCTCCAGCAGGTTGCCCTCGGCGTCCCTGCGCAGCAAGACGTTGCCGGTTTCGACAAACTGGCTGGTGACGTCGACGGCCTCGTTGAGAAGGCCGCCGGGGTTGTTTCGGAGGTCGAGCATCAGGGCGTCAATCTCCGCCTGGTGGATCTCGGCGAGGGTCTCCTGGAGCTCATCGGCGGCGCCGTCGCTGAAGGCGGAGATGCGGACGTAGGCGATGGAGGTCCCCGGCAGCCGCTGCCAGCTCACCAGGTCGAGCTCGATCTCGGCGCGCTCGAGGGTGACCTCTGTCGACTCGCCGGTGTCTGGATCGAGGATGGTGAGGGTGACTTCGGTGCCCGCCGGGCCGAGGATGCGGCTGACGACCTCGTCGAGGGGGAGCTGGGTGACGTCCTGGCCGTCGACGCCCAGGATGACGTCGCCAGGCTCGAGGCCGGCGCGCTGGGCCGGGGTATCGTCGATGGGGGCGACGATGACGACGCGGCCGTCCCTCATCTCCACGTAGGCCCCGATGCCCTCGAAGCGCCCCTGGAGCTGGTCCTGGTGGCGCTCGGCCATCTGGGGGGTGAGGAAGCGGGTGTGTCCGACATCGCCGAGCGTCTGAAGCAGACCGCTGATGGCGCTGTAGGCCATGCGGCGGGGCTGCACGGCCTCCTGGTCTACGTAGCGCTGCTGGATGGTCCGCCACGCCTCGGCCATGAGGTCAAACTCGGCCCGCGCCCCCGGCGGCACGTCGAGACAGCGCTCGGCGTCGCGGAGCACCTCGCGACCGAGAACCACGCCGGCCGCCAGGCCGAGCGCCAGGGTCACGATCATCAGCCCGGCGATGCCCAAGATGAAGGCCCGACGTTCTCTCGCTTTCACCCTCGCCTCCCATCCATGTTTCGACCGGAGCACGCGTGTCGGGAGACCGCACCCCGGGCAGCGGACGCTATGTCTCTCGCTCCGCGTCCGCCATCCGATCATCGAGCCGACGGCGCGGCTCGTCCAAGGAACGTGCGCGGCGCATGTACCCCTTCCAGGGATCGTCCTTCTGGCCGAGGCGGCGGAAGATGTTCTTCACGGTGTAGGTCTGCGAGTGCAGATCGGGATCCGACAGCTCATCCCAGTCGAGGGGCGTGGCCACGGGGGCGCCGGGCCTGGCGCGGATCGCGTAGGGGGCGACGGAGTTCTGGCCGTAGGCATTGCGCAGGTAGTCGAGAAAGAGGCGGCCCTCGCGAGCATCCTTGTAGAACTCCACCGTGAGGTCCTGGGGATGGGTCTGGGCCACCAGCTTGCCCACGTCGCTGGCGAAGGCACGGGTGGTGTCGAAGTCCGCGGTGCGGTCGAGAGGCACGACGACGTGTGCGCCCCGGGAGCCAGTGGTCATCACAAAGGGCACCAAGCCGAGGTCCCGCAGCAGGTCGTGGAGAGACTGAGCGGCGAGGCG
>CAYMHT010000165.1:0-5104 GCA_964390305.1 uncultured Anaerolineales bacterium
AGCTTGGGAAGCTGACGTTCTACCGCTGAACTACACCCGCTAACCTGGCCCACATTATACTGAACGCCCCCGAAATGTCAAATCGTTCCGCCTCTCGCCAAGACACGCCGGACACCGTCATTTCGCCACCATCCCTGGTCCACCCTGTCCGGGCCCCCCGCGGTGGTGGGCCGCCGAGGCGCGCACCACCCAAGGTGCACCGAGCTCCTGTCACTCTCACGTCGACTGGAACAGAACGGCGAGCAGTCCCCAGATGTGTCCCGGCTCAATTGGACTGATCGAACTGACCGGCGATTGGCCCTATGCAGGAAGCACAATTGGACCTATAATAATCTCGGAATTCACCATGAACATTGACCTGAGGCCAGATGCGTCTGTCCCCCTGTACCTGCAGATCAAAGACCAGTTGCAGGAACGCATAGAGCGTGGTGTCCTCCTGCCCGGCACCAGGCTGCCCGCCACCCGGACGCTGGCCAGAGAGCTGGAGGTCAGCCGGGTCACAGTCGTCAACGCCTATGCGGAGCTCGAGGCGGAAGGGTGGGTGCGCGCTCACGTGGGGCGAGGTACGTTCGTGAGCGATCGCAGGCAGCGTGACCGGCGGGTCAGGGACACCCCCTACAAGTGGGAGTCCACACTCCTGGGCTCGGCCGGCGTGTCGGCGAGCGGCATGCTGGCGGACATGCTTCACCTGGCTCAACACCCCGATCTCATCTCCTTCGCCATGGGGGCCCCGGCCACGGATCTTCTCCCTGTGCGTGATTTTCGTGAGGCGATCAATCAGGTGCTCCGGCGGGATGGCGGGAAAGCGCTCCAATACGACGAGGCCGCCGGCTACGAGCCTCTTCGCGCCGAGATCAGCCGTCTGCTGGCGCAGGAGGGGATGCGGGCGTCCGCCAAGGAGATCTTGATCACCTCAGGTTCTCAGCAGGGACTCGATCTGGTCACCCGCGCGTTCACGAAGCCCGGCGACCTGGTGGTCACGGAGAGCCCTACCTATCTGGGCGCTCTCGACGTGTTCCGGTCGAACGGCGCGAAGGTGATCGGCGTACCTGTGGATGAGGAAGGGCTGCGAGTAGACATCTTGGAGAAGCTGATTTCATCTCGCAGCCCACGCTTCATCTACACAATCCCCGATTTTCACAACCCCACCGGGGTGACGTTGAGCCCGGAACGGCGCCGAGGGCTTCTGCAGCTGGCGCGGCGATACGGGATCCTTGTCCTCGAGGATGGCGTCTGCTCCGAGTTACGCTACCAGGGGTCGCCCATTCGGTCCCTGAAGGCCCGGGACAGGGGAGGGCACGTCGTCTACGTGAACTCCTTCTCTAAGTTCTTGCTGCCCGGCATCCGGGTGGGCTATGTGGCTGCGCCGCAGCGACTGAGAGAAAGGCTGACCAGGGGTAAACAGGTGACTGACTTGTTCACTTCCTCCCTCATGCAGCGAGCCCTCGTCCGCTACCTCGTCAGCGGACGTCTCGGGACTCACCTGGAGATGATCCGCCGGGTCTATCGAGAGCGGAGGGATGCCATGCTCGCGGGTCTTGCGCGTCGCATGCCGGAGGGGACTGAGTGGACCTGTCCCCGGGGCGGCCTGTGCCTCTGGGTGACCCTGCCCGAGCCCATCTCCGCTGCCGAGCTCTATCTCACGGCCATTGACCACGGCGTGGCTTTTGCCCTCGGGTCCGTGTTCTTTCCTCATGACGCTGGCCATTCGTCGCTGAGGCTCAACTTCGCCGCTCATCCAACAGACGTGATCGAGGAGGGGCTCCGCCGACTGGGCAGGGCGGTGCGGGAGCAGCTGAAGGGCTCGGCCGGTGGTCACGCAACACGGCATTCACCGGCGGTGCCCAATCGTCCGGCGGTGGCTGGAAAAGGAGGCTAGTTACCGATGCGAGAGCTGGAGATTCGACAGATTGTGCTGACCGGGGTGATGATCGCCTTGGTGGCCGTGTTTACGCTGGCCGTAAGGGTCCCCTTCGCGCTGACCCGAGGCTACTTCAACTTCTCGGACGTGGGCGTCTTCCTGGCTGGTTTCGCCTTCGGCCCCTGGGTGGGCCTGATCGCGGGAGGCGTCGGTACCGCGCTCGCGGACGTGGTGGGAGGCTACCCGATGTACGCTCCTCTGACGCTCGTCGCGCACGGGCTCGAGGGGTTGGTCGCCGGCGCTTTGGCTAGGCGGGGTCAGACTATCTGGCGGATGATTCTGGGCTGGGCCCTCGGAGCGGCCGTGATGCTGGCCGGCTATTTTCTGGGCGAGGCGTTCGTGTTCAGGATGGGTGTCGCTGCGGCCGCCACAGAGATGGTAACGATCAACCTTCCCCAGGTCGTGGTCGGCGGTATCGTAGCCGTACCGCTGGTGCTCGCCCTGCGACGGGGTTACCCTGCCATTCTGGCGTGGGGGCGCCCGCAGTCCTGAGGCCTGACCTGGCGCACTCCTTGGCTCCTCTCCTTGTCATCGACGAGCTCCACTATGCCTATCCCCCTCTGACCGCAGGAGGCGAGAGTTCGGACGTCCTGAGGGGCGTGTCCCTCTCTCTGGGTGAGGGAGAGTGCCTCGCTCTCCTTGGTCCGACCGGCGCGGGCAAGTCCACGCTGTGCCTGACCCTCAACGGGGTCATTCCCCAGTTGGTGGGAGGGACGTTCCGGGGCGAGGTCCGGGTGGCGGGACGCAGCACCCGGGAGACTGCGCCGGGGGAGCTGAGCCAGACCGTGGGACTGGTGTTTCAAGACCCCGAAAGTCAGTTCTTCACCATGACAGTCGAGGATGAGGTGGCTTTCGGCCTGGAGAGCCTGGCTGTCCCGCCAGACGAGATCGACGCGCGGGTCAGCGAAGCCCTGGAGCTGACAGGCGTCGCCCCCCTTCGGAATCGGTCTCCTCTGGAGCTCTCCGGCGGTGAGAAACAACGGGTCGCCCTGGCCGCCGTGCTCGCCATGCGCCCCCAGGTGCTCGTGCTCGATGAGCCGACCACGAGCCTGGATCCGGCCGGGAAGCGAGCACTGCTCGAGGCCGTGGATCGTCTGCGAGCCGAAAAAGGGACCGCCATCCTGTGGGTGACGCAGGACGTCGACCAACTGCCCTCACTGGCAGATCGCGTGGCCGTCTTGTACGACGGTCGGATCGCTCTGCGTGGTGGGCTGCGGGAGGTCTTCGGCCGAGGGGAGGAACTGCAGCGGATGGGGCTCGGCCTCCCCCAGATGACGCAGCTGGCCACTCGGTTCAACCGTGCCTGGAACACCGACTACGCCTGGCTGACGCTGGACGAGGCAGCACGCGAGCTGAGGGAGAGACTGGATGGCTGAGCCGGCCGTCGAGTTGGAGCACTGCTCCTATAGCTACCAGCGCGCGACGCCCGCCCTGCGGGGCGTGAGCTGCGCGATCGAACCCGGGAGCTGGGTGGCCCTCATCGGTCAGAACGGCTCGGGGAAGAGCACGTTCGCCAAGCTCTGCATAGGCCTGCTGCGCCCTCATGAAGGGCGAGTACGCATCATGGGCCGGGACATCCGGCAGCGACCGGTCGGACGGGTGGCCCGTGAGGTCGGTTACCTCTTTCAGAACCCCGACCATCAGATATTCGCGCCCACAGTCCGCGACGAAATCGCTTTTGGGCTGCGCAACCTCGGCTTCTCACGCCAGGAGACGGAGGAGCGCACAGAGCGGGCGCTCGCTCTCTTCGACTTGACCCCGTACGCCGGCAGGCCGCCGGCTATGCTGGGCCACGGGCTGAGGCGCCAGGTGACGCTCGCATCGCTCCTTGCACGGCGGCCTCCAATCCTCATCCTCGACGAGCCGACCACCGGTTTGGACTGGGAGAGGTCTCAGTTGCTCCTTCACTACCTTGGCGAGCACCAGACGGCCGGCCGTACGGTTATCTTCATCACGCACGACGTACGACTGGTGGCGGAGCGAGCGACGCACGTCCTTCTGCTCCACAGGGGACGGCTGCTGGCTGAAGGGGCCGCGCGAGAAGTCTTTGCCCAGGTGGAGCTGCTGGCTCGCGCTTCCGTTAGTCCGCCGCCTATCACCCGCCTGTCTCACGTCCTCCGGTCGGCGGGCATGAGTGGAGCGAGTCTGACCGTCGACGACTTCTACCGAGAGTACGTGACCCTTCTCTCAGAACAAGAGCGCGTGCGCTGATGGCCTCCCGCTTCGACCTCTACGTCTCGCGAGACTCTTGGCTCCACGGTCTCGATCCGCGCACCAAGATGGCCTTCGTCGGTGCCAGCTTTGCCCTGCTCCTTCTGGCAGACCACCTCATCCTGCTGCTCGGATACCTGGTGATCGTGCACCTTCTCCTGTGGCGAGCGCGCATCCCGGGTGAGCGCATCGGCTGGCTGTGGCGGCAGATGTGGCCCGTCAGCCTGCTCATGCTTCTACTGTGGCCCTTGTCCAACCCGGTTGGCACACCTGTGCTCTTCGACTGGTGGCGGGTACGGATCACGGTTCCCGGCATCAGAATGGGGGTGATGGCCGCTCTGCGCGTGAATGCCCTGGCGTTCGCCGTCTTCGTGCTCCTCTCAACCACCGACCAGACCAGGCTGATTCAAGGCCTGGTACGTCTAGGGCTGCCGTTCGAGTGGGGGCTGACGCTGGCCATCGGACTGCGCTATGTGCCTCTCCTCTACGGGATGCACGACACGATCTCCGAGGCTCAGCGGGCACGCGGCTGGACGCCGGAGGCGGAAGGCCTGTTCCGTCGACTGCGCGCCTACGGCCCGACCCTGGTGGCGCTCGTGATCGGCGCCCTCCGGCTGGCGGATAATCTGACGTTTGCTTTGGCTGCTCGGGGCTTCTGGCCGGGCCACGCCCGGACGACGCGCCGTCCGCTGCGCCTGCGCCGGATCGACCGGGTGTGCCTGTTCGGGCTCGGCCTGCTCACCCTCGGCCTTGTGGCCTATGAGGTCGGGAGGTGGTGAGGAGGGGCCGGAAGGACCTTCCTTATGGTCGCTGCGCATTTCCGCCCGGCACACAGTTGCCTCGGGATTTGCCAGCTGTGACGAAGTCTGGTATAATCCGGTTCGTTCGGGGCGTGGCGCAGTCAGGCTAGCGCGCTACAATGGGGTTGTAGAGGTCCCGGGTTCAAATCCCGGCGCCCCGACTGGGGAAGGC
>CAYMHT010000166.1:0-1212 GCA_964390305.1 uncultured Anaerolineales bacterium
GACACGCGGGGCAGCGCCGGTGTCGAAGATCCAGACGTCATAGCCGTCCGCCGTCTCTTTCTCGGTGATTTCCCAGCCGAACAGGGACGCGTAGAAGGTGGCTGTGGTCTCCAGGTCCCCTGTCCTGATCTCGATCCAGTCGAATGTGTTTGGCATGGCGGCATCTCCTTTGCTCGGTTTCCCGAGCCGTCGGGGCAGCATTGTCGCTGGGTCGGCAGAGCCGGGCGGGTCCCTGCGTGGTCAGGAGACCACGCAGAACGGTGGCGTATCTGCTTCGCTGCGGTTGGTCCCGTGCTCTCGCACGAGAGTATCCCATGGCGCCCATGAGAGACCCAGCCCAGGCATCGGCTGTCTGGCAGTGTACGTTTCGCTCAGGATTTGCCGACCGTCTTCAGGCAGCATATACTAGCGCCCGGGAACGTCAAACTGGGTCGTCCGGCACGTCGCCTGGAGGAGTCACGATGGAGAAAGTCGCCTGGTCCGGCCGCATCGTATCGGTTCAACCGCGCATTCGGCTCGGTCGGTCCTTTGACGAGCGATACCATACCTATCTGGGGTTCTGCCTGCTCGTCGAGGGCACCGTCGGGGGTGAAAACCGTCAGTTCTCGATCGGCGTGGGCAAGAAAACCCAGCAGAAGCACCGGTTCCGCGTCGGCGATGAGGTCCGGGGCACTGCCGTCCCCGTGGCAGATCCGCGCAAGGAGCCCGTCGAGTTCTATCGCGCCAGCAAGCTCGCGCTAGGAGAGCGCGGTCCCGCGCAGGCGGAGAGCCCCCCACCCTGGCACGGCGTGCCGCCGGATCTGGAGACGTACCGCGAGCGAGGGCACCGACGGCTATCGGCGCGAACCTACCAGGCCAAGTGCACCACGTGTATCTGGGGATGCCGCATGCCCGTCGAGATGATCATCGATCCCTGGAACCCCCAGAAGCGCTACCGATTCGAGACCTTCTGCTATGGGCCGAAGTCATGTCCGAACTACAAGCCGGGACCCCGCCGGGTGGTCCCGGGACGGAAAGGGATGCGGTGGGAGGAGCCGGATTGGGTGGACGAGGAGGCCACGGCGCACCGGGGGATGGATGAGTAACGGGAGAGGGCCAGGCCGGAGTCCTGGGACTCGGCGCTGGCCCTCCCGTGTCGTACAGCGGCTGCAGTGCTGGTCAGTCGCCTTCGGGGTCAAGAAAGCGGCTTGATGCTACGATAGGCTCTTTGCG
>CAYMHT010000166.1:1312-5077 GCA_964390305.1 uncultured Anaerolineales bacterium
GTCAGTCGCCTTCGGGGTCAAGAAAGCGGCTTGATGCTACGATAGGCTCTTTGCGTCTGCGATTCAGTCAGCCGTTCGAGGCCACGGCGGCAGGATGACGGTGTCCACCACGTGGATCACACCATTGGATGCCGCGATATCCGGGATGATGACCTTCGAATCGTCATTGACGTACAGGCTGCCGTCGAAATACTTGACACCCGCCAGCTTCCCGTTGGCCATGGTGATGTCGCCCAACACCGTCTTCGCCTCGGCCGAGCTCACTTCGCCCTCCAGGACGTGGTAGAGGAGGATGTCCGTCAGCTCCTGCTTCGAGAACGCACTGGCGATGTTGCCCGCGTTCAGGTCGAGCTTGGCGAAGGCGTCGTCCGTGGGCGCAAACACCGTCCACTCCCCGCCCTGCAGGGTCTCGGCCAGGCCAGCGGCCTGAACAGCCGCGACCAGGGTCGTGAAGCGGCCATCCGCCACGGCGATGTCGACGATGGTCGCATCACCCGCTGCCACATCGGGTGCGGCGGCTGCGCCTTCCTCGGTTCGAGGCCACGGCGGCAGGATAACGGTGTCGACCACGTGGATCACGCCGTTGGACGCCGCGATGTCCGGGATGATGACCTTCGAATCGTCGTTCACGTACAGGCTGCCGTCGAAATACTTGAGACCCGCCAGCTTCCCGTTGGCCATGGTGATGTCGCCCAACACCGTCTTCGCCTCGGCCGAGCTCACTTCGCCCTCCAGGACGTGGTAGAGGAGGATGTCCGTCAGCTCCTGCTTCGAGAACGCACTGGCGATGTTGCCCGCGTTCAGGTCGAGCTTGGCGAAGGCGTCGTCCGTGGGCGCAAACACCGTCCACTCACCACCCTGCAAGGTCTCCACCAGGCCCGCGGCCTGAGCAGCCGCCACTAACGTCGTAAAGCGACCATCGGCGACCGCGATATCTACAATCGTGTTGTGTCCCGCCGCCGTCACAGGCGGAACCGCGAGGAGCAGCACAACGGCTGCCACTGCCAAGTTCCTGACTACCTTCTTCATCACGATACGCTCCTTTCTTGCTGTTAAATGTAATATCGACGCTGCTGTGACCCCGGGCCCGCACTCCGGGAAGCTCACCGCCTGAGCGATGGTTATCCCCTCCTGCAACGAGCCGCCGCCTCGCCTCCGGATCCAAGCTGCTGACCAGCCTGACCCGGAGGGGCTGATTTCAACTCATTTATCTATCAATATACCACAGTTCGCGGTTGTTGTCAAGGTTTTGTCACCGATTTGCCGTGGATTCGTTTAAGCCTATCGTCCGCGTGGACGACACACACCTTTTTTCGCATGTGAACGCTGGAGGGTTGGAACGTACGGGCCGGTGGCGTCGACGCCCGCCGACTCGAGCCCCAGGTCGCTCAGGTCGACGGTGCGGCCGGTGGCCACGAACAGGCGTTCGCCTGTCACTTCCGCTCCTCCAGCGAGCGTTACCACGAACGAGCCGTCCCGGGATTCAACGCGTTCTGCTCTAGCCCCTGTATGCACGTCGATCCCCTCGGCAGCGAACGCGTCCTCCAACACCTCCGACGCCTCCGGTTCCTCCCTCGACAGCAGCGGCTCCTTGGCCTCCACCAGGGTCACGTTTACCCCGAAGCGGGCGAGGACCTGTCCCAGCTCCGCGCCCGAGGCGCCGCCGCCGAGGACGATCATCGACTCCGGCAGCTCATCCATCTGGATGACGTCGCGCGTCGTCCAGTAGTCCACATCGTCGAGCCCGGCATCGAGGAGCTGCAGCGAGAGGTCCTCACCGGACGTGCCCACACCGAGGACGATCACATCCGTGTCAGCGTCGCCTTCAAAGGCGACACTGGTTCCGATGCCTTCCGTGTCTTTGCCCATCACAACCTTCATCAGATTGAACGACAACCGATATACTGGTGATTTCTTCACCAGCGGCCGACCCACACCAGCGGAGCCGCAGGACCCGGCACCCCCGGCTGGGGCTAGAAGCGAGGGCTACACCCTGCCGTCAGCCGACGACCCGACCGGGGAGAATAGAGCGAGAGCCTGCCCTTCGCCGTCACGCGTCCCCCGGCTGCTCGGCCGCGGGCAGCCCCATCATATGCCTCCCGTATGGCCTTCCGGGCCTCGATGCCCCTCGATGCCCAGTTAAAGGGGGCCTTCACGTAATCAATATACCACACAACAAGCCGGCTGGATTCTGGGAATCGTTTGGGTTTCGTTGGAACAAAGTTGGGAAGAGTTGGAGGAGGGTTGGCGAAGGCCCGGTTCGAACGGACGTGGAGCGGACCCAGGCGGGCATTGCCTGGTCACCGTCGGGCGACGCACCCGGCTCGAGCCGCCTGGGGAATGGTGCAAGACCCCGCAGAGGGGTCGAGCAGCGCCGACCGGGTTGTGGGAGGCCGACCTATCTGGGGCCTGGGTTCCAGAGCAGGTCCGGGCGCCGGCGCGGGAGGGCGCGATGGAACTCCACGTCACGGTAGCCGAGGGCCATGACGACCTCGACCCGGCGCCCCTGGGGCAGGCCGAGGATGCGCTCCAGCTTCTGGCTGCGCTCCAGGGCGGCGTTGAAATAGCCGATGTGGCATGTGCCCAGCTTCTGCAGCTGGCCCCCGGGAGGCTCCAAACGCTCCGCAGCCAGCATCAGGTTATAGGCAGCGTAGGTGGCGTCCTCGCGCCCGAAGTAGGCTCCGCGCGGAACGTGGGCAACCAGCACCACCGGTGCGTGGTAGAAGATGGGGTCCTGGCCCTGCGCACGCTCCCGGGCCAGCCTCTCAAAGTCATCCGCGGCCCCCACTGCCTCTCTGGCATTCTCCCTGCCCAGCAGCAGGTACAGGAAGGGGCGAAGGAACCGGTTACGGAGCAGGGGAACCAACCGCCCCAGCGTTGCCGCTACCTCCGCGCTCAGCCGGGCGATACGCGCAGGGTCGTCCACGGCGATCCAGTCGACCGGCTGCCTGTTGGAGGCGCTGGGCGCCCAGCGGGAGACGTCGATGAGCTCGCGCACGGTCTCACGCGGCACAGGCTCGTCTTCAAAGACGCGCAGCGAGCGCCGTCCGCGTAGAGCCCCCACCAGCTCCTCATACGCCGGCAGAGATTCTATGGTGGGGCACTGCTCCAGCGGATAGTCGGAATGACGGATGGCATCCACGGGGCAGACGGCCACACAATGGCCGCAGAGCCAACACTCCTCGGCCCGGACGACCTCGGCCGCGGTCTCTCTCAGCTCGAATACGCGGCTGGCCCTGCAGACCCGAACGCAGGCACCGCAGCGGGTGCAGGTATCCTGGTTGACGACGATGGTCGGCATGGGCAGGTTCCTCCCTGTCTGGTCAGACGACGAGGTATCGCATGGTTCGCCCGGGTCCTTTGTATACAGGCAAAGAGCCGGGGGCGCAAGTTGGAGTGGAGGGTCGCGGGTTGACGGTTGGCGCGGCTGGCCTACGGCCAAGCGTCCGATCTGGCGATCCAACGCGAGCCTCAGAGGCCGTGCCGGAGCCCGGGGCCAGGGATCGAGCGCGGGCGTGACGGAGGGCACCTCTGGCCTGAACCGTGTGACTGCGCCAGGTGGTCCAGCGCTGCCAAGGGCCAGGTGGTGGATGATCCGCATAGCAAGATCCCGGCGCAAGCCGCTGAACAAACGCTCGGGTGCGAGGAGCCTGGGAGCTTCTCACGTTCAAGCTCTTGTCCCGGGATCTGTAGTTCGTCCCGTATTACAACGGGCGCGATGGACGTCCTCCCGCATGGCGCGGCAGGCGCGGCAGAGGCAGTACC
>CAYMHT010000167.1:0-5070 GCA_964390305.1 uncultured Anaerolineales bacterium
TCCACGCCTGGCTCACCTCATCCGTCAACCGCCTCACGATCCCTCGATTCATCGTGGCCCTCCCCGCTTGCCTCTGGCTCCTGGCCTCCTGCGCTCCGGTTCTGCCGTCTCGTGGCGCACGGAGCCGATTTCCTGGCCGGTGATCTCCAGGAAGACGTCCTCCAGACTCGGCCCCAGCGTGCACAGACTCACCACCTCCAGATCGTGCCTCCGGGCGTAGTCCACCACCTGGGGCAGCAGCGCCGACGGCCGCTCGGTGTACAGCCGCCACTTGTCCCCCATCTTGACCGAGTGCGTGACGCCGGGCAGCGTCTCAAGCGATTCCCCGTGGGCTTGACCGTCGGGCTCCACCGCCACCTCTACCGACTGCACCCGCCGGAACGCTGCCTTGAGCCGCTCGGGGGTGTCGATGGCCGCGATCTGGCCATGATTGATGATGGCCACCCGGTCACAGAGCTGGTTCGCCTCCTCGATCTGGTGGGTGGTGAGAAAGATGGTCGTGCCCTCTGCGTTCAGCTCGCGGATCAGGTCGCGGATGGTGCGCGTGCTCTGGGCGTCCAGCCCTGGGGTCGGCTCATCCAGGAAGAGCAGCGTCGGCCGGTGGATGATGGCCATGGCGATGCTGAGACGCCGCCGCATGCCTTTGGAGAAGTTCTCCACCTTCACGTCTCGCTTCTCCCACAGGCCAAAGGTCTCCAGCAGCTCCCGGGCACGCTGCGCTCGCTCGCTGGGCTTCACCAGATACAGCCGCGCGGTGAACATCAGATTCTCCCACGCCGTGAGCTCAGTGTAGACGTTCGATTCCTCCGGCACCAGTCCCATGCGCCGCTTGATGGGCACGGGGTCGTGAGCCAGGTCGTGGCCGTTGATCACAATACGGCCCTCCGTCGGCTCCAGAAGCGTGGTCAACATGCGCTGGGTCGTGGTCTTACCGGCGCCGTTCGGGCCCAGAAACCCGAACACCTCACCCTCCTCCACTGCGAAGTCGACGTGATCCACGGCGAGCAGGTCTCCATAATACTTCGTCAGGCTCTCTACTTCGATCGCGTTGGTCATTCGTCGTCATCCTCCCATGATTTCCGGCCCTTCTGGGTCAAGTAGCGCTCAAGTACGTGGGGATACACGCCATCCCCGTGCTCTCCTCGCCTCAGTGCCCTCCGGAAGTGCTCCACGCCCAGAAACATCCTTTGCCGCTCCCGAGGCGCGTCCAGGATCGGGCTCTCGCCCGTCTGCGTGCGGTGGCAGCGGATGGCGCTCAGCTTGTCTTCCCACACTGCTCCGACGTCGACCGCGAGGGTCACGTCTTCATCCTGCACGGCGTGCAGACCGGAGAATCCCAGAGCCTCTGCGACGCTTTGAGGCACCACCATGTGATAGAGCGCCAGCGGCGCCCCCGAGCCCGGAACCGCTGCCGCTTCGAACGCCAGCCGCGTCCAGCGGCTCACCGCGACGTGATCGGGATGTCCCGAGAGTCCGTCTGGGGGCCACGTGATCAGCACGTGTGGCCGGAGTTCACGCACTGCGTCAAGCACGTGGGCTGCCCCTTGCTGCTCGTGGACCTCAGAGAGCATCCCGTCCGGGTAGTCGAGCAGGCGCGGCGGGGCGATGCCCAGCGCCGCACAGGCGCAGCGCAGCTCCTTCTCGCGCAGATCGGCAAGTTCCTCTGGCGTGCACAGCGGCGGGTGCCCACGAGAGCCACCTTCACCTCGCGTGGCGGCCAGGGTCTGCACCCGCACATCGCACCGGGCCAACAGCGCCAGCGTTCCGCCGCAGCGGAATGTCTCATCGTCTGGGTGCGCGAAGACGGCCAGCACCGTGGGTCGGTCAGGCCACTTGGACGCCCCGCCGGTCATGCCACCTGCACTGCCAGCACCCGCGTGTGCTCTGTTGCGGAGATGCTCCGCACAGTGCCAGCGGGCACCCGCGCGAGTGAACCGGTCTGAAGGTCAGCCCGCTCATCCTCGACGATCAGGATGCCGCTTCCCTCAATGACGTAGTAGAGCACGGAGGCCGACATGCGGCACGGCTCTATCGCCTGATCGGCATCCACATTCACCAACAGAGCAACCACGTCATCGGCGTCGATCAGACGCTGCGGCTTTATCTCCGCGCTGGTCGATGGAAAGTCCTTCAAGCCCCTCGTCTCAATGATCGGAATAGTCATTGAATCCTCCCTTTGCTTGAGCGTTGCGCTCCCACCCACGAACCCGGGATCCCTTGCCGAACCCGGTTTCGCGGGATAGGCGACGAGCGCGACGGACCCTGCTCCCAGGGTCCATCGCGCCCTCTTCACTCTTAGTCGGCTGCCTGCAGTGCGGCGATGCGATCCTTCACAGCCTCGGCCTGCCCCTCCAAGTCCTGAAGGTACGCCTCCAGCCGGGCAATTTCCTCCTCGTGGGTGGGGAAGCGTCGCCCAAAGGGGACCCCCGGCCTGCTCGTGGCAGGACCGCAGCAGCACCCAGTGTGCGCCACAGGCGCGCACTGGCTGTGATGCACGTGGTGCTCACACATCTTGTTCACCTCCTTCTTCATTCATCTGAAACCGCGCTTCGTACTCGTCCAGAAACGAACCAAGTCGCCTCCGAATGCGGCGAATGTTCACCGCCCAGGCGTGGAGGTAGTCCACTCCCTCATCTGTCAGTTCATACACCCGACGCGCCGGTCCACCGCCACTGGTGTCCCACGTCGAAGAGACCAGGCCATCTTCCTCAAACTGACGCAGCGTGCGGTAAAGCGTACTGGGATCGGGAGTGGGTAGATTCTCGCTTTCGAGCACCTCCAGCAACTCGTACCCGTGAGCGGGTCTCTTGGAGAGCTGAAGGAGCAATCTCGGGCGCACGAAGCCCTGGATGTGTCCCCCACGACAATGACAGTGTCGGTGGTTGTCGGCTGGTTCGTGATGCATCCCTCCACCTTCCCGTTGTGCTCGCCCGTCCCATCTATATGCAGCACGCACTTATCATCATACCACAGATTGCGATGTTGTCAAGTCGGGGCTTACCCATGCCAAGAACTGAGTGAAGTGCTTCAGCGAGGACGCTCTGCTACGCGCCTAGTCCAGGCGCCGACGCAGGATCGCCGCCGCGACAACAAAGAGCACGCCCGTGAACATCGCCAGAGCAGCAAGATCGAGCGCCAGCGCCCAGACAGGCCCCTTCAAGAGCGCCAGGTTCAGTGCCTCCACCGAGTACGTCAGTGGCAGGAGCCGCGCCACCACGGGCAGAGGGTCCGGCAGCTCCTCCAACGGCACGAACACGCCGCAGAGGAAGATCATGGGGAAGCGGATTGCATTGGCCAGGGTCTGGGCCTCAAAGACCTCCTGCACCGCGACCGAGACGAGTGCCCCCAGAGCGGAGAACGCAGCCGTGGAGAACAGCAGGGCCACGAAGGCCGCCCCCAGCCGCGGCGCGACCAGCCCAAACCCCAGGCTGACACCCAACAACACCACCCCGCTGATGGTCAACCCGAACAGCATGCCGCCCAGCACCTTGCCTGCCAGCATTGCGGGCAGGGTCATCGGGGCCAGGAGCAGCCGCTCCAGCGCACCGGTGCGCCGCTCAAAGGTGATGACGATGGCTTCCATGGACGTGGCGCTGAAGAGAGCCGTCATGGCCAGCAAGCCTGGCGCCAGCGCTTGCAGGTCCCCCGGCGCACGCACGGTGAACGCGAGGATCAGGGCACCCGGGAACAGCATCCCCCAGCTGATGTTGGGCGGCTTGAAGTAGTAAGCCCGCATGTCCTTCCACGCCACGTACAGAAGCCCTCGGACGCTATCCCGCCACATCATCCTTTGCCCTTCTCCGCCAGCATCACCTCGGCGCTCAAGCCCGTCAGCTCGATGAAGGCGTCCTCCAGGGAGGGCTCGACTGTACGGATGCTAACCACCTCCCGTCCTTCCGCCTCTGCCCTATCCAGCGCCGCTCGCAGCCCCGACGTCCCATCATCGCCGCGAAGTCGAAGTCGATCCGATCCCATTGAGTCGCGATACCGTATCTCCACCATCGTCTCCCCGTCGGCAACCCGCGACTTGAGCCCCGCCACGGTGTCGGCAGCCACAATGCGGCCGTCCACCAGCAAGGCCACCCGGTCGGCCAATCGCTCCGCCTCCTCCAGATAGTGCGTCGTCAGGAAGATGGTCACCCCCTCGTCGCGCAGCCGCTCGATGAGGGCGCGCAGACCACGGGCATTGACCACGTCCAGCCCCGAGGTCGGCTCGTCGAGGAAGAGGAGCTGAGGACGATGGATGAGAGCAGCGGCGACCGTGAGCGCCCGCCTCATCCCCTTCGATAGCTTCCCAAAGGGCGCCTGGCGCTTTCCCTCCAGGCGGAAGCGACGCAACAACTCGTCGACCCGCATCCCTCGCTCTCGGTGCGGTACCCCGTATAGCTGGGCCATGAAGATCAGATTCTCCCGCGCCGACAGCTCGTTGTAGAGATTCGATCGTTCGGGTACCACGCCGATTCGTTTCTTGATGCGGGGCAGGTCACGCGCCAGGTCGAGCCCCAGCACCCGGGCCTCGCCGGCATCTGGCCGGGTGAGCCCGGTCAGCATGCGGATTGTCGTCGTCTTCCCCGCCCCATTCGGTCCCAGCAAGCCGAACACCTCGCCTGGCCAGACGTCAAAGGCGACCCTGTCCACGGCGAGCACCCCCGCATTGGGCCGTCCGTACCGTTTCGTCAGCCCCTGGACCTGGATGGCGGGTACAGCGTCACTCATCGGCAAAGAACTCCTCATCAGGCAGCATGCCAGACAGAAGCCCCTGGTGCTTCAGCCCCTTCAGGAGATGGGTCAGACCGAGCCCAACGACGAAACCAACCGCCATGTTCGTCACCACCGAAACGGCAGCGGTCGTCCCGGCCAGCGCCAGCTTCCAGCCCCGCAGCCTGACAGCCTCCTTGCTCAGTTGGATGGCCACCATAAACAGCATCCCTCCAATCAGCGGCATGGGGAAGGCGCTCAAGATGCTGGCGATCGACCGGCTCAGGAAAAGACCCAACGACACCTCGATCAATCCTTCCAGGATGGGCGTGCCCCCCGTCCGGGCTCCGAAATAGTACTGACCCGCCAGGC
>CAYMHT010000168.1:0-5040 GCA_964390305.1 uncultured Anaerolineales bacterium
AGAAGCGCCGCCCGTACATCAGCCGACCGGTGAAGTCGTCGACGATGATCACCTCTCCGTTCCGGACGATGTAGTCCTTATCGCGCTTGTAGACGACGTGGGCCCGCAGCGCGTTATCCAGGTAGGGCAGCATGTGAGCGTGTTTCGGGTCGTAAATGCTCTCATCCCCCTCGATCATCGGCACCATGGCTTCGACCTTCTCCACGCCCGCCTCGGTCAGGGTGACGGTCTGCGTTCGCTCGTCCAACACGTAGTCCCCATCCGGGGTCTCTGCCTCAACGCTCTCGCGACTGCTGGGCGCCAGCTGGCGCACCACCTGCGCGAAACTTCGATACAGGTGGGACGGTTCCTCGGCCGGCCCCGAGATGATCAACGGTGTCCGCGCCTCGTCGATCAGGATGTTGTCGACCTCGTCGATGATAGCGAAGTGGAACCCTCGCTGCACGCACTGGCTCAGATCCCGAACCATGTTGTCGCGCAGGTAGTCGAAGCCGAACTCGTTGTTCGTGCCGTACGTGACGTCGGCCTGGTAGGCCTCGCGACGAGAGACGGGGCGCAGGCTGAGGAAGCGATCGTCGTCCGATGGATAGTCCGCATCGTAGAGGAATGATCCCTGGTCTGGATTGGCCGCGGCCGACTGAATCACGCCCACGGAGACGCCGAGCGCCTCATAGATCGGCCCCATCCACTGCACACCGACCTTCGACAGGTAGTCGTTCGGCGTGACCAGATGAACGCCTTCGCCTGTCAACGCGTTGAGATACAGAGGCCCCGTGGCGGCCAGCGTCTTCCCCTCACCGGTCTTCATCTCGGCGATCTTGCCTTCGTGTAGCACGATCCCGCCGATCAACTGGACGTCGAAGTGGCGGAGACCGATGGTCCGCTTCGCGGCCTCCCGCACGGCCGCGAAGGCCTCGATGAGGAGGTCATCGAGCGCTTCGCCCTCGTCCAGCCGCTCCCGGAGCTCCGCGGTCTTGGCGCGCAGCTCGGCGTCACTCAGTGCTTCAAATTCGGGCTCCAGCGCGTTGATGCGCTCGACCTTCTCCTGCAATCGGGCGATCTCTCGCTCGTCGGAGTCGCCAACCAGCTTGCCTAGCAATCCTCGTAACATAGGAAGGATTATACTCTCACACGTCGCAGATGCAAGCCGATCGGCGGACGGTCGCTCTCCCCGCCCCCCGCTGTGCATTCTCGGGTGAGTTTTCCCTGGCCTCCGGTCAGTTGTCCTCGGTCGGTTGTGTTCGGTCCCCTCTGTTGCTTGTCTCATGCTCCCCCAATACCGCGGACATCAGCGGACGCAGCTTCGCCACCCTGACCGTAGAGTGGAGTGCAGTGGAGGAACCTCTCAACGAAGTTCCAACTCTCTCAAACCCAGGTCAAACCAAGTTCCAACCAAGACCAGCGGTTGGGGTTCCTTCTTTCTGCTACACTTCATGGCGGTCGGCGGCCGAGCGAGGGCAGCGGCGACGAGCCGGCGTTGCGCGAGATGAACGGACATCGAACAGAGGAAAAACGGAGGTAAGAACGATGGATTCGATGAAGCTTAACCTGGTTGTTGGAGCCATGGTGGTGCTGGTGCTGGCGCTAAGCGCCTGCGAGCCGACGATGCCGGAAGACGTGTCGCAACTACCGGCTGACGTCGAGCAGCTTGTCAAGGAGGAGCTCAGCATGGAGACCGGTATTCCTGTGGAGGAGATCGAAGTGCTCGATGCCGAGTATACGGAATGGCCGGACGCATGTTTGGGACTGGCTGAACCCGATGAACAGTGCGCACAGGTCATCACACCGGGCTGGCGCGTGACGGTGCGCGCAGAGGGACAGGAATACGTCGTGCGGACGGACGAATTCGGTACCACCGTGCGCATAGACTAGTCAGCTCGTGACGCGCCGAGTGTACAGACGTCGATTCCCAGGGTGGGGTGCCCATCCCCGCCCTGTTTCCATCTCCCGACCCAGCCCCAGCATGCTTCATCCAGCCTTGTTCCCCGGCGGGCCGGGTGCTATACTGACCCTGCCATGCAGAACGCAGCCTCCTCCCCGATCCTGGTAATCTCACCTAGGTGGCAGACTCGCGCGCTGCTGGTTGCGCAGATCGGTGAGATGTCGGACCGAGACGTCATCTCGGCGCCGGGCATCGACGAGGCGCTGAGGCTGATCAAGCTCGGCGGTCTCGACCCGGTGGTGCTGGTCGTGGATGCGGGTCAGCACATGCGCGCCCAGGACGTCGAGCGTCTGGTGGAGGCCAGGAGAGACACGCCACTGGTGCTGGTCGTGAGCCGGTTGCGGCAGGCGGGGTTTCGTCCGCTGCGGGCGCGCTGTGCCGCCATGCTCGTCAGACCAGTCAGCGTCGGTAGAATCGCTGAGACCGTCATCGGACTCTTGAGCGATCCCGCACGCTAGCCGGGACGCAACTTGCCCCCCGCTCTCCGGAGTGTGGGTGTGCAGATGCGGGGGCCGGCGGGGGCCCCGGGAGCCCTGTCCTACTGAGCCTGCGCGCCCCAGTCGGCACGGTAGACGACCATCGTGCGCCCGCCCGTGATCGTTCTGCGCTCCACCGTCACCTGGTGCACTGGGGTTAACACGTCCTCTCGTCGCGCCAGCTCCGGGAACCAATTGGGGAAGATGATCACGTAATCGACCCCCCGCCTGGCCATGAAATCGATCAGTCGGGCGGTCGTGTCCCCTCCGCGCAGCATAGGGGTCACCTCCGGCGTCACGAGACCCGCCAGGTCGACGACCTCTCGACCAGACACGTACGCGATGGCGCCGATGTCGTTCAGCGCCAGGGTCGCGTCGGGCGGTGTCTTTTCCGCGGCCCACTGCCCTAGGGCGACGTGCATCTCGTTGATGTTATCGACATTCCAGCCGAAGTGGCGGGCCATCGTCGGAAGCCGCCAGGCCGTCCCCCCGACGACGAGCACGGTGACGAGGACCGT
The DNA here is from genome assembly GCA_964390305.1 of uncultured Anaerolineales bacterium. GTDB lineage: Bacteria > Chloroflexota > Anaerolineae > B4-G1 > B4-G1 > SKLM01. The sequence goes on from CAYMHT010000168.1 coordinate 2,937, forward strand.
CAGGGCGCGTCCGGAGCCCGGCCATCGCCAGCCGCGGCGGAGCGCCAGTTTGCGCGCCTCCAGCAGGCCCACCACACCCACTGCGGCGTTGCACGGGATGAGAGGCATCAGATAACGCCCGTGCTGATAGAGTACCGCGTGAAGAAACGCGTACACCACGGGCAGTCCTCCCGCCCACGCGGTCAGCAGACGTGCGCGTCTGAACAACACCGCGATCCCCACGACGAAGAACGGGAGCAGCAGCGGGTTGTCGAGGACCAGGTAGCGCGCCGCCAGACTCAGGAAGTCGAGGTCGGGTCGGAAGGTGAACGTGGCCTTGGCGCTGAACGTGCTGGGGAGCACCTGGCCCGTGGTGCGGAGCGAGAACACCAGATAGGGGAGGATGAGCGCGGCGAAGAGCGCCCCGCCGGGTAGAAGGCGCCCAACGCGAGACAGAAGACGTGAGCCAGACGCACCGGAGGCCACCACGGGGAGCACACTGTCCGCCAGAGCGAAGGCGAAGAGCAGGTAACCCTCCGGGCGGAGGAGGGTGGCCAACCCGAAGAGCGCCGCCGTCCCCAGCCGGTGACGTCCGGCCTGCCGGTCGCTCAGATGGCTGCTGATCGCGGCCAGCGTCAGGGCCGCGAACAGACACGTCTCCAACCCTGAGAGCCCGGCCCAGACCAACCGTCCGTTGACGGCGACGACGGCCCCCGCCAGCCACGCGGCCCAGCGCTGGCCGGTCAGCCACTTCGTCAATCCGTAGGTCGCCCCCAGCGCGAGCAGGAAAGAGGCCCCACTCAGAACCTGGCCGGCCAGCGGAAAACGGCCGCCCAGTGCGTAGAGGCCCGCCAGGAGCACGGTCCACAGCGGTGCGGTGGAGCCGGCCGTCGGTTGCCTGGGGTTAAACGCGAACCCATCGCCGCGGGCCAGGTTGCGCGCAAACTGGAAGTGGATCCACGCATCGTCGAGAGGCACCCCCCTCGACAGGCTCGGGGTGGGTTCCTTCGACAGGCCCCTTGCCCCGGCTCGGGATAGACTCACGACGGCTGCGCGCTCAGCGTCGACCAGCCAGGAGGCGGTCAGCGCGAAGGCGGTCAGGGTCAGGCAGCCGACGACCAGCAGGCTCGCCAGCCAGGGCCAGTCGCCCCGATCGAGGGCCCGGCCCGCGGACTGACGACGGGCAGCGCGAGATCCCCAATCCGACGCTCCCCCTCCGCCACCTCTCACAGCATCCCTCGATACATCCCTCCGTCGACGAGCAGGCTCACCCCGTTGACAAACGACGCCGCGTCCGAGACGAGAAACGCTGCCACCGCCGCGAACTCCTCCGGCGTGCCCATCCGTCCGAGGGGGATGTCCGCGGCGATCTTCTGTGCCTCGTCCTCCGGGGTCGTGCCTGCTCGTCGAGCCCGGTCCTGCAGGAGGCGATCCACCCGCGCCGTGCGGGTCCAGCCGGGGCAGATCGCGTTGACCCGAACGCCGAACGGTGCCAGCTCGTCGGCCAGGGTCCTCATCAGGCCGGTCACCCCCAGGCGCAGGCTGTTCGATAGGACCAGGTTCGGAAGCGGCTGCTTCACCGTGATCGAGGTCATAGCCAGGATGCTGCCGCTGCCCTGTTCCTTCATCACCGGCGCGGCGGCGTAGCAGAGGCGCACCGCGCTCATCAGCGTCAGCTGCACCGCCTCTTTCCAGTCCTCAGGCGTGAAATCGAGGAACTCACCCGGGGGTGGCCCGCCAGCGTTGGTGACCAGGATGTCGAGCCGACCGAATCTCCCCAGCGTCGCCTCGACCAGCGCGTCTGGGGCCTGTGGGTCGGAGACGTCTGCCGGGATCGCCAGCACCCCTTGCCCCGTTGCCTCCCGGATCTCATCCGCGGTCTCCGTGAGCTCCCCCTTGCCTCTGGCGCAGATCGCCACGTGCGCCCCTTCCTGCGCCAGGCGGAGCGCCACGGCCTTCCCCAGGCCTCGACTTGAGGCGGTCACCAGCGCGATCTTCTCACTCAGTCCAAGGTCCATGATTCCTCCCCGGCTCTCTGGCGCCTATCCCTTTGTCGTGCCCGGTCTCCCCAGACCTGCCGCGCGGGCCGTTGTGCCTGGTCTCCCGACCAGGCGCCCACACGTTT
>CAYMHT010000169.1:0-5013 GCA_964390305.1 uncultured Anaerolineales bacterium
GTCCTCGACCGCCGTCTCCCCCCACACGTGGGGATGGCGGTACTTGAGCTTGGCGTCGATCCCGGCGATAACCTCCGGCATCTTGAACGTGCCCGCCTCCGTGGCAATCTGGGTCTGGAGCACGATCTGAAGTAGGAGGTCGCCGAGCTCCTCGCGCAGCGCCTCTGTGTCGCCCCGATCGATGGCCGCCACTGCCTCGTAGGCCTCCTCCAGCAGCCCGGCCCGCAGGCTCTCGTGGGTCTGCTCGCGATCCCAGGGACAGCCATCCGGCGCCCGCAAGTGCGCCACCGTCTCCTGGAACCCCTCGAAGCTGTTAACCCCCGTCAGCGGCGGGACGTAGAGCGTCGTGAGATGCGTCGGGAGCGCGGCCGCTTCGTGCCGCCGATCGAGTCGGTAGAGCAGCAGCCGCACGATCCGCTCCTGATCCGTCCCTGCCGCATCGACCAGGGCTACCTCGTGCTCGTCCGGATACTCGTTCATCAACGTCAGCTTGACCGCTCCGGCCACCGATCGACTGTACACCTGTCCCACCAGCGCAGGAAAATCCGGATTGATCGGCGGGTGGTGATGTCCAGACAGCGCGATCGCGTCGAAAACCTGGAGCCCATCCAGCGCGTCGAATCCCAGAGCCTTCAGCGTCGGCTCCACGAAGCTTAATCCATCGACCATCCGCGTCTCCACCCCGGCGCGCCTTGCCTCCTCCAGCACCCGCTCCACCGTCGCCTCGCCCACCAGGGGATGCCCCGGCACGGCGTACACCACGCCCTCCGGCCGCCGCCCCAGCTCCACCAATCTCTCCGCAATCGCCTCGTAGACCTGCGAGAAGTGCCGGGCCTCTTCATACAGAAAGTCGAAGGAGTGGAGAGCCGTCTCCTGTGGCAGCCCCTCTACCGTGGGATGCCGCTCAGTACGAAGCCAGACCTCCGCGGCCGCTTGCAACACCCCCCAGGCCTCCAGCGTCAGATGGCGTGGATCGCCAGGACCCAGGCCGACGATGGTGATGGTTCCCATTTAAGTCTCCCCTTCGCACAGGACGAAAAAAGGGCAGGGCAACCGTCCCCCGCCCCTTCGTCTGTTTGTTTCCAACCCTGTCGTCGTTCACCCCTCGGCCAGCCCCGCCCGGCAGACTTGACCGTTCGATACCAGCAGACGAACGACGCCTCTTGCTCTACCGCTTGGTGTACTGCGGAGCCTTGCGCGCTTTCTTCAGCCCCGGCTTCTTCCGCTCCTTGACGCGCGCATCGCGGGTCAGATATCCACCATGCCGCAGAGGAGGCCGCAGCTCAGGGTCCGCCTCCACCAGCGCCCGCGCGATGCCCAGTTGAATCGCGCCGGCCTGGCCCTTTATGCCACCCCCCTCCACCAGAACGCTGATGTCGTAACGGCCCCCGCTGTCGGTCGCCTCGAGGGGTCTCTTAAGATGGATGACGTCCATGGGCCGACAGAAATACTCCTCCAGCGGCCGGTCATTGACCACTATATTCCCCTCGCCGCCGGGATAGATCCGCACGCGCGCGGTCGCCGCTTTCCGTCGCCCAACACCTTCATAATACTTCATCGCCATAACCCTCTCCTCCTAACTAAAACTCCAACGGTTCCGGCTGCTGCGCCTGGTGGGGATGATCCGGGCCAGCGTAAACCTTTAATTTCCGCATCATCTTCCGACCCAGTCGACTCTTCGGCAGCATACCCTTCACGGCGTGCTCGATCACTCGCGTGGGATGCTCCTCGAGCATCCTGCGCAGTGAGATCTCCTTCATGCCGCCTGGATAACCAGAATGGCGATAGTACATCTTCTGATCGCGCTTCCGGCCGGTCACGTGGATCTTGTCCGCGTTGACGACGATCACGTAGTCGCCCGCGTCGATCGACGGCGAGTAGATCGGCTTGTGCTTGCCACGCACGATCCGCGCTACCTCGCTCGCCAGACGGCCAAGCGTCTGCCCGCTGGCATCCACGACATACCAGTTCCGTTGGATATCCTCCGGTTTCGTCACGTAGGTTCTCTTCACAATCTCATAACTCCCGCTCAATCAATGATTCCGCGTTCAGTAGTCCACCTTCATAAGACACAGCCCGTGCGGCGCAGCGGTCTTCCCGGCCTGGCCGCGCTCACACGATGCAAATGCATCTTCAAACGCCCGTAGGCTCATCCTGCCCTGCCCCACCTCCAGCAGCGTGCCGACGATGCTCCGCACCATCCGGTACAGGAAGGCATTCGCCTCAATGTCAAAGGCCAGCAGACGCCCCCCGTTCTCAGCCTCGCCGGCGAAGCCATGCTTCTCTCGGTTCCACGCCGCCCGAAACACGTCTCGCACCGTGATTTCACCCTCCGGCGGCTGCCCAAACGTGGCGAAATCGTGTTCCCCCACCACGCATTCCGCCGCCTGCTCCATCAGGCCCACATCCAAAGGATAGGGCACGTGCAAACTGTACCGACGCCCAATCGGCGCACGGACCGGCGCCTCGTACACCCGGTACCGATAATGTCGGCTTCGCGCGTCATAGCGCGGATGGAAGTCCGACTCCGCCTCCGTTAACTCTGGAACCGCCACATCCGGCGGAAGGACCGCGTTCATCGCTCTTTGCAGGTCCCCCAGGCCGTGCCGCCACGCCGTGTCGAATGCGATAACCTGTCCCACCGCGTGTACACCGGCGTCCGTCCGACCGGCCGCCAGAACGGTGACCGACTCCTGCGTCACCTGCGCCAGGGCGGTCTCGAGCGTCTCCTGCACGGTTGGGACGTCCAGCTGTCGTTGAAAGCCCTTGTAGTCTGCCCCGTCGTAGGAAACGAGCGCCCTCACCCGCATCGTTCTCCCGGCAGCTAGACCAGCTCCAGGAGCGCCACGGGTGCCGCGTCGCCCTTCCGGTATCCAAGCTTATAAATGCGCGTATATCCACCAGGTCGGTCCATATAGCGCGGCGCGATCTCCTCGAACAGTATCGCGAGGACATCGACCCAGTATCCCTCTTCGTCCTTCACCCAACGGTGCATCCGCCCCTCGGCCAGACGACGCGCGTGGACGCCTCGGCTCGGGTCCTCCTCGGCCGCGGCCACCCCGCGCTTCGCCACTGTGATCAGCTTTTCCGCGTATCCCTGGACCGCCTTCGCTTTCGCCTCTGTCGTCTCAACGTACCCGTGGTAGAATAGAGACGTCACCAGATTGCGACGCAAGGACTTTCGATGCGCACTGGAACGACCTAGCTTCTTGCCTGCGACCCGATGGCGCATTACAATCCTCCAATCTCCTCTAACAGGCCCGCCTTGTCGAGGGACTCCTTGATCTCGTCCAACGACTTCGCCCCTACGTTGCGAACAGCAAGCAGCGCGTCCTCGCCGCCTTCGTCTAGCATCTCCAGGACCTCGCCGACGTTCTTCACGCCAGCGCGCCGGAGGGCGTTGAACACGCGCGTGCTCAGTCCAAGCTGATCGAGGGACATGTCATACACCTCGCTGGGGATACCTTCCTCAGCCTCCCCCTCCTCACCAGCCTCAATCTCCTCCTCCAACGTCAGGCCGGCGATCAGGCGTAGGTGCCGGAGTAGAATGCGTGCCGCCTCCTTGAGAGCTTCAAACGGCTCGCCGCGACCATCGCTCCATATCTCGAGCGTCAGACGGTCATAGTCCGTGATCTGTCCAACCCGTGCCCGATCTACGTCGAAAGCAACGCGACGAATCGGGGTGAACACCGCATCCACGGGCATCTCCCCGATCACGCCCATCTCGCCGTCAGCAGCCGGCCTGTAGCCCCGCCCTTCCTCAACCGTGAAATCGATGTCGATCGACGCTTCCTCATCATCAACGGTCAGCAGGTACAGGTCCGGGTTCAGGATCTCGACCTCCGGCGGCGCGACGATGTCTCCCGCCGTGATCGTGCCCTCTCCTTCCGTGTGGAGAGACATGTGGGCCGGCTCTTCCCCGTCCATTCTCAACCGCAACTGCTTGACGTTGAGAATGAAGCGCATGACGTCCTCTCGCACGCCGGGTATGGTCGTGAACTCGTGCGGAACGTCCGAGATACGCACCTTGGTCACCGCCGCGCCCGTTAGCGACGACAGCAACACGCGGCGAAGCGCATTCCCTATGGTGATTCCAAAGCCCCTCTCCAGTGGCCCGATCACAAACCGGCCATACTGCTCCGATATCACGTCTGTTTCAATCTTCGGCAACACTTGAACTGACAAGCGGCGCCTCCTCGCTCTCTAGGTGCTCCTCAAGAATCGACAACTTCACACACCTTGCATAAAGGCCTGGGCTCATAGCGATGTCGCGAAGCTGTCGGCGAATAAGGTATCAGTCTCCGGCCATAATGATAGATCCCATCGATTCCAATGCCAGAGAGTTCCGCCAAACTGTAAACAAGCCCGGCTTGAAGCAGATGCCCTACCGGGAGTAGTATTCCACGATCAACTGCTCGCTGAGCAGGCCCTCAATCTCGTCACCCGACGGCTCCCTGAGCATCCGCCCAGACATCGCCTTAGCATCCAGGCTGAGCCAGTCCGTCACCGCCCCCTCATCCAATTCCTCCGCGCGGTTCTTGAAGTAGGTCCGCTTGCGGCTGGCCTCCCTCACCGAGATCTCATCCTCCGGTTTGACCACGTAAGAAGGAGCCTTCAGCCGCCTCCCATTCACCGAGAAGTGACCGTGTGCGACCAACTGTCGCGCCTGCGCCCGAGAATCGGCAAAGCCCAGTCGGTAGACCACGTTATCGAGACGCCTCTCCAGCAACGCGAGCAGGTTCTCACCTGTCACGCCCGGGAGTCGCTCTGCCTCACTGTAGAAGCGCCGCATCTGTCGCTCCAGCAGGCCGTAGATCCGCTTCGCCTTCTGCTTCTCACGCAGCTGGCGCGCGTAATCCGACTGCCGGCGACGACGGAAACGAGCGACCCACCCGTGTTCGCCGGGGGGATACCCCCGCTTCCGCTCGAACGGGCACTTCGGCGAGAAGCACCGCGTTCCCTTGAGGAACAGCTTCTCACCTTCACGACGGCACAGCTTACAGACCGGGCCGG
>CAYMHT010000170.1:0-2928 GCA_964390305.1 uncultured Anaerolineales bacterium
CCCCCCCTTGACCCCCCGCCACCTGCATGGTATACTGGTGTACACCACCCGACACCCATGAACGAGATCACCAAATCCGCCCCCGTCTACGCCCAGATCGCCCAGAGCCTCCGCCACCGCATCACCTCCGGCGACCTCAAACCCGGCGACCGCCTCCCGTCCGAGCGCAGCCTCAGCCAATGCCTCGGCGTCACGCGGCGCACCCTCCGCCAGGCCCTCCAGGTCCTCGAGAGCGAGGGGCTCATCGTCCGCCGCCACGGCGTCGGCAGCTTCGTCTCCGAGCCCAAGATCGAGCGGCGGGCCGAGCGGCTCAGCTCCTTCACCGCCGTCATGACCCGCCGCGGCCTGAAGCCGGGCGCCAGAATCATCACCTTCGAGCGCCAGCCCGCCCACGCCGACATCGCCCACCAGCTCGACCTGCTCGTCTCCACCCCCGTCTACTACGTGCGGCGCCTCCGCCTCCTCAACCGGGAGCCCGTCATGATCGAGGAGCTGTGGATGGCCGTGCACCGCTTCCCCCGCCTCGACCGGTACGACATGGAGGCGCGCTCCCTCTACGAGATCATGGAGACCGAGTACGGCGTGGCCATGGCCAGGGCGCGCCGCACGCTGGAGCCCGTCGCTGCGACCGAGGAGGAGGCCCAGCTGCTCGGGACCCGGCCCGGCGCCCCCCTCATGCTGGAGCGGCGCCTCGGCTACAGCCAGGATGGCGAGCCCGTCGAGTACGGGAAAGACCGCTACCGGGGCGATCGTTTCCGCTTCACCGCCGAGGACGTCCGGTGGGTCCCGTGACCCACAGCCCGGGAAACCTCACCCCTGAGGCAATGCACGGATCATCGCCTCATCGCCAAGGAGATCGACAAACATGAGCGAACACGGTCTCGTCCTCGACACCCTGGCCCACGCCGTCGCCGAGGGCGACGACCGCGCTGCCGCCGCCGCGGCCCAGGCCGCGCTCGACGCCGGCATGGAGCCCCTCGACGTCGTCGAGCGGGGTCTCTCCCCGGGCATGGACGTCGTCGGCGAGCGCTTCGAAAGCGGCGACGCCTACCTGCCGGACCTCCTCATGGCCGCCCAGGCCTTCAAGGCCGCCATGGACCTGCTCGGGCCCGCGATCACCGCGCGCAAACAGGCCGTGGCCAACCTGGGCACCGTCCTCATCGGCACCGTCAGGGGGGACCTGCACACCATCGGCAAGAACCTCGTCGCCACCGTCCTGCGCACCCAGGGCATCGACGTCGTCGACGTCGGCGCCGACAGCTCCCCCCTGAGGTTCATCCGCGAGGCCGAGCGGGCCCGTGCCGACGTCATCGCCCTCTCGTCCCTCATGACCACCACCATGCCCGCCCAGCAGGAGGTCATCGAGGTGCTGAAGGAGCTGGGGGCCAGGGACCAGTACAAAGTCATCGTCGGAGGCGGACCCGTCACCCAGGCCTGGGCGGACGAGATCGGCGCCGACGGCTACGGTGCGTCGGCGCTCGAGGCCGCCGCGCTCGTGAGGCGGCTCCTCTTGTGACCCCCCGCCCGGCAGTGTGCCACCCTCGGGCCCTGGGCGACCCGGGGGATTCGTCTGAATCCAAGGGGGCCGCGGCCGGCCCCTCGGCCCGGTGCCCGCTGTCGGCCGGCGGGCCACCGGGCGCGGCACGCAGCCCCCTGGGGGCTCCGGCCAGGGGTTGCGGGTAGATGGACGGGAAACAGAGGCAGCTCGCCCGCCGCATCCTCCTCCCCGTCGGCATCGGCACCGCCCTCTCCCTCGTGGGCGACGCCTCCCTCTACGCCGTCCTGCCCACCCACGTGGAGGCCGCCGGCATCCCCGTCGCCACCGTCGGCATCCTCCTCTCCGCCAACCGCTTCGTCCGCCTCGTTCTCAACGGGCCCGTTGGCGTCGCCTACGCCAGAGCCAGCCGTCGACGCCTCTTCATCCTCGCCCTCCTCGTCGGCGCCCTCTCCACCGCCATCTACGCCCTCACCCGCGGCTTCTGGCCCCTCCTCGCCGGCCGCCTCCTCTGGGGGCTCGCCTGGGCCGGCATCTGGGTCGGCGGCAACACCATGATGATGGAGGTCAGCGACGGCGGGGCGCGCGGGCGCTGGATCGGCCTCTTCCAGATCTTCTTCTTCCTCGGTGCCTCCGGCGGCGCGCTTTTCGGCGGCCTGCTGACCGACGCCATCGGCTACCACCGCACCATGGGCGTGGCCGCCGCCCTCACCCTCCTCGGCGCCCTCATCGCCCTGGCCTGCCTGCCGGACGACCGGGGCCGGGAGCCCGGCCCTTCCGCCCCGCCGCCAACGCCGTCCCCGCCGCCGCGCACCCTGCGCCCCGCCCTCGTGGCCGCCTTTGCCCTGCACGGGGCCAACCGCCTCGTCATCGCCGGCGTGCTCAACGCCACCCTCGGCCTGCTCCTCCAGGAGCGGCTGGGCGCGCAGATCGACATCGCAGGCCGCTCCGTCGGCGTCGCCACCCTCACCGGCGCCGGCCTCGGGCTGGGCACCCTCATCGCCATGGGCTCCGCGCCCCTGCTGGGAGCCGTGTCAGACCGTGCACCCAGCCGCTGGAGCGTCGTCGCGGCCGGGCTCATCCCCGGCATCGTCGGCTTCGCCCTCCTCACCCTCGGCGCCCCCTGGGCTATCCTCGCCGGCGTCCCCCTCACCGCCGTCACCAGCGGCAGCAACCTCAGCCTCTCCACCACCCTCATCGGCGATCTGACCCAGGCCGGCCAGCAGAGCAAGCGTCTGGGCATGCTCTTCACCGTCGGGGACCTGGCCAGCGCCGTCGGCCCGCCCCTCGCCTACGCCCTCATCCCCCTCGTCGGGCTCAAGGGCGACTACCTCTTCAGCGCCGCCGTCTTCGCCGCCATGTGCGCCGCCGCCCTCGCCCTCGCCACCCGGAAAAAGGGCCACCATGAAGACCTGTAGCCCTCCCCCGCCCAA
>CAYMHT010000170.1:3028-5010 GCA_964390305.1 uncultured Anaerolineales bacterium
TCCTACCACGGCCCCATCAAGCTCGCCGTCCTCGACCTCTCCGGAACCGTCCTCGACTACGGCTGCCGCGCGCCCGCCGTTGCCTTCGTCGAGGTCTTCAAGCGCCACGGCGTCGACATCACCGTCGAGCAGGCCCGGCAGCCCATGGGGCTGGAGAAGCGCGACCACATCCAGGCCCTGACCCGCTTCGACGAGATCGCCGCGGCCTGGGAGGACGTCCACGGCCGCCCCGTCACGGAGGCGGACGTCGACCGCATCTTCGCCGACTTCCGCGAGGTCCAGCTGGAGGTGCTTCCCCGCTACGCCGAGCTCATCCCTGGGACGCTGGAGACGGTGGCCGGCCTTCGCGAGCGCGGCATCCTGATCGGCTCGACCACCGGATACTTCACCGAGGCCATGGCACTCCTGGAGGAGGAGGCGGCCCGGCAAGGATACGTCCCCGACACCAGCGTCGCCTCCACCCAGGTGCCCGCCGGTCGCCCCGCGCCGTGGATGGTCATGCAGAACATGATCAACACCGGCGTCTACCCGCCGCAGGCCGTCGTCAAGGTCGACGACACCCCGCCCGGGATCGCCGAGGGGCTCAACGCCGGTACCTGGACCGTCGGGCTGGCCAAGACGGGGAACGAGCTGGGGCTCACCCTGGAGGAGCTCGAGGCGCTGAGCCCGCAGCGGCTGGAGCGAAAGCTCGACCGCGCCCGCGACCACCTCGCCAGGAGCGGCGCCCACTACGTCGTGGATGGCATCGGCGACCTCCTCCCCGTCATCGACGCCATCAACCGGCGCCTCGCGCGGGGTGACCTGCCATGACCCCGTCTCTCGCCCTCTTCGTCGGCGCCGCCCTCGCCTTCGGCTTCCTGAATGGATTTCAGGACAGTGCCAACGCGGTGGCGACCATGATCGCCTCGCGCGCCATGAGCCCCCGGCGGGCGCTCGTGCTAAACGCCATATGCAACTTCATCGGGCCCTTCTTGTTCGGCAGTGCCGTGGCCCGCACCATCGGCCACGAGGTCGTCGCCCGGCCCGCGGCCACCCAGGCCGTCGTCTTCGGCGCCCTCTTCGGCGCCATCGGCTGGAACGGTCTCACCTGGCTCGTCGGCCTCCCCTCCAGCTCCTCCCACGCGCTCATCGGCGGGCTCGTCGGCGCTGCCCTGGCCGGCCACGGCCTCCAGGCCATCCTCATTCCGGGGCTGCTCAAGGTCCTGCTCGCGCTTCTCATATCTCCCGTCATCGGCATAGTCGCCGGCTACCTGCTCACGAAGCTGACCTTCTGCCTCGCCCGGGCTGCCACGCCGCGCATCAACGCCTTCTTCCGGCGTGCCCAGACCCTCACGGCGGCGGCGTTGGGGTTAAGCAGCGGCACGCACGGGGCGCAGAGGACCATGGGGGTGATCATGATGGCGCTGCTCGCCGAGGGAGTCCTCTCCCGCTTTGTGGTGCCGCTCTCCGTGGTCGTCGCCTGTGCCGGGGCCATCGCGCTGGGGACCCTCCTGGGCGGGTACCGCGTCATCCGTACGCTCGGCGTCAGATTCTACCGCGTGCGGCCCATCCACAGCTTCACTTCGCAGGTCGCCTCCGCCGCCATCGTCCTTGGGGCCGCGCTCTTCGGCGGACCCGTCAGCACGACCCACGTCGTCAGCACCTCCATCCTCGGCGCCGGCTCCGCGGAGCGCGTCAACAAGATCCGCTGGGGCGTCGTGGGCGATATCGCCGTGGCGTGGCTGCTCACCATCCCCGCCTCCGCCCTCGTGGCCGCCGTCGTCTACCTCCTCGTCCGCTGGCTCGGCCTCCAGCCCTAGCCCCCCTGCTGCAACCTCCAACGTTCCAACGTTGGCTCTACTGAAAGAAGGGTCTCAGAAACTGACGTGATTTGATAGACTTGGTACACTTGTAGGGCAATTGACAGACGTAGAGCGTCTAGCCCCCTTTGGAGGTCTATGTTTCGCGAGAACGAGCAACACCGCCAGAAGAGCTTCTTCAGC
>CAYMHT010000171.1:0-4962 GCA_964390305.1 uncultured Anaerolineales bacterium
CGGAGGCTGTGGCGCGTTGGCGATGCTCGGGCGCTCATAAGGCTTTCGACCAGCTTACGTTGACACCCTTGCCTTTTCATAGTATACTCTTCAAAAGGATGTGTTCCATGTCAACGCTGTCTCTTCTCAGCCCGCCTGCCCCTGCGCAACCAGCCTAACGGTCTGGGCAGGCGCGCTGCGACGAACAGGCAACATGTGGGATGGCCAGCCCTCCGGACCGTGAGGGCTGGTTTTTGTATCAGAGTGGCCCGATGTCGATGACGATTCAGGAACTGACCGACAAAATGAACCGCTTCGTGGAGGCGAAGGGGTGGTACGCGGAGGAATCGGTGTCGCCGCAGACCCCGCGGAACATCGCCGTCTCCCTCTCCATCGAAGCGGCAGAGGTGCTGGAGCACTATCAGTGGGGCGGGGAGGCCGACCGGAAGGCCCTCGCGGAGGAGCTGGCCGACGTGGCTCTTTATCTCCTCCAGCTCGCCGATCTGGAGGAGATCGATCTCGAGCGGGCCATCCTCGACAAGCTGCGGGCGAACTACGACCGTCGCTGGTCGAAGGAGTAGGTGGGTGAGGATACTCGCCGTGAGCGACCAGGTGGTCGACGCAGTTCACAGCGGCGCCATCGAGGAGCGCTTCGGCGAGGTAGAACTGGTGATTTCATGCGGTGACCTCCCCTACTCGTATCTGGAGTACATCGTGACGATGCTGAACGTGCCCTGCTTCTACGTGCACGGCAACCACGATCGCCCCGAGTACCGGGCCAACGGCAGTACGCTGACCGAGCCCGGCGGGTGGATCAACCTTGACGGCAGGACCGTGGAGGCGGAAGGCGTGCTCCTGGCTGGTCTGGAGGGTTCCATTCGCTATAAGCCGGGAGCTCGTTACCAGTACACCGAGCGGCAGATGGCGTGGAAGGTCTCGTGCATGGCCCCAGGTCTCCTCCTCAATCGGCTGCGCTTCCGGCGCTACCTGGACGTGCTCGTCACCCACTCGCCGCCCCGAGGCATCCACGACGGCGACGATCCACCTCACCGCGGGTTCGAGTGCTTCCTCGGTTTCATGGATGTCTTCCGACCACGGTACCTCCTCCACGGCCACAAGCACGTCTACGGGCCCGAGCCGACGCGGACCCGTTACGCGGAGACCGAGGTGATCAACGTGCACCCGCTACGCTTGATCGAGTACTGAGCGACGATGGTCGGTGATGGGAGAAGCTCCGCCGGGGACCCGCAGCTAAGCTCCGCTTGTGCACGGCCCCAGGCCCGCGCGTCGCGGGCGTTGAGGTAAAGACGATCAGGAAGCGTGCTCCAACCTGAGGCGGGCGGTGGCTGACAGCAGGAGACGAATCTGAGCAGGACCCTCAAGTGGTACTGAGTGCTGACAGTGCAGACACCGACCGTCTGCGGAGTTGACTTTGCAGTTCATGAGGAAGAAAGGAGAAGGAGATGGCTGAACAGATCACGCCGCGCAGCGAGGACTACTCTCGCTGGTACACCGACGTCATCCAGAAGACCGACCTTGCCGACTATGCGCCCGTCAAGGGGTGCATGGTCATCAAGCCTTACGGGTTCACGCTGTGGGAGAACATCAAGGAGGGGCTCGACACCCGTTTCAAGGCTACAGGCCATGTCAATGCCTACTTCCCCCTCCTCATTCCCCTTAGCTTCATCCAGAAGGAGAGTGAGCACGTGGCTGGCTTCTCGCCCGAGCTGGCCGTCGTCACCCACGGCGGCGGTAAAGAGCTGGACGAACCTCTGGCTGTCCGTCCCACGTCGGAGACCATCATCGGCCATATGTACTCGAATTGGATTCAGTCCTACCGCGACCTGCCGGTGCTGATCAACCAGTGGGCTAACGTGGTGCGCTGGGAGATGCGCACCCGCCCGTTCCTGCGCACCACCGAGTTCCTGTGGCAGGAAGGGCACACGGCCCACGCCACGGCCCAGGAGGCGCGCGAGGAGACCCTGCGCATGCTCGACGTGTACGTCGAGTTCGCCGTCGACGACGCTGCCATTCCTGTCATCGCTGGCCGCAAGAGTGAGAGCGACAAATTCGCCGGGGCCGTGACCAGCTACACGATCGAGGCCATGATGGGGGATTACAAGGCGCTCCAGGCGGGTACGAGCCACTTCCTCGGTCAAAACTTCGCCAAAGCCTTTGACATCCAGTACCTCGACGAGAATAATGAGCTCCAGTACGTCTGGACCACCAGCTGGGGCGTGAGCACGCGTATGGTGGGCGCGGTGGTCATGGCCCACGGCGACGATCAGGGTCTGATCCTTCCGCCAAAGCTGGCCCCTCACCAGGTGGTGATCGTGCCTATCTGGTCGGACGAGGACCAGCGCGCGCAGGTCTTCGACGTGGTCGAGCAGGTAAAGCGCGCCCTCGGCGATGACGTGCGTATCCAGGTGGACGACCGGGATGCCTACTCGCCGGGCTGGAAGTTCAACGAGTGGGAGATGCGCGGCGTGCCGCTACGTATCGAGATCGGACCGCGCGACGTCGAGGAGGGCCAGGCGGTGCTTGCCCGCCGTGACCTCGAGGGGCGGGCCAGGAAGAGCACCGTCCCTCTTGGAGACGGCCTGGGGGAAGCGGTGCAGCAGACGCTCGATCTCATTCAGGACAATCTCTATCAGCGGGCCCTCACGTTTCGCGAGGAGCACACCTACCAGCCCGACGACTACGAGGAGTTCAAGCAGGCCGTCGCCAGGGGATTTGCCGACTCCTGGTGGTGCGGAGACCCCGAATGTGAGGCGCAGATCAAGGAGGAGACGAAGGCATCGCTTCGCTGCATCCCCCTGGACCAGGAATCCGGGAGCGGATCCTGCATCCGTTGTGGGAAGAAGGCCGATGAACGCGCCATCTTCGCCAGGGCGTACTGATCTACCCGAGGACCGATTGACCGATGACGTCAGACACTAACCGCCCGCTGGAACGACGTCGTGTTCTTGTTCTATCTGCGCTCCTACTGGTTGGGGTCTCCATGGCCTGTGCGCTGCCCGCGCCGCCTGGGCCCACCGAGGTGCCCGACCCGTCATCGCCGACGCCTCAGACGTCGCCAACGAGCACCAGCACACCGCGGCCCACGCTGACGCCTACACCCCCGCCACTGAAGGAGCTGACCATCTGCCAGGGGGAGGAGCCCAATACTCTGTTCGTCTACGGCGCTCCGTCCCAGGCCGCCCGTAACGTCCTGGACGTCGTGTATGACGGGCCCATTGATCTGCGCAGCCATCGGCCGGAGCCGGTGATTCTGGAGCGTCTCCCCACACTCGACAGTGGTGACGCCGTCCTGCGCACCGTTCCGGTCGGGGAGGGGGATACCGTGCTGGATGCCAGCGGGGAGGTCGTACACCTCGTGCCTGGCCTCACGCTCCAAGACGCAGCCGGTGAGCCGGTCGTGTTCCAGGGCGCTGCCATCACGACCACCCAGGTGGTGGTCACCTTCACGCTGCGCGCCGACGTCACTTGGGCGGACGGACAGCCGCTGACCGCCGCCGATTCGCGCTATGGCTACGAGGCGGCCAGTGCCATGGATGATCCCAGGTGGAGGTGGCAGGTGGGGCGCACGGCCAGCTACCGGAGCGTGGATGAACGGACTGTCGTCTGGACCGGGGTGCCCGGATATCGAGACACGTACTACCTGCTCAACTTCTATCATCCGCTCCCCCGCCACGCCATGGGGGACGTGGACCTTGAGAATCTGGATCACTCGGATCTCGCCCAGCGCCGTCCCCTGGGATGGGGGCCTTTCGTCATAGACGAGTGGGTGGAGGGCGAGCGCATCTCCCTGGTGCCCAATCCCCATTACTTCCGCGCGGCTGAGGGTTTGCCGCACCTCGACCGGGTCACCTTCCGCTTCATCGGGGATGTGCAACAGGCCACGGACGAGCTGCTCGCTGGCGGGTGCGATGTGCTCACCACCGATCTCATCGGCGACGTCCCTCCGGAACCCCTGCTCCAGGGCGTTGAGGCGGGCGAAGCCCGTCTGATCTCGTGGTCGGGCACCGAATGGGAGCATCTGGACTTTGCCGTTAGGCCGGTGCCGTGGTCAGACCAGGTACCGTTCTTTGCCGACGCCCGCGTGCGCCAGGCCGTCGCCCAGTGTACCGACCGCGAGCGTATCGCCACGGATGCCGTTCCTCATGGCGAGGCGGTGCTGGCCGATAGCTACGTGCCGCCTCAGCATCCGCTGTACGCTGGCGATCGGCTTCGCTTCTGGGAGTACGACCCGACCGCCGGTCGTTCCCTGCTGCGGGAGGCGGGCTGGCAGGACGCGGACGGTGATGGCATCCGCGAGTCTCAGGATGTGCCCGGCATCGGTGCCGGTACTCCCTTCTCGGTCACGCTCCTCACGACTGCGGGTGATTCCGCGCGTCAGCGGACGGCCGAGATCCTGAGAGAGAACCTGGCTGGCTGCGGCATCCGCATGGAGACGAAATACCTTCCCGTGGAGTCTTTCTACGCCGATGGCCCCGACGGCCCCGTCTTCGGCCGTCAGTTCGACCTGGCCCTTTTCTCGTGGCTCAATGGACTCGGGGCGCCGTGCGAGATCTACCTCTCGACACACATACCGCGGGAGGAGAACTGGTGGGCCTCCAGCAACAGCCCGGGCTACGAAAGCGAGGCCTACGACCGGGCCTGTGAGTCGGCTCTGGAGGCCCTCTATGGGACGGACGCCTACGAACGTCACCACCGGGAAGCGCAGGCTATCTTCTCTGAGGACCTGCCCGTGCTGCCGCTCTACTTCGTGCCCCGGCTGCTGGCCGTGCGGCCGGAGGTGACCGGCGTGACCCTCGACGCCAGCCAGCAAAGCCCGTTCTGGAGCATCGAGAGCTTCGACCTGGAGTGGTAGAGAGGCATGGGTAGCCTTGCGAAGGTTCAGGTCGTAGGTGGGCGCACGAGGGGCCCACTGCTTGGTGGGCGGAGGTCTCTGATGAGTCTCTTCGGCCAACCTTCGCAAGG
>CAYMHT010000172.1:0-4925 GCA_964390305.1 uncultured Anaerolineales bacterium
CGCGGATTCCTTCACCCATTGGGTGTGCCAGGAACGGGTCGCAGAGGAATCTACCGTCGCAGCCACCAATACCCCTGAATATCAAGATTTGTCAGCCCCACATCAAGTGCCCTCTGCACGACCTTCTCGTATTCTGCCTCGGTGATTCTCCGAGATATCTCCGGATAGCTGTACGCCTCGTGAGCCGGGGTGTACTGCGCCATAATGTTGACATAGGTATCCTTGGGGAGGTTTTCTGCTATCCACTCCATGATTCTTTCCGAACCCGCTATGTCATTCGGCATCACCAGATGCCGAATCATCAGTCCTCTCTGCATGATGCCGTCGTCTGTCGGTTTCGCCACGCCAACCTGGCGGTTCATCTCAAGGATCGCCTCTCTGGCGACGTCAGGATAACTCTCTGCCCCCGCAGAATACTTCGCCGACATGTCGCTGTCCCAGTACTTGAAGTCGGGCAGGTAGATGTCGACGATTCCATCAAGAAGCGTGAGGATTTCGAGGCGCTCCCAGCCACTGGTGTTGTAGACAACCGGAAGGCGTAGGCCTTTGCCCGCGGCCACGTCCAGAGCTCTAAGGACGTGGGGCGAGTAATGGGTGGGGGTAACCACGTTGATATTGTGACAACCGTTTCCTTGCAGCTGGAGCATCATCCCGGCGAACTCGTCAATGTCTGTCTCCGAGCCTCTGCCAAGATGGCTGATTTGCCAGTTCTGACAGAAGACACACCGCAGATTGCAGTGGGACAGAAAGATCGTCCCGGAGCCACCTCTTCCCACCAGCGGTCTTTCCTCGCCGAAGTGCGCATGGGCCCCCGAGACAACGAGCGTGGCACCAGGAGCGTGACAGAATCCACTCAAAGCCTTAAGGCGATTCACCCGGCATCGTCTGGGACAGAGCTGGCAGCCCTCCATGATGGCCCAGAGCTCCTTCGCCCGCTCCTTCAGTTCACCGGTTCGGTGAAGCTTCAGATACGCTGGTTCAAAATCGAAGGGAATCTCGGCAGTTTCCTCGGCTTCTTCAATTTCAGTCTCCGTCTCAGGGGTCGCGGGTTTCGTCTTGAGGCAACCAGCGAGGATCGACGACAGCCCGGCGTGGAGGCAGAGCCTGGCAGCGGTTGCCAGGAAATCCCTTCGCGTCAGTTCTCTGACAACAAGATCGGGCCTCCTGGGAGAACACTGCCAGCCTGTCCTCGGGTCGCCTGAGCGCCCCCGAGACGGGGGCTGCGAGCACCTGCTTTCAGCGGAGCCAAGATCGTCCATTTCCTTTACCTCCTCACAGATGCTGATGGGAGTTGTGTGGTCAGGACCATGAAGCTTGCGAGTTTGAGGAGCCCCACCGTGATGCAGGTACCGGTCAGGCCGAGAACAGGCAAGAGCACGACGGCGCCGACGGTTCCTCCCACCCATCCGCCCAGCAGGTCGGAAGCGTAGAGCAACCCGGCGGTCCTGCTCACACTTTCGGTGCGCTGCAGATAGAGTTTGTTTGCCAGAGGGAATTGCGAACCGATGAGGAGTCCGGACATGAATGAGAGAACGAGAAACAAAATCCTGAGAAGGGCGAGAGCGCTCTGACCGCCCCCACTCGCGCTGACCGCCAAGAACACCAGCGGCAGCAGGATGGAGAAACCGATGATCCCCAGTTCAATCCCTCTGAAGAGTCTCATCCCGTTCCGTGCTCGCTCCACCGCCGCGGTCATGAGCGAGGCTCCGCAGGCCGCGCCGGCCATGAAGGACGCTACAAGGAGCCCGATCCATGAGAACACATACCCGTAGACTGACTGAAATGCAAAGATCACGGTCAGGTCGAATATCATCCCGGCAAAACCGGTGGTGACAATGGACAGAGGGATGCTCACCGGGAGGAAGTCTGCGTTCCTGGAGCGAAGCAAGGAATAGAGAAAAAGAAAGAGGACAAAGAGGAGAAAGATCATCCTCAAGTCTATCCGCTCAAATTGTCGGAAAAGCCAGCCGAACGAGGGCGTAAAGAGGGCATTCCAGTGCGAGACGGTGTAGAACAGGCCCAGGGGTCTGAAATCCCGGTTGATCTCCTGACTGCTGCCTTCAAGAACATCGGTGAACCAATTCTGCCAGCCCTGATGCAGCTTCTTCTCAATATGCCAGGGAACTGCTCCGTCTGCTGCAATGTCTCGATCGTCCAATCTCTCTACGATCCGCGACCTGTCAACTGTTGAAATCTCTGGGGAATCTGACGACAGGAAGAGATTCCTGCCATCACCCGGAATCACCCGAACGTGAGAAAAGACACCGCTCAGCGTGTGAAAGACACAGCTGTTCAGGTCTCTCAACCCCTCAGTCAAGAAGGTCAAGGAACCAGGCGCCCCGAGGACAAGGATGCCCCCTTCATTCAGTCGGCTCTGCGCGAGCGAGAAGAACTCGTGAGTGAAGAATCTGTTCGTCTGCAAACTCGAGGGCTCCATGATTCCGACAAAAATCAGGTCGTACTTGCTCAGTGTCGTCCTGAGCAACAGTCGGCCGTCAACGTGTCTCACCCTCACTCTCTCATCGCTCAATTCAGTTTCGGTCAGGGGCGTGGGGAAATCTCTGAAGAGAGAAAGGATCAGTGGGTCGAGCTCGGCATATTCGACGGTCTGTATTGAGGGGTGTTTCAACGCCTCGTTTATTACGCCGCCCACCCCACCGCTCAAAATCAGGATCTGTGTGGGTTCGGGATGAGCAAGAAGCGGAAGATGAACGAATTCCTCAACAAATGGTATGTCTGGAATAGGCGTCAGGACAGCTGGAAGTCCATCCAGGAAGTAGATGTATTGACCCTCGTTCTCGACAACGCAGATATTGCCGTACTGCGAGTTCTCGTAATGAACGACGTTCAGGTTCTTCCACTGCGCCTGGATTGAACGGTGATGGAGTCTGTCGACCTGACCGGCAAGCACCAAGTATCCGGAGAAACAGATGAGCACACTCAAGACGACCAGGACTGTCCCTCCAAATCGTCCGGTCTTCCAGTGAGGGGCAACCAAGACCGCGCATACGATGAAGTTGAGCACAGCGAGCCCGATGACCGCCTGAAAAGCATTGAGGTGAGGAACGAGAACATAGGTACAGGCGATTCCGCCGATGATCGTGCCCACGGTCTCAAGTACGTAGACCCTGCCGGCGGAGGAAGCAGCCTGGCCTGAGAAGATGGCGTAGATCCGGCAACTGAGCGTAAACAACGCGCCGTGAAGCATGCTGACTGGCAAGAGCACGAGGAGAGAGCCATAGGACACGGGCAACAATCCGACACTCTCGCCCACGGAAACGCCGATCAGGCCTCTCAGGATGCGTATGAGGAAGACTGCTAAGGGTAAGGACAAAGAGAAGAGAATCGTGATCAGCGCGAAGGTCTCTAGCTTGTGTTCGGATCTCTCGACCATCCTGCCGGAAAGGAAACATCCGAGAGCCTCGAGAACCAGCCAGTTCGCCAGAATGATGCCGATGCTGAGTTCGTTGCCCGAGAAGACGATGAGGAGCTCGCGCAGGAGAAGTATCTCAGCAACCAGTCCGCTGAGTCCCATCACCACTACAGCTATGGCCACGCGCCGCTTCATCAGACCCCACCTTCACCTAGCGCGACAGCGCGCCAGTCCGCGACGTTACGGAGTTTTCAGGCGGCTTGACTGCCCCTGTGTGAGAGTAATACAGAGCACTACCAAGATTGACCACAGCGGTTGAAGGGGCAGAGTTGGGTACAACGGATCGGGTGTAACGCTTGCGAGTGCCCTTCTCTAATTGGCGATCGCCGGCCGACGAGCACGCTGGGCAACTCGTCGTCGGTCTTATGGAACCGACGGAGAATCCGTTCTTTGTGTTCGTCACTGTCGTGGTGACCATGAAACGCCGCCGAGCGGCCTCCGGAGGCCGCTGGGGTCGCCGTGTGGAACTGCAGGTGTTTGTGGAAGGGTTCGTATCGGAGCGCCTGGGCCGTGTCTCCGGGTATGCTCTCGACTACGGATTTCGGAGAGGGCAAAGCGAGTTCAGGTTTGATCGTGATGTTGGTCACGGTTCTGAAATCGACGGGATGCCCAAATTTCCGATGGCCTCTAGTTGCTAATGGTGCAGCCCAGAGCATAGGGAGACCTCCTCTTCCAGGGTCATCTAGCGCGTGAAATCCGCACTGCGTTCCATGACCAATTCCCCTGCCTAACATCTTTATACACTGGCAATGCGGCCCTGTACCGTTGGACAGGGAGCAGATGAGAGCAAAACGCCGACTCACACGAGGCTGCGCCTCAGGGATAGAGGACGTCAACGACGAGCCGCACCGGGTCGGTCAACTCGTGAACCTCGAACTCGGCCCGGGACTCCAACCAGATGGAGAAGCCCAAGAGAGCATCGTCGAAGATCGGGCGTTGGCTCACCGCGGTGACGACCGGGCTGTCCTCCACCTCCATCGGCAACTGGTCGCCCAGGGGGTAATCGTAGGCGTAGAGATCACTCACCACCAGGTCGATGCGGACGGTGCCCCACGCGGGATCCCGTGTACCGGGGAAGGGCTGCGCCTCCTCGTCCGTCAAAGTGGCGCTGTAGAAGGGAACGGTGGCCCCCTCCTCCGCCATCTCCAACACCAGGCGGAAGCGATCGGCGTGCTCACCACAGCGGAGCGCGGCCAGGTTCCAGATAGACCCCAGTGTTCCGCCCTCAGTGCGCCCCTCGGAGAGCTCCGCGGCGGGCGTTTGCAGGGGCGACTCCCCCGGCACGGGGCTCGGCGCCTCGAGGGGCGAGTCGGCCCGCGTCGAGGTGGCCGTTTGGAGGGGCGACTGGCCCTGCGTGGGCGTGGGCGCAGCCTGCGTGGCGACAGGGCTCGTGGGCGAGGGCTCGGGCGACGGGGGAAACGTGTCGGGCGTCTCCGCGGCGCCGCAACCGGCAACCACGAGCAACAGCACAGAAATCGTCCAGCGTGCAGAA
>CAYMHT010000173.1:0-1135 GCA_964390305.1 uncultured Anaerolineales bacterium
TTCGATCCACAGAAACCCTGTACCTTCGCCATCGACCCCATCGACGGCACCGACGTCTTCAGCCAGGGCATGCCTGGATGGTGCATCTCCGTCGGCCTGCTCGACCAGGACCTCGTTCCCAGCGCTGGCATCGTCTTCGCTCCGCGGCTGGACCTGGTCCTCGTCGCCGAGGCGGGAAGACCGGCTACTCTGAACGGCTCCGAGCTGCGGCCACCAGCCTCACCGGAGCCCATCTCGAACAGGTCCAACTTGATGGTCGCCTCGAGGATTCATAAGCACCTCGACCTGAGCGGCTACGTGGGAAAGATCAGGAGCATCGGGAGTGCTGCGCTCCACCTCTGCTATCCTTTGATCTACCCGCCCGTCATCGGCGCCCTGGAGGGGCCCGGAGGGCACATCTGGGACATCGCCGCTGCCCACGCCATCACCCGTGCTCAGGGCGGTGACCTGGTCTATCTGGACGGAGGATCGATCGACTACGCCACCATGACAGCTGGTCAGATAGGGCGCGACGTCATCACGGCGGGGACGGAGCCGATCGTTGAGGCATTGCGGGACGTGGTGAGGAGGCTGAGCTGATGTCTGGGAGACTCAGCCTGAGACCTCTTCTCGGGACGGCCCGCGTGCCATTCCTGATCCTGACGCCCGCCTGCGTGGCGCTGGGCGCCGGTACGGCCCATTGGACCGGGGGACAGATCAGCGTGCTCCACGCCATTCTGGTCCTGATCGGGGCGATGTGTGCCCACGTCAGCGTCAACGCGCTGAACGAGTACGTTGACTTCACGAGCGAACTCGACTTCCACACCACTCGGACACCCTTCAGCGGCGGCAGCGGCACGCTGCCCCGCAGGCCGGAGCTGGCGCGCCAGGCATTGGGCCTGGGCCTCGGAGCTCTGGTCATCACCGCACTGATCGGCCTCTACTTCGTCTGGATCCGAGGGGGGGCCCTCCTCCCGCTGGGCCTGCTTGGCCTGGTGGTGGTGGTGATTTACACACCCTGGCTGGCCAAGGTCCCTTTTCTCTGTCTGATTGCCCCTGGGCTGGGGTTTGGGCCCCTCATGGTCATGGGGACGGACTTCGCTCTGAGCGGCGGCTACTCGTGGACGGCCTTCGTCGCCTCCCTGGTCCCCTTCTT
>CAYMHT010000173.1:1235-4851 GCA_964390305.1 uncultured Anaerolineales bacterium
CCGCGGTGCCTACGTCCGCGCGGACGACGTGGAGAGGCTGGTCCCCTTCCTCGGGCTCAACGTGGTCATCAACCTTGCCACCCCGCTGCTGGTCGCCATCGGGCTTTTCGTCGCATGAATCAGGCGCGCGACGGATCGTACGCCCGCTATGCGAAAGGATCGTCTTGACCCCCAAGTCTGGCGACACGTCGACGCACATCGGCACGCTGAATGAGCAGCCGCTCCATGCGGCTCTCAAGAAACGGTACGCTGCGCCTGGGGCCCGCTTTGAGGTCGAGGTGGACGGTTTCGTGGTCGACGTCGCCCAGGAGGATCTGTTGGTGGAGATCCAGACCGGGAACTTCTCGGGCATCAGGGAGAAGATCGTCCACCTTGCCGAGCATCACTCCCTCCTGCTCGTCTACCCCATCGCCCGCGAGAAGTGGCTTCTGAAGCTGCCCAAAGGACGGGATGGGCGAACGGAGCGGCGGAAGTCGCCCAAACGGGGACGCCCTGAGGAGCTCTTCAAGGAACTCGTCAGCTTCCCCCGGCTGATCTGTCGCGACACCTTCTCTCTGGAGGTGGTATTCACCCGGGAGGAAGAGGTACGTCGTTACGACCCCCAGAGATGGCGCAACCGCGGCTGGGTCACCGTCGAGCGGCGCCTCCTCGATGTCGTCGACCGCCGCACATTCCGAAGCGCGCCGGAGCTGGCAAGCCTTCTGCCGCAGGGACTGCCGAGCCGCTTCACCACCGCCGATCTCGCCCATGCCCTCGACGGCCCGCGCTGGCTGGCCCAGAAGATGGCCTATTGCCTGCGCAAGACGGACGCCATCGTCCAGGTCGGGAGACGGGGTCGCTCGAACCTCTACACCCGCCACCCATGAATGAGTTCAGGCGTCGCATCTACCCCAGCCTGAGGGCGATGCTCGCCGATCTCCGGGTCCTGCTCTCCCGGCGTGAGGGGATTCGTTCAGCCATGGACGACGAGCATCTCAGCCCGGCCTTCCGTGAGCGACTCATGCTCGCGGTCACCGCTGTGAACGGCTGCCGCTACTGCTCCTACTTCCACGCGCGCCAGGCGCTGGCCACCGGCATCCCGCCCCAGCAGATCGAAGCCCTCCGAGCAGGCGCGTTTGAAGGCAGCCCGGCCGAGGAGGTGCCAGCCCTCCTCTACGCCCAGCACTGGGCCGAGGCAGACGGTCAACCGGATGCAGAGGTGCGCCGGCGCGTCCTGCAGCGCTACGGCGAGGAACAGCTCGAGCGCATTGAGACCCTGCTTCGCATGATCCGCATGGGGAATCTGCTGGGGAACACGGTCGACTACTTCGTCACCCGCATCTCGCTCGGTCGTTGGGGCATCTCCGACCGACTGGCGGATAGAGCCCCGCGGGCGGACCTCTCATGAGGCGTCTCACATCGCGAACAGCTGGTGCTTGATCAGCCCAAGATAGCGGTCCGCCACAAACGTGAGCGCCTTCTCGGCGAGGATGAAGTTCTCGGACAGCCCCTCGAGCACCTGCTCCAGCCCCTGCACCTCCGCCGCCTCGTGCTGTGCGGCCAGCCGGTAGAACGCCTGACCATGCGCTTCGTAGTCCTCTCGGCTGACGACCGTCCTGGCCCGCGCTCGCGGTCGGATCTCCCCGCTCACCGGATACCGGTACTCCGTCTCAATGGCGCTGGGAAACACGCCGCTCAGAAAGAGACACACATCGCCGATCCGTTTATAGGGCTCGAAGCGCGACTCCTCGTCTACAACCTGCGCGTAGCGCATCAGGCTCTCTACGTTCAACTCGCTCGTCCGGTATCGACGCCAGATCCCTTTCCGCACCCGAATAACGACCGTTCTGCTATCGATGCGCGTAAACGAGGCCAGCATCGACGCCAGGTATGCGCGTAGCGCGTCCTGCTCCAGCAGCTCCGCCACGTCCTCGGCGTCGAAGATGAACACCTTTTGGAGCCGCCGTCGCTCCGTCGTGAACGTATCCGCTTCGAGATCGCGCCGCGCCCGCCCCAGGAGCACGGTGAACAGCAGCCAGGGCGAGACCTGCAGCAGGATCTCCTCTCCGCCCATCAGCCGCTCGAACAGTCGATCGTCGTCGAGCATGGCCTCGACGAAGCGCCTGTCCTCCCGAACCAGATCCACGATCCGCTCCTTGTCCCTGCTTTCGGGCATCAGCGTGTCGACCATGAACCGCAGATCGCGACGTCTCAGTCTCCAGTCCACCATCTCACCACCTCAACCTTCTTAGTGCCTCCGTCTTGATGCGGCGGCCACGCCGTGAACCACGCCAATCCTGAGTCAAGCTTGCCTTCAGTGTAACCGGATCATCTGACGAGGTCAAGCAGATGTCGCCCTGAACATCGACCCCTGATGCAAAGCTCGCCCGCTCAGCAGAACTGGGTATCGAAAGCGCTCTGGCGCCGACAGCCGCCCCGGAGATCGTCTCGACCCTGCACAGCAACACCGTCGCGATCACCCTCTAAGGTGCCTTCACTCTTCAGGACGGGCGATTCTATGGTATAATATGGGCCGCCATGCGCAGGGAGCGGAGCCGCAGAGCGTCTTTCCTGTCTGCGCGGAACCACCATCGGCCGCGTCGGGTCGCAACGGCTGTGGTGATTCTGATCCTGACAGCCTGCACCCTCACGCCGGCCCAGACTTCGACGCCGCCGCCGACCACGGCGCCCCCGCCATCGCCGACACCGACGCCTGCTTCACCCACTGAGACACCGCCCGCCGTAGAGACTGCACCGCCCACACTGACGGAGCGTGCTCCCACCGCCACCCCCACGTCCACGTCGGCCCGGCCGACGCCTACCGCTTCAGCCCTCACACCGACCCCAACCCAACGACCGGAGGCGACGATCCACGCCTTCGAGGCGGATGTCGAGATCGCAGATCCCGGCGACACCATCACCCTCTCGTGGCGTTGGAGCGGTGCGGACAGAGCCACCATATACCACCTGATGGCGACCGGTCAGCTGAGCGAGCCCTACTGGGAGGTTGAGCCGAAGGGGTCTCTTCAGTACGCCATCTCGCCCGACAGACGGAATTACGATACCTTCGCCCTATTCCTCACCGACGATGAGGAGGGGCTGGTGGCTCAGGAAACGGTTCAGATTCAACTCCGCTGCCCCGACGAGTGGTTCTTCAGCCCGGCGCCCGATATCTGCCCGGCCGGGCCTGCCACCGTGACGGACGGGGCCGAGCAGCAGTTCGAGCGCGGCACCATGCTGTGGAATCGCGCCGAGGGTCTGATCTACGTGCTCTTCGACGATGGCCAGTATCCAAGGTGGCAGCCCTATACCGATGAGTGGGAAGAAGGGGATCCGGCCGTGGATCCCGAGCTTGAGCCGCCGGCGGGCCTGTACCAGCCCGTGCGAGGCTTCGGCCTGTTGTGGCGAGAGGAGACGGGCATCCGCGAGCGGGTCGGTTGGGCGGTCGATCAGGAGCGCGGCTACCGCACAGCGCTCCAGCGCACCTCCCACGCCCGGTACTCCGACCTGTACATCCGCGCCCTCGACGGTGGCGTGTGGCGGCTCGGCCCGAACGGCGGCTCCTGGGAGCACCTCACCACCACAGACTAGCCCACCTCCCGCCGTGAGCCGTAAGGCTCGCACCAGGTCGTAAGGT
>CAYMHT010000174.1:0-2367 GCA_964390305.1 uncultured Anaerolineales bacterium
GAGGACTATAGAATCGACGTGAAATTGCCATCCACGTACGCTTCCAGCGACACAGTCTACCCTGTTATCTACGCCGTTGACGCTGATAGAGGCTTTCCGCTGGTTGCGAACATATCTCAATTTCTGGAGTTCCCGGCGGACCACATAGCCGAATCAATCATCGTCGGGATTGGTTATCAGAACCTACGAGACCTGGGTGATTGGGCCGCCCGGCGAACACGCGACCTGACCCCCACGGAAAACGGACAGGTGGAGAGATATTGGGCGGACGCGATTAAGAAACGGTTCGGGAGAGACGTCAGAGTCGCATCCGGGGGCGCAGAGAGCTTCTATCAGTTCATAGCGCAGGAGTTGATGCCGGTCATAGAGCGAGATTACAGAACCTCGGACTTCAAGGCTCTCGCGGGATACTCCTACGGAGGATTGTTCTGCTTATACGTCCTGTTCACTGGGCCGGAGACCTTTGATGCCTACTTCGCTGGCAGTCCGTCGCTGGATTACGACAACCACGTGCTGTTCAGATGCGAAAAGGAGTATGCACAGAAGCACGGCGATCTGGCCGCCAGGCTCTTCATGACCGCCGGCTGCCAGGAGGAGGGGCTTTCTGACATCGAAGAGATGGCAACCAGACTGAGAGATAGAGGGTATCCTCGACTGAAGATGGACGTATCCATCCTTGAAGGAGCAAACCACCAAACGGCAGTCCCGCAAGCCTGGACTGAAGCATTGCTATTCTTGATCGGGAAGTAGGTGTTGGCAATCCGGACAGGTTTACTTCAGCGCGCAGGCGGGTTGTTCTCGATTCTTGCGCAGGCACTCGAAGGGGGAAGCTTCATTCAAAGCCCACTTCTGAAACAGACCGCCTCGACCTTGAGGCGAGCAGTTGGGTCCCGCGACAGCTGGCGCACCATGCGAATCAAAAGGGGGGGAGACTCGCGCGTGCCACACAGCGGGTCACCCCAAGGCCCGCCGCACCGCCGGGATCTCCGAACGGCGCTCCGATGGAGACGAAACGGAGCCCGATGCAACAGCCCAATCGTGATCGAACATAGCACGGTCATCACCCTGACTTTCAACACGGAGGTCTACCTGCCCATCGTGATTGCAGACCACTGACCAGCGAGCCTTGCGGAGGGCCGACCCTCCGCAAGGCTTCGATTCAGGGGTGGGGGACACCGGTATGGGATCACAACAAAGACGGGCTCAGACGGCACGCATTTCAGGGGTATCCCATTCTTGCTAGAGGCAAACCGCTCCGGATGTGATACAATGGAGACAAGTCAGCCCGGTCAGGCCCGGCACGGCGCCAGCGCCACCTGGCCCTCTGGAAGAACGGTAACTAGGAGGAGGTCCGCCATGACCAGGCCCAAGATCTGTGTTGTCGGCGCATCCAACCTGGATCTGATCAGCTTCGTTCCTCGCTTGCCCCGGATGGGTGAGACCCTGCATGGCAGTCGTTTCCACATGGGCTACGGTGGCAAGGGCGCCAATCAGGCTGTGATGGCTGCGAAGCTGGGGGGCGACGTCGCGATGGTGACCAAGCTGGGGTGCGATGTCTTTGGGGAGAACACGCTGGAGAACTTCGAATCCTGGGGAATCGACGTTCAGCACGTGCTCTTCACCGACGACGCGTTCTCAGGGGTCGCTCCTATTGCCGTGGACCCCGATGGCCGCAATGCCATAATCATCGTGACAGGGGCGAATGACCTTCTGACCGAAGAAGAGATCGAGGCAGCTCGCTCGACCATCGCGGCGTCTCAGATCTTGGTCTGCCAACTGGAGATCCCCGTGGAGATCACCGTCGCTGCCCTCCGCGTCGCCCGCCAGGAAGGCGTCCGCACGATCCTCAACCCGGCCCCTGGAAGACCGGACCTCCCCGACGAGTGCTACCGTCTCAGCGACATCTTCTGCCCAAACGAGTCCGAGGCAGAGCTCCTCGCCGGCATCGGCGTGGAGACGCTCCACGAGGCGGAGCTCGCCGCTCGCACCTTCCTGCGCCGGGGCGCAGGTACGGCGATACTGACCCTGGGTGAACGCGGGAGTCTGCTGGTCACGGATAGCGAGACCGCACACGTGCCCTCCGAGAAGGTCGATGCCGTGGACACCACTGGTGCAGGCGACGCGTACGTGGGCAGCTTGGCTTACTTCCTGGCTGCCGGAAAGCCTGCAACCGAGGCGATGCGCCGAGCCAGTCATATCGCCGCCATCAGTATCCAGTCGGTTGGGACCCAGGTTAGCTTCCCCGTCGCGGCCGACCTGGCGCCTGAGCTGCTCCAGTGATAGGCTGGTCAGCTCTTAACCGAGAGACTACGCGTCTCTCGTCCACCCGCCACCCACCCCCGTCTGCCCGTCGTGAGTCCAGCCGAA